>CANQIJ010000189.1 GCA_947624025.1 uncultured Lachnospiraceae bacterium | reverse complement strand
TGACATTTGCTCCATATAATTCGGGGTGTAGGCTTTGGCCACGCCGGCTTTTTTCAGCAGATCGATGGCCTTGTTGTATGCGATGGCGGCTTCTGTTTCGGAGTCGTATGTGCCCACGGTCACATAGCCCTTAACGTGGATCCTGACCCGGTAGCGCTTCCTTGTGCCGTCGGATATTGCGGTCACACCGTGATAGCGGTTGATGATCTCTATGTTTTCATAGCGCATGTCCTGGCGGTTTCCGTTGATAAAGCGGTAGTCCCTGCCTTCCACGGCATAATTTTTGATTCCGTACCGGCTGAGGATATTGACCTGCATGCCGTAGTCTGCGACAAAGTAATGTCCGCCTCTTCTGGAAATCTGACGGGAAGAGTAATAGAACAGATCCTCCGAGTCAAAAATAAAAAAGTCAGTCTGCGTAAAATAATAATAAAAAAATTTGGGACGGATATAGATCGGGGAAGAAAAATAAATACCGTTATCGCGAAAATTAAGCAGACACACCCATTTATGAAAGGAAAGAAGCGAATCTGCGGTATGGTCGTTTAAAGTGACGGAGGGATCGTTAAGCAGCTTTCCGGCAAGCAGATAGGCCTGATGCGCATCCTGGGGAGTCTCATAGCTTCCCAGACTGATATGCTTACCGCGATAAGTTAAACTTGCGCGGTAATATAGTGTCCGGTTTTTGCGAAATGCCGTATATACGCCGGGAAGCTGGTGTTTCATAAGTCTTTCCTCCTTTATATGATTGTACCATTTTTGAGAAAAAAAACAAATTCAGAAATATTTTTCCTTTATTCTGTATAGAATATATACATGTAAAAGTTTTACCTGTATTTTTGCCGGAATGGAGGAAAGATGTACAAGAAATATATAATGAGTTTTGCACTGGCAGGCATGATGCTTCTGTCGTCATGGGTCTGCGTCAGGGAACTCAGGATCAACCGGACCGCAGCCAATCCGGCGTTCCGGATGGAATATGTGGACGGGAGCCTGGAGGAAGACAAGCATAGCTTCATAGAAATGATCTCCAGCGTTTCATCGGGTCAAAGGGTTGTGGATTATGAAGTGCTCGAACAGACTAAGAAATATCAGCTGCCGGATGCAGATTACGAGGCGCTTCTGCGTATCGTCGAAGCAGAGGCCGGCGGTGAGGATCAGGAGGGCAAGCTGTTGGTGGCCAATGTAGTTCTCAATCGCGTCAACAGCGATCTGTTTCCCGATTCGGTAGTGGATGTCGTCATGCAGAGAGAGCAGGGGATCGCTCAGTTCTCGCCCACCGTGGACGGAAGATACCAGAGCGTCAGGATCAGCGAGGATACGGTAGAGGCGGTTGAACGTGCCATATACGGAGAGGATATCTCACAGGGAGCGCTGTATTTCTGCGCCAGGGAAAAAGCGGATTCGGAGAAAATGCAGTGGTTTGACCGCAAGCTGACAAGGCTCTTCGCGTACGGGAACCATGAATTTTTCCAGTAATAAAAGCGCGCTGTGAGTAGACGGCGGCGACGGCTCCAAAATGTTTTTTGGAGAATACAATTCAGAAATTAGGATTGCGAATTGCGTTCAAACAGAGTATGATAACAGAAAGAGGTCAGAAAATGAGAATAAAGCAGACAGCGATATGCGCGGTGTGCCTGGCAGCGATGGCGCTGCTTTCGGCCTGCAGCGGGGCGAAGGAAGAGACTTCCGGGGATGCCGGGGCGTATGAGATCAGAACAGGGACAGAGGGGCAGATCAACGATATGCTGCCGGAATTATCCGATGATACGAAGGTCATTACCGTGGACGAGGCGACCAGGCTCATGGAGCAAAGGGATGCGGACGGGCAATAGGACGATTGTGCGGCGGCTGAGATCGTTGTATCATAATTACATTGTGCTTTGGGAAGCGTGTCGCGATGCTTCCTGAATAATATACGATATCAGACAGAAAGGTTTGGAACATAGGATGGAAGTGTTATACAGCAGTACGAGAGGCGATGGGGCAAAGATCACGGCGTCTCAGGCGATATTAAAGGGGCTGTCGGAGGATGGCGGGCTGTTTGTCCCCGATCATATCCCGGCGCTTGGGCGGCCCATGCAGGAGCTGGCGGGCAGACCCTATCAGGAGGTTGCCTACGAGGTTATGAAGCTGTTCCTGACGGATTTCACGGAGGAAGAGCTGAAAACCTGCATCGAGCGCGCTTATGATTCCAAATTTGATACAGATGAGATCGCTCCTGTCAAGGAGGCTGAGGGCGCGTATTATCTGGAGCTGTTTCACGGCTCTACGATCGCCTTCAAAGATATGGCTTTGTCTATTCTGCCGCATCTGATGATCACTTCGGCGAAGAAAAATCATGTTAAGAATGAGATCGTCATATTGACCGCTACGTCGGGAGATACAGGTAAGGCGGCGCTTGCCGGTTTCGCCGGTGTCGAAGGCACGAGGATCATCGTTTTTTATCCAAAGAACGGCGTGAGCCCCATTCAGGAGAAACAGATGGTCACACAGAAGGGCGATAATACATACGTGGTAGGTATCCGCGGTAATTTTGATGACGCCCAGAACGGTGTGAAGGCGCTCTTTAATGACCGTGAGCTGGCACAGGAAATGGAAGAGGCGGGTCTGCAGTTTTCCTCTGCCAACTCCATCAATATCGGGCGGCTGGTTCCGCAGGTGGTTTATTATGTATATGCCTATGCGAAGCTGCTGCATGGCGGAAGGATCAAAGACAACGAGAAGATCAACGTTGTTGTGCCCACCGGAAATTTCGGCAATATCCTGGCGGCCTTCTATGCTAAAAACATGGGTGTGCCGATCGCGAAGCTGATCTGTGCGTCCAATGAAAATAAAGTACTGTATGATTTCTTTACAACCGGCAGATACGATCGGAACAGGGAGTTTGTCTTGACCAGTTCTCCGTCGATGGATATTCTGATCTCCAGCAATCTCGAACGTCTGATTTATCGTATTGCGGGAGAGGATGCCGGAAAAACCGCAGAGCTGATGTCGGCTCTGTCCCGGTCGGGCAGCTATGAGATCACGGAGCAGATGAGAGGGCAGCTGGCGGATTTCTATGGCAACTATGCGGATGAGAAGGAGACGGCGAAGCGTATCAGGGATATGTACGAGAGCTCGGGCTATATACTGGATACGCACACGGCGGTGGCAAGCGCCGTATATGGTAAATATGTGGCTGATACCGGGGATACGGCTCCGACCGTGATAGCTTCCACGGCGAGTCCTTTCAAATTTACGAGAAGCGTCATGAATGCGATCGACAGTCAATATGATGCCTTGTCCGATTTTGAATTGGTGGACGAATTATCTAAAATCGGCAGGATAAAGGTGCCAAGAGCGATCGAAGAGATCAGGACGGCTCCGGTCGTGCACGATCATGTATGTGAAAAGACGGAGATGAAAGCGGCGGTTAAGCGCTTTCTGCATATTGGCGAATCAGTATGAAGCATGTTTTATTAGTTGATGATGTGTCCACCAATCTGAAATACGTATGTTTGATCCTGAAAGATAAATATAAAGTCACTACGGTAAGATCCGGGAAGGAAGCTCTTGCATTTCTCAAAAGCGAAACGCCGGATCTGATACTGCTGGATATATGTATGCAGGAGATGGACGGTTATGAAGTGATGAGACAGCTAAAGAAAACCCCGGAAACCGCAGAGATCCCCGTGATCATTCTGACGGCGGATGCTGAGGAAGACAGCAGGGAGCGGGGACTTGCACTGGGTGCGGTCGATTTTATCAGGAAACCGGTTGAACCCCAGGTTCTGCTGAACAGGGTCGGCGCGATCTGGAAAATGGAGGGATAGATACAATGGGAATGAGCGGTACGATAGATCTGCTGTTTCTTATTAGCGGCTGTTATCTGATAGGCTCCGCTGTCATGGCCAAAAAGCAGGGCAGCGTGGTATCGAATGTCATGCTCGGCAAGAATATCAGTGAAAACGATCTTCAGGATAAGCTGGGGTTCATCGAATATATGTATAAGAGACTGCTTTTGTCAGGCCTTCTGATCGTAGCAGCTTCTGTCATACATCTGATCAACGACTATTACATTATGTCGCAGGCGCTCACATGGGGCGGGAGTGTTCTGATCCTGGCCGCCCTGGTCATTTATGTTACATCTTATAAAAGCAGTCAGAAGAAATACATGGCGAAGGACAGGATGGCTCTTAAGCCGGATAAAAAGAAATAAACTCCCGAAATAAAAGAGATGCTTTCAGGCATCTCTTTTGTCTATCTTCACATATTCCTTGTCGGTACAGACCGTTTTGTATGCCGGGCGGATGATCTTGCCGTTGCCGGCGAGCTCTTCCATACGGTGAGCGCTCCATCCTACGATCCTGGCTATGGCGAAGATCGGGGTGTACAGCTCCACCGGAAGATTGAGCATATTATATACAAAGCCCGAATAGAAGTCCACATTGATGCTGACGCCCTTATAGATCGGACGCTCCCCGGCGATGATCTGGGGCGCAAGGCGCTCAACCAGGGAATACAGCGCAAATTCATCATGCAGTCCTTTTTCCTCGGACAGCTTCTCCACAAAGGATTTAAATATGACCGCTCGCGGGTCGGATTTGGAGTACACGGCATGTCCGACGCCATAGATAAGTCCCGCGTGGTCAAAGGCATCCTTATGCAGAAGACGCTTCAGATAGTCGGCGACCTGCCCCTCGTTCGTCCAGTCGGACACCTCCCGCTTCATTTCCTCAAACATCTGTACGACCTTGATATTTGCTCCGCCGTGGCGGGGGCCCTTCAGCGATCCGATAGCGGCCGCAATGACAGAGTAGGTGTCTGTCAGCGACGATGTAACTACACGTGTCGTAAAGCTTGAGTTGTTTCCGCCGCCGTGTTCCATATGTAAGATCAGGGCAATATCCAGTATCTTAGCCTCAAGCGGCGTATATTTACTGTTAGGCCGCAGGATATGAAGGATATTCTCGGCGTTGGACAGCTCCGGCCTG
>CANQIJ010000188.1 GCA_947624025.1 uncultured Lachnospiraceae bacterium | reverse complement strand
AAGGCGGGGTATTGACAAAAATCAGTACCCCGCCTATAATATAGAAATATAGTTTGATAATCAAAGTATTAGATATTCAAACGATTTAATGCGGAAATGCGGAGCAAAGGGCATTGGAAAAGACCATGGCGAACCGACAGTGCGCAGACGCCAACGTCGAAGCTTTGTTCCGGTGCGGAAGGGAGCGGATATCATGAACTGGGACGATGCGATCAGGGAATTGGATAACAGAAGACAGAAGGCGCTGCAGGGCGGCGGTCAGAACAGAATAGAGAAACAGCATGCGAGCGGTAAAATGACAGCGCGAGAGAGGATCGAGGTGCTGCTTGATCCCGGCACCTTCGTGGAGGTGGACGGATTTATAGAGTCGCGTATCGACGACTTTGATCTGGATAAGAGGAGAGTGCCCGGCGACGGCGTTGTGACCGGATATGGGGAGATCGACGGACGCCAGGTTTTTGTGGCGAGCGAGGATTTCACGGTGATCGGCGGTACGCTCGGCGAGTACCATTCTTTTAAGATCTGCCGTATCCAGGATATGGCGATGGAGATGAAGGCGCCCCTGATCTGCATCAACGACAGCGGCGGCGCAAGGATCGAGGAAGGGATCTCGTCGTTAAGCGGCTACAGCGGTATGTTCTTACGCCACACAAAGGCTTCCGGCGTGATCCCGCAGATCGCGGTCATACTGGGGCCCTGTTCGGGCGGCGCCTGCTATGCCCCGGCCATCTGCGATTTTATCTTTATGGTCAAGGATATCTCCAAAATGTTTATCACGGGTCCGAATGTGGTAAAGACGGTCATCAATGAGGAAGTGTCCGTGGAAGAGCTGGGAGGGGCCGCAGTACACGCCAAGAAGAGCGGCGTATCCCATTTTACATATGATACGGAAAAAGAGTGCCTGATGGGGGTGCGCAAGCTGTTATCCTATCTGCCGGGCAACTGGACGGAGAAACCGCCCACCATTAACAATCAGGAAAGACAGAGCATCCTTCCGCGCGTGGGTAAGGTGTTCGGCAAGATCGATAACGGCAGAGTGGCCGCTTCGCAGAAGGCGAAAGCCGCCAAGATCAGGGATATCGTGCCGGACAATTCCCGTCATGCTTATGATGTGCTGGAGGTGATAGACTGTATCGTTGACGAAGGCAGCTTTTTTGAGGTGCAGAAGGAATTTGCGATGAACGCGGTTGTCGGCTTTAGCAGAATGGAGGGCAAGGTGGTCGGTATCGTTGCAAACCAGCCTAATGCCATGGGAGGCTCTCTGGATTATCACGCATCCGATAAGATCGCCCGTTTTATCCGATTCTGCGACTGCTTCAACATACCGTTAGTCACCCTGATCGATGTGCCCGCGTTTCTGCCCGGTACGGCGCAGGAGCATAACGGCATTATCCGCCATGGGGCAAAGATACTCTATGCGTATTCCGAGGCGACCGTACCGAAGATCTCACTGATCATGCGCAAGGCTTACGGCGGAGCGTACATTGCCATGAATTCTAAGGAGATGGGTGCGGATATCGTCTATGCATGGCCGATCGCGGAGATCGCGGTCATGGGAGCCGACGGTGCGGTCAATATCGCTTTTAAACGTAAGATCAAGTCGGCGGATGATCCGGAAGCCATGCGCGCACAGTGTAAGGCCGAGTATGAGGAACGTTTCCTGAATCCTTACGTTGCGGCGGCAAGAGGATATGTCAATGAGGTGATCAAACCGGAAGAGACGAGAGAGGCGCTTGTGAGGGCACTTCGCGGCCTGAAGAACAAGCAGGCGCAGCTGCCAGGGAAAAAGCACGGAAATATCCCGCTGTAGCGGCTGGCATAAATAAGAGCCGGGTCAGCAGCGATCCGGCTCTTTTAATGATTTTCTGATATGAATATCGCCGCACGGCGACGGCGGCACATCAGCAGTAGCTGTTGAACATCATACCGCTGTATGCGCTTGTGATATAAGGGCTTGCGAAATTTTTACCCGGGTTCTTGTAAGCGACAATGATATTGTTCACATAGTTCATCGGGTTTAAAGAAACCTGATTGGATTTGCGCAGCACGGCATTGGTAAAGCTCTTGAGAGGGGAAAAGGCTTCCGCCGCATCCTCTGACATGGCGGTCTCCCTCAGCGTCTCATCGTCTACCTCAAGCGTACCGTCCAGGTTCAGATTAAGCCCCACTGCAGTCAGCTCGTGGGAAAAGACTCTCGCCACGCTGCTCATTTCGTTAAACAGCCGGTTGCTCTTGGGCTGGTTGTCTGTGTATTCCGAAACTGCCCGGAGAAATGAATTAAAACCGCCGACAAGCGTATTGATATTCTCCGTAAGAGATTCCACATCCGTCTTCAGACCGATGGAAGCCGTCTCGCCCTCCTCACTGCTTACGCCTGTGAGCTCGATGTCATAAGTGTGATCCAGTGTAAACCGGTTGGTGGTGGAGGTGTGTTCCTCGCCGTTGACGGCATAGGCAGCGTTGCCGGGCATGACAGCCACATGATCCAGACCGAAATAATCGACGGTTCCGGCCGTTTTGCTCGTCCGGTGGTCGGATATCCTGTATATATAAGGATCGTTTCCCTTTAAGCCGGTGGCGTTGGACTCTATCCGCAGATAGGAAGTATTGTTATCCCCGGGAACTACCTGGGCCTTTACGCCGACATTGGCATTGGTGACCAGTCTGGCGAGCCTGTCTTCAACGTCTCGGTTCGTCTCGCCCGGTTTGATGCTGAACTGAAATTCGTAATTCAGCCCATCGATACCGATGTCGAAGGAGTAGGTGTCGGGCGGCAGAGCAACCTGTTCGTCGTCCGCCAGATATTTGCCGGTGTTGATCTGTTGTGTGGCAAGACGGTCTACCTCTATCTCATAAGAGGGGAGTTCTCCGTCCTCCTGGATCGTGCCTACAAAATCGGCAGTCGCAATATTCTCGTTGCTGGAATAAGCCACCTTCTTATTAAGGAGCTCCGCTTCGTCAAGCCCGCCGAGAGATGCAATGGTATTGCGAAGCTCTCTGGCATTCTCTTTCATGCTCACAGCAAATCTCTGGGAGTCCTTACTCGTATCGAGGATATACAGAGGGGCGTCTTTATTCATTTTGACAATGGAATTGTAAACGCTGCGCAGTTCGCTCTTCTTATGAGAATCATAAGGCGTACTGGATTTCGGCGCATAAGTCGTCATATAGAAATTATAGACGTTCGCCATATTATGAATACTGTTATAAGACATCGTTTCCCCTCCTTTCTTCCGTGAATGCCCCGGAAACGATCCGGGGACCGGAGCCTTAGGCAGCTGTCCGTAGCTTGCAGGGCATCCGGTTGGAACGGCTGATACGATAGACCGCAGATACCGATAATCTGATAAGCTTATTGTACCACCAAATCCCTATAAATTGCAATAGCTTCTTACTTATATTATAATAAGAAAAAGGAAAACCTTTCTCCGGCCTTCCGGCGGCATACAAACAGCGCGAAAAGGCATAATAAGCCAAGGTGCATTCTCTACCTATATTATCGTGACAGACGGCCGGAAAGTTTAGAGATAAAAAAATTTTTTTCATTTTATTTACTTTTCTCGGATTTTTGGTTGACTTCATGTTCCGCGTATGATATATTGTTTTGAGCAAGATAGGATTTAGGTCTTTTTTTTATGCTCAAAATTAGCAGTCGGTTAATTGGTGAATACACGTGGAGGTAATAAGATGCGTACAAAGATCACTTTAGCATGCACAGAGTGCAAACAGCGTAACTACAATACGACAAAGGATAAGAAAACACATCCCGACAGGATGGAGATCAAGAAGTACTGCAGATTCTGCAGGACGCATACTTTGCATAAAGAGACGAAATAGTCGTTTGTTGTTTTGACGAAAGGAGTAATATCATGGGAGATTCTGCTAAATCAGGAGGAGCATCCAGGATCACAAAATTCTGGAACGGTGTGAAATCCGAGTTTAAGAAAATCACATGGCCGGACAAGGATGACCTTATCAAGCAATCCATAGCAGTCGTCATCATTTCCGTTGTTATCGGAGCAATCATTACAGTGTTGGACTTCGGTCTTCAGTATGGGGTGGATTTCCTTACAACACTTTCGTTTTAGTTGAGCGGACTTCGGAAACAGTAAGCGGGAAAGGCATGGTATTTTTATATGGCGGAAGCAAATTGGTACGTTGTACATACCTATTCGGGGTATGAGAACAAGGTTAAAGCCAACATCGAGAAGACGATCGAAAACAGGCATCTGGAGGAAGAGATCCTGGAAGTCAGAGTGCCGATGCAGGATGTTATGGAGATGAAGAACGGCGCCAGAAGAACCGTTCAGAAGAAAATGTTCCCCGGCTATGTTCTGATCAATATGGTCATGAATGACGATACCTGGTATGTTGTGAGAAATACCAGAGGCGTGACCGGGTTTGTCGGACCGGGAAGCAAGCCGGTGCCGCTTACCGAAGCAGAGATGAAGCCTCTCGGCATTAAGATGGAGAACATGACCGTAGACTTTACGGAAGGTGATACGATCGCGGTAGTCGCCGGTGTCTGGAAAGATACGATCGGCGTTGTACAGAGGATCGACTTCAATAAACAGGTGGCGACCATCAATGTTGAACTGTTCGGCAGAGAGACTCCTGTTGAGATCAGCTTCGCGGAAGTCAGAAGGCTGTAATATATAGCAATTACATCAATATTTATCGCGCGGGCCGGGCTGCCCGGCATGTATGCGGGACCTATGCAGACTGCGGCGGCGCGTTAAGTATATTGTGGGAGTATCGATCCCGTTTCTTCCGATATGTCCGGACTGCACGAGACGGCAGAACGTATGCATCGGAGCCGGGACGGCGGATACGCCCGTACCACATTATTAGGAGGTGCCATTATGGCAAAGAAAGTAGAAGGATATATCAAGTTACAGATTCCTGCCGGCAAAGCTACGCCGGCGCCCCCGGTTGGCCCTGCGCTGGGTCAGCACGGTGTGAACATCGTTGAATTTA
>CANQIJ010000187.1 GCA_947624025.1 uncultured Lachnospiraceae bacterium | reverse complement strand
TCCCCCTTTACCCCGTGCTTCCGCGTCCGGCGCTCCGGCTTTCCGCTGCCGGAAGCGCGTAACGCCCCGCTCCAGCGCTTCCGTGACCAGATCCTGCAGTTTTTCGCGATTACCCTCACAGGAAGCCTGTATTCTTGACAGGACATCGGCTCCGTAGCTTCTCTGGGGATTCATCTCACAGTAGGTATCTATGACCCTGCCCGTATCCGTCTCCATTAGCTGCATGGCGATCGTGGTGGTTCCCAGGTCTACGGCGATCATCGTCTCCCGTATCGTTTCCGGCTGCGCCCTGGCGCCGTCCCTGTTCGTATCGTTTATAGCTTCATCGGATGCCGGTTCCGTAACACATGATCTTCGATTTATTGTCTTGTTTTTTTGTTGACTAATATGGTCAATATTTTCCGTCACGCCTATCATATCAGTTACAATGGCAATATCAGGCGTATCCGCCGCCGCTATTCTGATGACACAGTCGTTTTTCGGTCTGGCAGCGCAGGCAAGCCGGTATCCCCGTTTTAGTTCTTCAGGCGTCAGAACCGTTTTTTCCAGATCTGTCGGTTCCATAACGCCCTCTATTATCCGGATCCGGCACCGTCCGCAATCCCCTCTTCCGCCGCAGAAACTGCCGCTTATCAGATCGTTTTGCAGCAAAGTTGACATGATCGTCATAGATGGATCATGCGTCACATCCACGGAATCCAAGCTTTTTCTCTGCTGATGCGCATTCGTATTTTCGTTATCAATAACGACTGTGATTTTAATTTTTTCAGACAAACCGGTTTTTCTCCTTGTCGTAATGATAATCAAGCGTTGACAGTTTATCCTCTATCTCTGAACGGTCTATATCCAGATCATCACAGAGAGCATCCAGAGTAGCATAATAATCGCGTAATTTCAAATTCATAAAGCTAAGAAGCATAGCAGGGTCTTGTGGGATCATATGATCGTATCCGCCTTTCATAATTGTCAGCATAGCACTGTCATAAGAAACGCATGCCGCATGGCAGTCGCCTGAATCCAGCTTCGTCAGCGCAGCTCCATCTCCACGCTGTACCGGGTCCCATCGCTTACGACCCGCGCCATACTGCCGCAGATCAGCGGGATCATGGGTGACAAATGCCCGATATCGAGATCCATCAGCACGGGGACATTATACTTGCGGATGGCCTCATAAGCTGCCTGATACTCGTCTATGCCGTATTCTTCCGCATTCATCCCCAGGCGGGGCCGTCCCATCAGAAATCCTCTGCAGTATTGGAACCAGCCGGCGTTATCCATCTGCCACATGGCGCGCCGGATGCTCATCAGATTCAGGTCACAGGCTTCCAGGAACCAGATAAAGCCGTCCTCCCTGTAGCGTTCCGTAAATTCCGTCACCTGATCGAACCCGGTGCCAAGCAGATTCACCAGACAATCCGTGCAGCCGCCCAGAAGTCTGCCGGAGAAATCGATACTCACCGCTCCGGCCGCCGTCTGCGCCGCCAGACTCCCGATATTCGTCCTTCCGTCGGGAAGAATATACCTGATCACGGATCTCTCCGTCAGATGATACGGTTCCAGCGGATGATCCTCATCCTTTAAAGATTCCTTCTCCCACAGATCATAGCCCTGCACGGTCAGCTTACGCCCCTGCAGAAGCAGCATGGCATCGTCCAGCGATCGGTGAGGCGGTTCCATGCCAAACGATGCTGCACAAGGCCCGTAGATCGAAGCCGTGTCGCACAGCGTCGTCAAAAGAAACGTCATATTGGTATTGTCCGAATATCCCATATACCACTTCGGCGAAGCATTCCTGATCCTGTCAAAATCCACATGGTTCAAGGTCTCGCACATCAGCTCTCCGCCGCCGCAGGAGATCAGGACGTCTTGACCGCCGCTGCAATAGTATTCGGTCAGTTCCTCACCGCATTTCTCCGGCGTGTTGCTGATACCGACGCCGCAGTCGGCATAGCAGTTCGGTCCCAGGTCCAGTGAAAAACCCTGCGCCCGCCATTTTTCCTGCGCATGCAAAAAGCCGCTTCTGTAGGGCTCCGTCGCACAGCCGCAGGAGGGCGCGACAAAGCCGATGGTGCCGCCGGGTCGTAAAAATTTCGGATATTTCATAGTTCTACCTGCCTTTCGAGGGGTGGTTCGTTGTATTGATTCCCACCTGTCTTTTTCACAATAATTCAGGATATCCATGCAGAAAAATTTGGTATCCCTATCCCTTTACCTTTACTACATCATTGTATACTATACAATCACATAAACATATAGTCAATATGGTATATATCCGGATAAAATCAAGCTTTTTTACTAAAATCCGCTTGACACACTATCAAATGATAGTGTATGTTATTGTATAGTATACACGATATATTGACCCGTCACGGAGGTGATAAATATAAAGATCCCGATCCGTTCAGATAGAACTGCCGTTAACATATTCTTGGACAAATTAAAAAAATCCTTACTGCTGATGATTTTAATGCAGAAACCGATCTTATCATTATAAAATCCAATAAAGAGGAAATCATATACTCTACTGCATATACAATGGCTGACTTGGAATATGATGCCAGCGATATCATCAACAGACTAAGTGAACTCACCTTGCAAGAATATTCGGAGACGCTGATAGATACAGACAATGACAAACCGCCGTTGCTATTTGTATTTGGTAAATATATAGGAGGAAAATTGATTTATATAAAGCTTAAAATCAAAGATGAAACAGCCCGAAAAATACTCTGCTTATCTTTTCATTACGCAAAACACGATATGAAATTCCCGTATAAAAAATAGAAACCATAAAAGGAGACAATATCATGAAGCATAGTAATCTTATCCGCAAAATTCAAATACAATGCCCTTTATGCGGGCAAGTACATGAAATAGAGCATCGAGTGCGCATTGTACGAACTATTATCAAAGAAGAAGAAACTGATTATACGGAAAATTATTATCTATGTCTTAACAGTGATGCCGATGAAAACGAATTTGCAACTGGCGCAATGGAAAACCAAAATCTGCTAAATGCGCACAACGCATATAGAACAAAGCATCAACTGCTCACATCCGATGAAATTGTCGCTCTCAGAAAAGCCTATGGATTATCTCAAGTTGACTTGGCCAGACTGTTAGGGTGGGGCGAGGCTACTATTTCCAGATACGAGAGCAAGGCAATCCAGGATGAAGCATATGACAATATTTTAAGAGCGATTCAAGAAAACCCTCTTGTCGCTTTGGATTATCTACAAAAAAACCGCGAAAAATTTACAGTTAAAAAAAGCGAACGTATTAAGCAGCGAATCATTGCCCATCTCGATGAAGACGGTAAAGAATATCTGCAAAGAAGAAGTCTTGAAAGCGAATATATAACTTATCAAACACCTTGTAATGAAAATGGTTTCAAGCTGCTTGACATCGACAAAGTGGAACTTATGGTTTCTTATTTTGCCAAACGGATCAACAATCTGTATAAAGTAAAATTGATGAAATTACTCTGGTATGCCGATGCGCTGTTTTTTAAAAGATACGGCAATTCTATAAGCGGCTTGGTTTACCGCCATGATACGATGGGCGCATTGCCGGTCGGTCATTATAAGCTCGTCGGGCTTGAAAATATCAATAAGCAGATTGAAGAAGACTATGAATATACAAAATATCATTTTTTACCAAACAATAAAATAAGCGAAAGCGTATTGTCAAGCGCTGAAAAGCAAGTGCTCAATACTGTAATCCAAAAATTTGTTTCATTTAACGCACAGGAAATCGTCTCCTATATGCATGAGGAAACTGCCTATGTAAAAACGGCAGATAACGAAGTGATTCCTTTTAGCCTTGCAAGGGAGATTAGGGAATTTTAATCCAAAGGAGATCTCATATTATGGCAACATTGCGTACAGAGATGCTGAAAGAACAGATCCTATTTTGCCAGAGTAGTAGAAAATCGGGATGAGAGATTTTACTGTCCAAATCCTCACTGTACAGCGCATTTACATATATGTGCTGTCAACGGAAGCAAAAAGGCATATTTTAGAGCAACCAAACGACAATTTTCCCATATACACGGTTGTATTTATGGATTAAACAGCATGGAATTCGATAAAGATCAATTTGAAGAAACCCTGTTTGATTTTGAGGAAACCGTCAACGCATTTTGCTCTGACTCCGCAGCAAAACACAAAACAGTCAAGCAACGTGATACTTTATATCGTAACGGATGCGTCAAAGCACATCCGCCAAGAACCCTAAGACAGGTTTATCAAATGTGTAAAAACTATCCTGTCAATGACACTTATAACGGCAAACAGATTAGTGAAATGATTTTAGATGACAGAAGCGAATACCGATATCCAAAATGATTTTGGGGCAGCAAAATCGTTGAATCTGTCGCCTGTTCTCGAGTATATGACAATCCAGCTATGCAAATATACTTAACCGGCCCCATTTTCAGCAGACAGTACAAGCTGATTTTGCAATTTGAGGATGTTAAAATATATCAAATAATCCGAACAGAACTATTTAACAATAGGCAGCATATAATCATAGTTGCCGGGATTTGGAAAAGAGCGGCAAAATGGAACTGTTTTCTCACGAAAGTCACCAGTAAAAAGCAGGTGGCAGTCATCCCTATTCACAGATAAATTACAGATCAAAAGAGCAAAATATTTATCATATGGCAGTGTAATAATAAACGCCAAAAAGTTCTTGATTTTGTTTGCCTCAATGATATAATAAGACTATAAATATTAATTTAATTTTTTCAAATTTTAGCAACGAATCCAGTATTCGTTGCTTTTCTTTTTAAAATTACAAAGAAACAATTTGGCCGTTTAATCGTGTATTAATTAAGTAATTAATATCTGCCATCATATCGTCCGATCCACGTCAAGGATCACCATATATCAGTTAGTTTTACTATTTGTCAAAAGCAATTTGGTGATATGTCAAGAGTAAATTGAAAAAGAAATAACCCCAAAACCAGTAAAAAAGGGTACAAGAA
>CANQIJ010000186.1 GCA_947624025.1 uncultured Lachnospiraceae bacterium | reverse complement strand
CACTCTCAGAAAACGGAAGGAAAAGAAGCTTGCGGCAAAGACAGCGGATACAGCAAAGAATGAGAATGCTCTGTGTTCACAGGAGACCGGGGATCAGCCGGAGGCCGATACCGAGCCTTAAGATATAACGGCAGAGCCGGTTACGGAAAGGGTGCATCATGGAAAACACACAGTACAGATCGGGGTTCGTAACGCTGATCGGCAGACCAAACGTGGGTAAGTCCACGCTGATGAACGCGCTGATCGGTCAGAAGATCGCGATCACGTCGAATAAGCCGCAAACGACCAGGAACAGGATTCAGACAGTGTACACGTCGGACGAAGGGCAGATCGTGTTCCTGGATACGCCGGGTATACATAAGGCCAAGAATAAGCTGGGGGATTACATGGTCAATGTGGCACAGCATACGCTGTCCGAGGTGGATGTAGTGGTCTGGCTCGTGGAGCCTTCGGATTATATCGGGGCAGGAGAGCGGCATATCATCGAACAGCTGAAGAAGACGAATACACCGGTGATCCTGGTGATCAACAAGATCGATACCGTGAAGAAAGAAATGCTGCTGACTTATATCGATGCGTACAGAAAACAGCTTGATTTTGCCGAAATCGTGCCTGTGTCCGCTTTAAAGAAGGACGGGCTGGACGTGTTGACCGGCTGTATCATGAAATATCTGCCGTACGGCGATCCTTTTTATGATGAGGATACTGTGACGGATCAGCCGGTGCGCCAGATCGCCGCCGAACTGATCCGGGAGAAGACCCTGCGGTGTCTGGAGGAAGAGGTGCCGCACGGTATCGCCGTCACTATTGAGTCGATGAAGTATAAGAAGGATCTGGTGGATATCGAGGCTACTATCATCTGCGAACGGGATTCCCACAAGGGCATCATCATCGGCAGGCAGGGCGCGATGCTCAAGAAGATCGGAACGCTCGCAAGAAAGGATATAGAAGATCTGGTGGAGAGACAGGTTAATCTGAAGCTGTGGGTCAAGGTAAAAAAGGACTGGCGCGACAGCGATTATCTTCTCAAAAATTTTGGTTATGATCCGAAAGAAACAGAATAGAAAGATGTAAATCTGCGAACCCTAAATACCAGTTGATGAGAGAGGATTTAGGGGCGTAAGATGAATGAGATAAATTACTGGGAAAAATTTATGACTACCGGGAAGATCGATGATTTTCTGGCATATAGAAATGCGGCGGACAATGCACAGGATCTAAACTGTGAAAATAAGGAAGAGTCGGGAGAACATTCTCATGCAGGAGTACACTCAGATTACGGGAATGATTTTAAAGGCTGAGCCGATCGGAGAATACGATAGAAGGGTCGTTATATTGACCAGGGAAACGGGCAAGATATCTGCCTTTGCCAGAGGGGCGCGCAAACAGGGAAGCAGGCTGCTTGCAGCGACTGCCCCGTTTTGTTTCGGAGAATTTAAGCTGTATGTCGGCAGAAGCTCATATAATGTCCTGGAGGCTTCCATCAGCAATTATTTTGAAGGGATGAGGGAGGACTTTGAGGGGGCCTGCTTCGGAATGTATTTCCTCGAGCTGATGGATTATTATACAAGGGAGAACAATGACGAAAAGGAGATGCTGAAGCTTCTGTATCAATCTCTTCGGGCGCTGATGCATGAGTCGATCCCCAACCGCCTGGTCCGTTATATCTTTGAGATCAAGGCGATGGCGCTGAACGGGGAATTCCCGGGAATGCCCAAAGACGGAGCATGGGATGAGTCCACCGAATATGCGGTATCCTACATAGTTGGTTCGCCTGTTGAAAAGCTGTATACTTTTACGGTGACCGACAGAGTGCTCGGTGAACTGAAGGCGATCGCGGATGATTACAGGAAACGATATCTGGACAGAGAGTTTAAAAGTCTTGAAATTGTGGATCATCTCTAATATAATGTAATGCAGTATGTTGACGGTCTGAACTGACCGGAGGGGAAAACGTATGCAAAAAGTAAAAATGGCGCTGGCCGTTGCGGCGGTATTCTGCGTATTGACCGGGTGCGGACAGAACAGCGAACCGGACATTTCTTCAGTGTCGATCAATAAGGACGGAACGGTCACTCACCGGATCGTTGGCGGCTTTGAACAGAATTATTATGATCTGGAAGAGCTGAGATCCCTGGCGGAAGAACGTGTATCCGAGTACCGTGCCGATCGTGGGGAGGACAGCGTAACTCTTTCTTCCATTGAAGAAAAAGACGGTACGATCTATATTCAGCTTGACTATGCCACGCAGCAGGACTACAGTAGCTTCAATCACAGAGAGATGTTCGTCGGAACTTTGGAGGATGCTGTGGATGCGGGATATCCGCTGGAGACCGTGCCCTTTGTCTCGGCTGACGGAGAACCGCTGGAGATCGGATATATGGATGACTGGGATCAGAAACAGATCGCTGTGATCGCAACGAAACCGTCGGAGGAACTCCTGGTAAAGACTTACGGTAAGGTCCTCTACATCAATCAGTGCGAGACAACAGGGCTGAATGTGGCTTTTTCGGGCAAAGCAGGCGTCCGCATCTCATATCCGGCACAGGATACAGACGGGGAAAGCGTATTTTCGTACATTGTGTTTGAATAGCTTACGCAGAATGATAAAGGTGACTTCCAACGGTACAGCCGTGTGGGAGAGATAGGGAGGATAACAGTAATGGAAAAAACAATGGAAAAGATCGTGGCTTTGGCGAAGGCGAGGGGATTTGTGTATCCCGGCTCCGAGATCTACGGCGGACTTGCCAATACATGGGACTACGGCAATCTGGGAGTGGAGCTTAAGAATAATGTGAAGAAGGCCTGGTGGCAGAAGTTCATTACGGAGAATCCCTACAATGTCGGTGTGGACTGTGCCATCCTGATGAACCCGCAGACATGGGTGGCATCGGGGCATCTGGGCGGTTTCTCCGACCCACTGATGGACTGCAAGGAGTGCCACGAGAGATTCCGCGCCGACAAGCTGATCGAGGACTACGCCGCAGAGAACGGCATTACCTTCGAGGAGTCCGTGGACGGCTGGAGCCAGCAGCAGATGAAGGATTTTGTGGAGGAGAAGAATATTCCCTGTCCCAGCTGCGGCAAACATAATTTTACGGACATCAGACAGTTTAACCTGATGTTCAAGACGTTCCAGGGCGTCACGGAGGACGCCAAGAACACGGTCTATCTGCGTCCGGAGACGGCGCAGGGCATCTTTGTCAATTTTAAAAACGTACAGAGAACTTCCCGCAAGAAGATCCCCTTCGGCATCGGACAGATCGGCAAGTCCTTCCGCAATGAGATCACGCCGGGCAACTTCACGTTCCGCACAAGGGAATTTGAGCAGATGGAGCTTGAGTTTTTCTGTGAACCCGGCACGGATCTGGAATGGTTTCAGTATTGGAGAGGGTTCTGCCGCGACTGGCTGATCTCTCTCGGCATTAAGGAAGAAGAGATGCGTCTTCGGGATCATGATCCGGCTGAGCTGGCGTTTTATTCCAAGGGAACTACCGATATCGAGTTTCTGTTCCCCTTCGGCTGGGGCGAGCTGTGGGGCATCGCGGACAGAACCGACTATGATCTTACACAGCATCAGAATACGTCCGGCGAAGATATGTCTTATTTTGACGATGTAAAGAACGAAAAATATGTGCCTTACGTGATCGAGCCGTCGCTGGGGGCGGATCGTGTGGTACTGGCGTTCCTCTGCGCCGCTTACGACGAGGAGGAGATCGGCGAGGGCGATATGCGTACCGTGCTGCATTTCCACCCGGCGCTTGCGCCTGTCAAGATCGGCGTACTGCCGCTCTCCAAGAAGCTCAATGAGGGTGCGGAGAAGATCTATACGCAGCTGTCTAAGAAGTATAACTGTGAATTTGACGACCGCGGCAACATCGGTAAGCGTTACCGCAGACAGGACGAGATCGGTACGCCGTTCTGCGTGACATACGATTTCGATTCCGAGACGGATCAGTGCGTGACCGTAAGATTCCGTGACTCGATGGAGCAGGAGCGGATCGCGATCGACGAACTTGACGCATACTTTGCGGATAAATTTGATTTTTGATCTGTTATACTGCCTGAATATACATACAGAAAGGACATTGTTAACCTATGAAACCCTACGGTGTAAATGAACTGCGCAAGATGTTCCTCGATTTTTTTGAGAGCAAGAGACATTTAAAGATGAAAAGTTTTTCGCTGGTGCCGCACAACGACAACAGCCTGCTTCTGATCAATTCCGGCATGGCGCCGCTTAAACCGTATTTTACGGGACAGGAGATCCCGCCCAGAAGGCGTGTCACCACCTGCCAGAAATGTATCCGGACGGGCGATCTGGAGAATGTCGGCAAGACGGCGAGGCACGGCACGTTCTTTGAGATGCTCGGCAACTTCTCTTTCGGCGACTATTTTAAGAAGGAAGCGATCGCCTGGTGCTGGGAGTTTCTGACGGAAGTGGTCGGCTTAGACCCCGACAGGCTCTATCCGTCTGTCTACGAGGAAGACGATGAGGCGTTCGAGATCTGGAATAAAGAGATCGGCATCGCGCCGGAGAGGATCTACCGTTTCGGCAAGGAGGATAATTTCTGGGAACACGGCTCGGGTCCCTGCGGCCCCTGTTCGGAGGTATACTATGACCGGGGAGAGAAGTACGGCTGCGGCAAGCCCGGCTGTACCGTGGGCTGCGACTGCGACCGGTATATGGAGATCTGGAACAATGTCTTTACCCAGTTTGACAATGACGGTAAAGGCAACTACACCGAGCTTGTCCAGAAAAATATCGATACCGGTATGGGACTGGAGAGACTGGCGTCTGTTGTGCAGGACGTGGATTCTATTTTTGATGTGGATACGATCCTGGCGCTGCGCACGAAGGTGTGCGGGATCGCGGGCGTGGAGTATAAGAAGGATTATGACACGGATGTTTCTATACGTATCATCACCGATCATATCCGTTCCGCGACCTTTATGATCTCGGACGGGATCATGCCTTCCAACGAGGGCAGAGGATATGTGCTGCGGCG
>CANQIJ010000185.1 GCA_947624025.1 uncultured Lachnospiraceae bacterium | reverse complement strand
TCGGCAACGCCGGGCGATTTAAGCCTTGTGCTGCCCAAGCGTATCCTGGACGGCATTATCGAGATGCTCTATGCCCTTGATAAGATCGCGCCGGGTACGGCGAACGACGACACGCTTCTGTACGGCGTGGAAGTCAAGTTTTACAATATGGAAGTAGAGATCGATGAGCATCTTGAGACGAAATACAAGGGGCTGTATATCATCGGAGACGGCAGCGGCGTGACGCATTCTCTTTCCCATGCGTCGGCCAGCGGCGTACATGTGGCGAGGGATATCCTCGGCGTGGAATGACGCGGCGCGGGCGGCATGTATGTGCGCCTGCGGGGTGGGAACGCTGCGGCGGGAACGGTCATATGACGGCATAAGACTGCATAGATTATAGTAATGATCCATGCAGTCTTTTTCGGTACAGGAGCGGCCTGTCTGCCCTGCTTTTGCCGGATAGGCTGCTCTTGGCCGGGGAGTAATCATGGTTGCGGTCCTATCCAATATTTCCAACATTATCATACCTGTTATCATTTTCTACATAGTTGCCTGCGGTATCGCGGCGCACACCAACGTATACGAAGATTTTATCAAAGGAGCCGGGGACGGCTTTCGTACCGTCATACGCATCATGCCGACGCTGATCGGTCTGATGGTGGCGGTGGGGGTGCTGCGCGCGTCGGGCTTTCTGGAGCTTGTCGGCGGCCTGTTCGCGGGCATGAGCAAAAGGCTCGGATTTTCGTCCGATCTGGTACCGCTGATCCTGATCAAGATGTTTTCTTCATCGGCGGCGACAGGGCTTGTGCTTGATATCTTTAAAAATCACGGACCGGATTCCCTCACCGGGCTTACCACATCGATCATGATGAGCTGTACGGAAACCGTTTTCTATACGATGTCGGTCTATTTTCTGGCCGCAAGGGTCACGAAGACCAGATATACCCTTGCGGGCGCCCTTCTGTCCACTCTCGCGGGGGTGGTCGCGAGCATTGTGCTGGCGGGGATGATAGGATAAAAGCGCTTCTGCCGGGTCGCCTGCGGAAGCGGGAGCCGGAGCGGTCTGCCGGCTCGATACCAAAAACAGCGCCCTTGGCAAGGCGCTGTTTTTGTGTGAGAAGGATAGAAATGTGTAAACTCAGTATATGTCAGCAGATCGCCCGTGGCGGTCTGTTACGGTTAGCCGAAGCCGGTCGGCACCGGACAGCACCGGCGGCTTCTGTAAAGTGTGAGTCAGATTCATCATAAATATCATGTTTCCCAACTACAGCTTTACTATAAAAGATAATTGTGAATACAATATGTCAGATTTAATAACAAAAAAGAAAAAAATTATAAAATAAATTTTATAAATCGGCAGCTCCTGCAGGGAGGCCGCGCCCGGATAATTTGACTATCAAACTATTATTTGGTAAAATAACGTCAGACTGGTATATGGAGAACGGATATGGATATCAGAGATACACTGAATGAGATGCTGGTCAGGCTGTTCCGCAGCATCAATGTAATAGAGGAGCGGGCGATCCGCACCGGGGAATATCAGGATCTGACGGCCAATGATATGCATGTGATCGAGGCGGTCGGCATGAACGAGGCGAAGAATATGACAAGCGTGGCGCGTCTGCTGGAGGTCACCACGGGCACTCTTACGATAGCGGTCAACAGCCTCGTCAGGAAGGGATATGTAAACAGGGTCAGGAGCGAGGAAGACAGGCGCGTTGTGCTGATCTCCCTGTCGGAGAAGGGTAAAAGGGCGTATCTCCATCACAGCAGGTTCCATGACCGTATGATCGGCGCCGTTGTGGAGGAATTAACGGACGAGGAACAGCAGGTGCTGGAGAAGGCCTTAACGAAATTAAACGATTTCTTTATGACGACAGCGCATCAGACAAGGTCTTAAAGTCTGCGGGGCCTTTTTGCAGAAGAAAGCTGTGGAAGCGGTCCAGGAAATCCGGATCGGCATAGATGGCGTTATAGCCGGCGGCGGCAGCCTGGTTGTTCGGGTACCAGACTTCTGCCGCCTGTTTTTTTAACTCCAGGATCTCAAGGTAGCCCAGATAATACTTGGGATAATTACAGGGCTCCTCCGCAATATAGGCATAGACCGCCGCTGCGGTATCGCCGTTTGTCGTACCGAAGGAGGACAGGATCTTTCTGACGTCTTCCGGGGCTGCCCCATCGTAATGAATGGCGATATCCAGCAGGGAATACAGGCACAGCTGTATCTGTCTGTCCAGGCGGCAGGCGAGGAGATAGTCCGCCGTGTCCGGGTCCTTGGCGCCTGCCAGCTCGGCCGCATAGTCGTAGGAGGACATCTCGGCATACATGGCCCAGCCCTCCACATAGCCGCCGTAGTAGAGGATGCTGCGAAACGGCGTTATGCCGGACGTTTCACAGGATCGCTGGCTGTATACGGTCTGATACAGGTGCCCCGGGTAGCCCTCGTGCGCCAGAGTCGTAAAAAGTGAAAGCGCATCGGACGTTTCCGCCGCATTGATGTATATGGTATTGTTTTGTACGTTATCGATGGGAGGCATCATGTAGAAGGCGGGGGCGGAATAGGGCTCGAGACTGTCGTCTACATATTTGACCGTGCAGCTGACGGGAGCGGAATCCCTGCCGGAGGGGATTTCGGGATAATCCTCCCCGACAGCCTCTTGCAGATATCCCAGTATTTCCTCCGGAGACATATCCGGCAGACAGGACTCTCCTGAGAGCAGTCGTTCCTGCAGCGTCTCATGATCCTTAAGGAGCCTGCCGAGCGCCTGACAGTGATACAACAGATCGTTGTAAAGAAGCTCTTTGATCTCGGGTATGCTCCGGTCGGAGCCGGTGCGGAGCTTAAGAAGCGCCTTGTAGTAGTCGCGGCCGCCCGCATAGTGCGCCAGACCGCAGATATCCCTGCCGCTTCCCTTTAACAGGGTGAGCTCGTCGGCAACCCGGTCATAGGCAGGCGCGACGACGGTGGTCAGAAGGCGGTCGTTTACAGCCTGACAGGACAAGGCTTTTTCCTCAGACAGAAGTCCCTGCTCTGTCAGAGCCTCTAGTCTGTCCGCGAAGGTTGTCTGCAGGAGGTGTGTGCGGTTTTCCAATTGCTCTGCGTCCATCAGGGAAGAGCACTGGCGGATGACCTTATCGGCCGTACTGTCAGCCATAAAAAGTCCTGCGGCGGCTTTTTCCTTTTCGTAGGTGATCAGTCCGTCCAGATAATCGGGGATCTGTTCCAGAATATGCAGATACATCTCCACATCCTGCAGATCGTCCAGGCGGTATTCCGCCAGCAGGACCGGAAGCTCCGAGACGGCCCCCGATGAGGGCGACAGCGGCTCGGCAAAATAAGGGTATGCTGCCGTGCGGCTGACCGTATCGATATAAGAGCTCAACAGTCCGTACAGATACCGATTGTCCTCGGACAGCTTCTTATCGCCGTATTCTGCCAGCCGGTCCGACAGGACGGAGAGCGAATAGATCTCGTCGGAGGAATCGCCGGCATGATATACGGGCAGCGTCAGCGAGGCTTCGTCTATGTTCAGGGCGCCGGGATCGTCTACGGAATAGTGGAACTGAATGGGGTCTGACTGCAGCTCCTGCAGAAAGAATTGTTCCGCAAAAGCTTCAAATCCGAGATCCGCATGGTTATGTACATAGCCAAGGAAGGTAGCCGCACAGAAGCATGCGAAGAAAGCAAGGGCCAAAGCCCACTGGCGGATAGATAAGACACGTTTCAAGATAATACCTGCCGAATGGATTTGTAGTAATTATATGAAACGCGTTATGAAATGATGAGATCAAAATACAATACGGTCACGTCCGGTTTCCTTGCCGAGATATAATTTCTCATCGGCTTCTTTGAGGATAGCGGTCAGATTGCTCTGGAAGTCATACTCCACCAGACCGTACGTCAGCGATACGGAAAAGGTCTCACTGCCTCCGTCAAATGTGATCGCCTTGATCTTCTGACGCAGGGTCTCCAGAGAGATCCTGGCTTCATCCCCGTTGGAATCGGGGAAGATCAGCAGAAATTCCTCGCCGCCCCACCGTGAGATGAAAGAACCGGCGGGCAGCTCGTTTCCGAAGGCTTCGGCGATCTTTTGCAGGACAGTATCGCCCACATCGTGACCGTAGGTATCGTTTACCCGTTTGAAAAAGTCGATGTCGCACAGGCAGATGCTGACCGCGCGCTCCGCAGAGGCAAGAAGGCTCTCCAGATATTCTATCGTGCTGCGGCGGTTATGCAGCCCCGTCAGGGGATCGATGCTCGCCTGGGTCTTGAGCTGCTGGTTATATTCGATCAGCTTGCCCTCCAGCGCCTGCGTATCCGTGCTGAAGAAGTACGCCAGCATGGACAGCGACCAGAAGATCGCAAAAGAGTTTAACAGCTGAAAACGGTAGAGGACGGTCTCCGTAAGGTCCATGCCCGGATCGTTGTTCTGGCAGTAAAAGAACAGATAAAGGCGCAAGACCAGAAGAACGAGCACATAGGCGATCTTGAGATGCTCCTGCCTGTATCTTGCAAAAAAGCAGAAGACGAGCAGGACCGACAGGAAATGCTGTACGCCGATATTCCAGCCGAACAGGCGCACATTGATAACGACCCATACCAGTATGGTTATGTTCAGCGTATAGTAGGTCGCAAGCGTCCTCTGATAATAGGACATCACCAGAATGCCCAGAAAGACGATCAGGCATACGTTGAAAAAGATCAGTCCGCCCGCAGAGGACACGGGAAGGAACAGAATGCTGTTGATAAAAGAATAGACGATCATTGTGAGCGTCAGCATTCTGATAACGATGATCAGCCTGGTGGATTCGTTCCGGTCGACTGTGTCTTTGCAGATCAGTTTATACAGTTTATTAAAAAGTCCGGTTACTTTCATATTGTTTACCGACAAGCTTCCCCTTAATCAATAGTATCTTTAATATACACTATATTTTAGTTTTATGCAATTGCGCCGGATAAAAACGATGAAGTAAACGAATTGTCAGTTGATATGAAAAAGATTGTTCCTAAAGGAAAATGACCTTAGACCTGTTT
>CANQIJ010000184.1 GCA_947624025.1 uncultured Lachnospiraceae bacterium | reverse complement strand
ACACACAGCTGCACGGATATCATGCTGCTGTGCGGCGTTTTGTCAGGCCTGTGTCCGGCTCCCGCGGCTCTTTTTCGTCTGCCGATCAGGTAATCCTGCATCTCTTTGTTATCCTGATAAAAGACGTCGTACCCTTTGACTTCATAAGTACCGTTCCCTTCTCGGACAAAAAAGATCGGCCCGGCCTGCGTCAGACGGCATCCTATCTCATCCAGCAGGACGTATTGGTCAAAAGCCGCCAGATCTCTGCCCCGTCCGGCTCCGTATATCAAATATCTCCTGTTGTGCTCTTCCCTCGATCCATAGAAAGAGAACTCTGTCATCTCCAGAGTCTTCGCCTCTTCCTTCAGATAAGAGAGGACATAGTCCTCCACACAGATCTCGTACTTTTCTTCCCTTCTTCCTTTGTGAATGACAACAGACGCCTGGTTCATCACATTCACTCCAATTCCGAAGATATCGGTATATACCGCCCGAAGATATCATAGCATGTCTTTTCTGAAAAAAAGCGGGAAACCCGCGATGACTGACTTTGGGTACGACAGGAAACACCGGGGCTCTCCCGACCGTATGAAAAGAGACATGACCGCAGCAGGCCATGCCCCTTCACACACCTTTTAAACAAACTGATAAACCGTGACCGATCTGTAATCCCTGCCCGGTCCGAACACCGCCTGCGGGAAGCTCGGATGATGAATGTTATCCGGGTAATACTGCGTCTCAAGACACAGTCCCATGCGGGGGCCGTATTCGACACCGTCTTTGCCCGTCTCAACGCCGATGCAGTTGCCGGCATAAAACTGTACGCCGGGCAGATCCGTAAACACCTTCATCCGTCTGCCGCTTCCGGGATCGTACACTTCGGCGATCTCGCGCAGCGTTCCGTCCGCGCCGTCGATCACATAATTATGGTCATAGCCCTGCGTCAGCTTCAGCTGTTCAAAATCCGCATTGATGTCCTGTCCGACAGGCTTCATTACCGTAAAATCCATCGGCGTACCCGCCACCGGAGCGATCTCGCCCGTGGGGATGGCTCCCGCGACCACCGGGGTGTAATGGGACGCATTCAGCCTGAGCTGATGATCCTCGATCTTACCCGATCTGTGTCCCGACAGATTAAAATAAGTGTGGTTGGTCAGATTCACGATCGTATCGGCGTCAGCCGTCACATGATAGCTCAGCTTAAGCTCATTCTCCTCGGACAGACTGTAGACCATCGTGATCTTCTTGTTGCCCGGAAAGCCCATCTCTCCGTCTTTTCCTTCCAGCGTAAGCGTCACGCTATCCTCTCCCTCAACGGCGTTCCAGACGCGCTTGTGATAGCCCTCTTCCATGTGGCTGTGCAGATTGTTCTCTCCGTCGTTGACGTCGATACGGTACGTCCTGCCGTCGATCTCAAAAGCCGCCCCCGCTATCCTGTTGGCGCTCGGCCCGATGGTGGCGCCGAAGAAGCTGCCGTTTCCGAAATATCCCTCCAGCGTGTCAAAGCCCAGCACCACATCGTCCGCGTGACCGTTTTGATCCGGCACCGTCAGGCTCACCAGAATGGCGCCGTAATTGATGACCTTAGCCGACATCCCTTTAGAATTGGTCAATGTGTAGGCATACACCTCTTTACCGCATTTTGTTGTTCCGAATCTCTCTTTTACTACGCTCATATCCGCCTCCATATTTTCCCGGACCCCGTCTGCCGGGCCCGTTATCCGCCGCTGTCCGCCGCGGCCCGGAAGGGTCACAGCTCGACCCTGCCCTCCAGGGCGCGCAGCAGCGTTACTTCGTCAATATATTCCAGATCGCCGCCGACCGGAACGCCGCTGGCGATCCTTGTCACCCTGATCCCGGTGGGTTTGATCAGCTTGCTGATATACATGGCCGTCGTCTCGCCCTCCAGACTGGAATTCGTCGCGATGATCACCTCCTGCACATCGCCCTCCAGACGCTTCATCAGCTCCTTCAGCTTAATATCTCCCGGCCCGATTCCGAGCATCGGAGAGATCGCCCCGTGAAGCACATGGTAGACGCCGCCGTATTTGCCCGTCTTCTCGTATGCCGCCATATCCCTGGCGTTCTCCACCACCATGATCGTTGCGTGATCCCTGTTCGCATTCGCGCAGACCGGGCACACATCCTGATCCGTCAGCGTATAGCACTCCGTACAGTATCTCACGTTCTGTTTTGCATCGAGGATCGCATGAGCCAGCCTTTCCACCCTGCTCTGCGGCATATTGATCAGATGAAAAGCCAGCCGCTGCGCCGACTTGGAACCGATCCCGGGCAGGCCTGCCAGCTCCTCGACCAACTTGTTGATATGTCCGCTGTACAGTTCCATCAGAACGGAAACCCTCCGCCCAGGCCGCCCGTCATCTTACTCATGACCGCAGCGCCCGCCTCGTCCGCCATGCGCAGCGCCTCGTTGGCCGCCGCCATGATGAGATCCTCCAGCATCTCGATATCATCGGGATCGACCACTTCCTCAGACAGCTTTACCCCGGTGATCTCTTTTGCGCCCGTCACAGTCACCTCGACCGCGCCGCCGCCCGCCTTCGCCGTAAACTCCTTGACCTCAAGCTCCTTCTGGCTCTCCTCCATCTGACGCTGCATACGCTGCGCCTGTTTCATCAGATTGCTCATATTGCCCGGCATACCGCCGCCGGGAAATCCTCCACGTTTCGCCATTTTGCTTCCTTACCTTTCTCTATTCATCCTCTACTTCTATATCCATATGGATCAGCCGGCTCAGATCCACATAATTCCGGGCAAAAGCCTCCTTGTCCGGAACGCTCTGCACCGTCACCTCCACCTCTTTGCCGACAGTCTGGGAGACCATCTGCGCCAGCTGCTCGGTGTGGCCCTCCTGCAGCATAAAATAATCCGAGGCCAGGCCGTCATTTACGACCACCATCAGCTTATTGCCGCCGCCGAGACTCAGCCCCGCATTCTTGATATACTGCTTCATCGGCATGGACGCCATCCCTACGACCTGCGGCCACTGCTCCACGGCTGTCCGCACATCCTCCGGGATAGCCTTCGGAAGCGGCGGACGGCTCTGCGCCTCATTGTCCGCACCCCCGGCCACGCCGCCCGCAGCGCCCGCGCCCGCCGGCATGACGGCAATGCCCTTTTCTATCTTATCCTCCACTACCCTGATGCGCTCCACAACGGAGCCCAGATCCTTTTCCATATCAGGGCGGCAGAGCTTGATCAGCGCGATCTCGATCTGGATACGCTTCTGCGCCGCATATCTGATCTGCCCCGACAGCTCGGAAAAAATACGGATATAACGCATGATCGTATCCGTCTCTGCCATAGCCGCCTCTTCCTGCAGCCTGACGAGATTATCGGAGGAGACGTCTATCACGTCCTCTACATCGGCAGAGGTCTTGATCAGCAGAAGATTCCGCAGATACCAGGTGAAATCCGCCACGAACTGCGACAGCTCCCTGCCCTGTATCACGATCTCCTCCAGCAGCCTGATACAGCCCGACACGTCCTGCTTCAGGACAAACCGAAGCAGCCGCCCGAACACCTCCGTATCCACGGCGCCCAGCACATCCAGCGCCTTATCGTAGGTCAGGACCTGCCCGTAATGAAAAGCGATGCACTGGTCCAGAAGGCTCAGCGCGTCCCGCATGGAGCCGTCCGCTGCCTTGGCGATATACCGGAGCGCTTTTTCCTCCGCCCGGACCTGCTCTGTCTCCGTCAGCTCCTGCAGCCTGGCCGTGATCGTGTCGATGGTGATCCGCTTAAAGTCATACCGCTGGCATCGGGACAGTATCGTGATCGGTATCTTGTGCACCTCTGTAGTCGCCAGTATAAAGATAACATATGACGGAGGTTCTTCCAGAGTCTTTAGAAGCGCATTGAAAGCGCCGGGCGACAGCATGTGAACCTCATCAATAATGTATACCTTGTATTTCCCTTCCGCCGGGGAATACGCCACCTCGTCAATGATCTCCCGGATATTGTCAACACCGTTATTTGACGCCGCATCGATCTCGATCACATTCATGCTGACGCCCGCCGCGATCGCTTTGCAGGAAGCGCATTCCCCGCAGGGACTTCCCTCCACGGGATGCTCGCAGTTCACCGCCTTCGCAAGGATCTTGGCGACCGTCGTCTTGCCCGTTCCCCGCGTTCCGCAGAACAGATAGGCATGACCGACCCGCTCTGCTTTGATCTGATTCCGCAGCGTAGTAACGATATGCTCCTGCCCCTTTACATCCTCGAAATGATCCGGGCGGAACTTACGATAAAGAGCCACATAAGACATGACTTCTCCTTGCCTTTCCTGTCATTGTCATCAATCGCCGAAGCTGATGCCTACCATCTTCGCCTCCTGCACGATCGTTGCGTCCGGCGAAACCATCTTCAGCTTGCCCGCCACCTCTTCAAGCGGCACTCTTACGATCTCTCTGTTCTTATAGCCTACCATAAATCCGTACTCGCCCTGCAGGATCAGCTTGCCCGCCTCCGCGCCGAGCCTTGTCGCGAATACACGGTCATAAGGGCAAGGGCTTCCGCCCCGCTGCGTATGGCCCGGAACCGTGACGCGCACCTCCTTGCCGCTCCGCTTCTGGATCTCGTCCGCGATCTCATAGGAAACGGAAGGATACGTATAATTCTTCAGCTTCTCTTTGTATTCTTTCTTGGATAATTTGGCGTCCTCCTTGGAGATCGCGCCCTCCGCGACAGCCATGATCGTGAACCGGGATCCTCTCGCCTCACGCGCATTGATCGCATCGATGACCTTATCGATATCGTAAGGGATCTCGGGGATCAGGATGATATCCGCGCCGCCCGCCATACCGGCGTTGAGCGTCAGCCATCCGACCTTGTGCCCCATCACTTCCACAATAAAGATACGCCCGTGGGAAGAAGCCGTAGTATGAATACAGTCTATGCAGTCTGTCGCGATATTGACCGCGCTCTGGAAACCGAACGTCATGTCGGTGCCCCACAGATCATTGTCGATCGTCTTCGGCAGCGTGATCACATTCAGCCCCTCTTCGCGCAGCAGATT
>CANQIJ010000183.1 GCA_947624025.1 uncultured Lachnospiraceae bacterium | reverse complement strand
TCTGCCGAGAGTACAGCTTGTCTCCAAGATGCTCGGCAAAGAGCTCGACGACATGGGCGACATCAGCGGCGAGTACCAGACCTACGAGCGTAAGGAAGGCGAAGCACCGGTATTCGAGGCGCAGGGTCTTGCGAGCGACTCCGGTATCAAGCCTTTTAATTTCCATATCAATAAGGGTGAGGTCAACGGCTTCACCGGGCTGCTGGGCTCGGGGCGAAGCGAGTGCGTACGCGCGATCTTCGGCGCGGACAGAGTGACGCGCGGTTCTGTCAAGATGAACGGCAAACCCGTGAAGATCACGAAGCCCATCGATGCGATGCGCAACGGTATCGCTTATCTGCCCGAGGACCGTAAGGTGGACGGCATCGTCGGCGATCTGTCCGTGCGGGATAATCTGATCCTGGCGGCGCAGGTGTTAAAAGGATTCATGAAGCCTTTCTCCAAGGCGGAAGCAAATAAATTTGCGGACGAGTACATAAAGCTGTTAAGCATTAAGACGGCTTCTGCGGATACGCCGATCAAGTCTCTCTCCGGCGGCAACCAGCAGAAGGTCATCGTAGCCAGATGGCTGCTCGCCCATCCCGAATATCTGATCCTCGACGAACCGACGAGAGGTATCGACGTCGGTACGAAGACGGATATTCAGAAGCTGGTGCTGAAGCTCGCATCGGAGGGTATGAGCGTTACGTTTATTTCCTCCGAGCTGGATGAGATGTTAAGGACCTGTTCGCGTCTGATCGTCATGAGAGACTTAAATGTAGTCGGCGAGCTGACGGGAGCGGATATGAACCAGAGTAAAGTCATGAGTACGATCGCAGGAGGTGAGAAGCAGAATGCAGAATCAAAATAAATCAGGTATTTCCGTATCTTTAGGCAAACTGGTGAGATCGCAGTATTTTATTCCGCTGACGGCGCTGCTTCTGCTGGCGTTATTCAATCTGATCGCCGATCCGGCCTTCTATAAGATCTCATTAGCCACGAACAGCGCCGGGAACCGGGTGCTGGCGGGTACGCCGATCACGATCCTGGACTACGGCTCAGAGCTGGCAATTCTGGCGATCGGTATGACGCTTGTCACATCAGCGTCGAAAGGACAGGATATCAGCGTGGGCGCGGCGGTCGCGATCGCCGGCAGCTTTATTCTGCGTATGCTGTGCGGCGGCGACAGCAGCTCCAGTACGCTGCATATGCCGATTATCTGCGCGTTCCTGCTCGGCTGCGTGGTAGCGATGCTGTTTGGCGCCTTCAACGGTGTGCTGGTGGCCTTCTTCAAGATACAGCCGATGATCGCCACGCTGATCCTGTATACGGCGGGCCGTTCCATCGCGGCATGGTTTAACAACAACGAGCTGCCGATCATCAAGGATGCGACGTTTTCCTATATCGGCGGTTTCATTCCGGGGGTTCCGATCCCGACGCCGTTCTTTATCGCGGTTATCTGTGTGATCGTGATTACGCTTGTACTGAAATTTACCAATCTGAGACTGTATACCGAGGCGGTAGGTATCAACGAGAACTCCGCGCGGTTAAACGGTCTGAATCCTGCGGCGATCAAGATCCTGTCCTTTGTGATCCTGGGGTTGTGTGTGGCAGTCGTAGGTCTGATCAAGGTAAGCCGCGTATCCTCCATCAACTACTCGGTTATCGCGAAAGATATCGAGATGGATGCGATCCTGGCGGTAGCGCTGGGCGGCAACTCTCTAAGCGGCGGAAAGTTCAATATGGCTACATCCGTTATGGGCGCTTACATTATTCAGTTCCTGACACAGACGCTGTATAAATACAACGTGCCTTCCGAGGCGCTTCCGGCGTACAAGGCAGTGGTCGTTATCCTGCTGGTTGTTATGAGTGCGCCGACGGTAAGAGAGTTCTTTTCCTCCCGTATGAAAAAAGTCAAAGTAAAGGGGGTCGCTTAGTATGTCAAAGAATAATAAAACCGCGCCGTCCGGCGGATTGCGCGGCAAATGGAACAGCATGACGGATACTAACAAGCTCCTTACCATTACGGTCATAGCGTTTTTCCTGATGTACATAGGCGCGATGATCTTCTTAAAGGGAGGTTTCCTGCGGACGCAGACGTTCTTTAATATCCTGAATGCCAATGCGGCGCTCATCGTCTTATCCTGCGGCCTGAGTCTTGTCATGATCACGGGAAGCATCGATATCTCGGTCGGCGGCGTCACCGCGCTGATTACGATGTGCTGCGCGGTCTATCTGGACAACATGGGCGGTAATGTGGCGGTATCCGTTCTCATTGCCCTGGCGATCGGCCTGGCCTTTGGCGCCTTTCAGGGCGCGCTGGTGGCGTTCCTTGATATCCAGCCGTTTATCGTAACGCTGGCGGGCATGTTCTTTGCCAAGGGTATGACCACGATCGTCAACTCGAACCCGTTCAATGTGTCGAACGAAAGCTTTACGGCGCTTAAGAATACCCGTATCGTGGTGCCGGGCATGGGCTTTGTAAATCCCAAGGGCATCTATGTGGATGCTTATGTGGAGATCGGCGTGATCATAGCGCTCCTTGTTGTGGTGGTTATGTTCTGTATGCTCAGATGGACGAAATTAGGCCGTGCGTTCTATGCGGTCGGCGGCAATGTACAGAGCGCACTGATGCTCGGTATCAATGTCAAGAAGACGAAGTTTCTCGCTCACCTGTTCTGCGGTCTGCTGTCCGGTATCGGCGGCTATGTGTATTTCTTACATTCCGGCAACGGCGCCGTAACAAATGCGGCGGGTGCGGAGATGAACGCGATCGCTTCCTCCATCATCGGCGGTACGATGCTGACGGGCGGCGTCGGCAATATCATCGGTACGTTTTTCGGTGTGCTGTCCTTCAGTACGATCCAGAACATTGTTACCTCCGCCGGTCTGGACGAGGCGTGGTGGACGGGTATCACAAAGGCGGTTATCCTCTGTCTGTTCTTAGTCATTCAGAGTATTGTCATGTCGCGTAAAAAGAAATAGACCGTTATGAGATAAAAGCAGGCTGCACACCGGTAGTCATATTGTCGGTGTGGCAGCCTTGCATTTTTATAAGACCGGCAGACCGCCGGTAAATGCGGACAAGGCATCGAAACATTACGAAAATAATAATATGATCACGGAGGTGTATGATGGGAGCAAAAGAATGTATTGCAAACGGGAAAGCCGTGCTGGGAATCGAATTCGGCTCTACCAGGATCAAAGCGGTGCTGGTGGACGAGAGCAATCAGCCGATCGCATCCGGTGCGCACGACTGGGAGAACAGGCTGGAGAACGGCATCTGGACCTACAGCCTGGATGATATCTGGACAGGATTGCAGGACTGCTACGCCAAGTTATCGCAGGACGTGCAGGCGCAGTACGGGGAAAAGCTCGTGAAGCTTGGCGCGATCGGTTTTTCGGCGATGATGCACGGCTATATGGCCTTTAACGATAAGGAGGAGCTGATGGTGCCCTTCCGTACCTGGAGAAATACCATCACCCAGGAGGCTTCCGATCAACTTACGGCGCTGTTTGATTACCATATTCCGCAGAGATGGACGATCGCCCATCTGTATCAGGCGATCTTAAACGGAGAGGAGCATGTGGCGGATCTTAAGTTCGTTATCACGCTTGCGGGCTATATCCAGTGGAAACTGACAGGCGAGAAGATCGTCGGCGTGGGAGAAGCCTCCGGTATGTTCCCGATCGATATCGCAACGGGACAGTTCAATGAGAAGATGATAGACAAGTTCGATGCGGCGGTTGCGGATAAAGGCTTCGCATGGAAGCTGCGCGACGTTCTGCCCGCCGTATACACGGCAGGGCAGCAGGCGGGCGCGCTTACCGCAGAGGGCGCGAAGCTGTTAGATCCCACGGGCACGCTGCAGGCGGGTATCCCGTTCTGCCCGCCGGAAGGCGATGCGGGCACGGGCATGGCGGCCACCAACAGCGTGGCGAAGCGCACCGGCAACGTGTCGGCAGGTACAAGCGTGTTCGGCATGATCGTGCTGGAGAAGGAACTCTCCAAAGTATATGATGCGATCGACCTTGTCACCACACCGGACGGAAGCCTTGTGGCGATGGTGCACTGCAACAACTGTACCTCCGACCTCAATGCGTGGGTGAACCTTTTCAAAGAATATTCCGAGCTGATGGGCATGAAGGTGGATATGAACGAGCTGTACGGCAATCTCTACCGCAAAGCGCTGGAGGGCGATGATGACTGCGGCGGACTGCTGGCATACAATTATTTCTCAGGCGAGCATGTGACGGGCTTTAACGAGGGCCGTCCGCTGTTCGTGAGGACGCCTGATGCAAAGTTCGATCTCGCCAATTTTATGAGAGTGCATCTGTTCACTTCTCTGGGCGCGCTTAAAACAGGACTGGATATCCTGTTAAAAGAGGAGGGTGTCCGGGTGGATGAGATCTTAGGACACGGCGGACTCTTTAAGACCAGGGGCGTAGGACAGAGCATCCTTGCGGCTGCGATCGATGCGCCGGTGAGCGTTATGGAGACGGCGGGAGAAGGCGGCGCATGGGGCATCGCGCTGCTGGCCTCTTATATGATCCACAAGGATGAGGGCGAAAGCCTCGCGGCGTTCCTCGACAGTAAGGTATTCGCCGGACAGAAGGGCGAGAAAATGGAGCCGAAGGCTGCCGATGTGGAAGGCTTTAACAAATTTATGAAGCGTTACAGCGCAGGTCTTGCCATCGAGAGAGCGGCGGTCGAAAACCTGTAGGCGCAGAGGAAAGCAGACAACTCTGAAATGACGCAGAGGAAAAGGAGAGATTATGTTAGAAGAATTAAAGAAACGTGTCTATGAAGCAAACATACTTCTGCCCAAATATGGGCTGGTCACCTTTACCTGGGGCAATGTCAGCGAGATCGACAGAGAGAGCGGCATCTTCGCCATCAAACCGAGCGGGGTGGACTATGACAGGCTGACGCCGGACGATATGGTGCTGATAGATTTAAACGGCAACAAGGTGGAGGGAAGATACAACCCTTCCTCCGATACGGCGACGCATCTTGAACTGTATAAGGCATACTCTGAGATCGGCGGCGTGGTG
>CANQIJ010000182.1 GCA_947624025.1 uncultured Lachnospiraceae bacterium | reverse complement strand
GGGGCGTCACAAATTCCCCTGATGGCAGACGCGAATTTGAGATTCGCGTCGCCCCGTCGCGAAAACGCTCCGGAATAGGGATGACGGAACAAATTTAATGAAAATGTGATATGTAAATGAGCATGATTGTGGTATTATGTTAGTGGAACAAATCGTTATTTACAAGGAGATGCCATAATGAAAACAGCTAATTTTACATTGGTAATCGTAGGATTGATTATTATTCTGTTTGCTATATTTTGTCCATCAATAATAGCAGAAATCCAAAGTGTAACATGGAGACTTGTAATCGGATTATTAGGTTGCTTTTCCCTTGTTTCAGGTATGTATAAGATGGTTCGTAAAAGTTAAGGTACCGCTGTTTAATTTAGGCAGTGAATAATACAAACTTGAAAACTAAAAACTTAAATTTTAAGAAGCAGATGGTTGTATTTTTTATCGTAATATTCGCTGAAATAGCTTGGCTTCAAATTCAACATACCCTGCTAAAAAAGAAGCTTATCAAAAAGCATAGTATTTAAGGTTTGATGTTAAAGGGACCTATTTTATTTTTCAAAACAGGGAAAATCCGGAAACACCAGCCGGATCTTACAGAATAGGCAGAATGATCAGATGGTAGATCACCGGTCCCAAAATGGCGGGCAGCATATTGGCAAGCCGGATTCCTTTGTGAAAGATCAGATTGATGGAAACGCCTGTGATCAGCACGGAACCGATCAGAGACAGGTCGGCAATGAGCGCTTCGGTGAGAAACGGAGAGATCACATGCGCAAGCAGTGTGATGCTTCCCTGATAGAGCCCCAGCGGGATGGCTGCAAACATTGCGCCGATCCCCATAGTGGAAACAAAGATCAGCGTGATCACACAGTCGAGAACAGCCTTCGCAGCCAGCATGGAAAAGTCGCCGGTCAGACCGTCCTCCAGCGCACCGATGACCGCCATCGCGCCAACGCAGATGACAAGGGTATTTGCCATAAACCCATCCACAAATCTTGTGTCGTTTGTCGCCTTGGCCGCTTTTTTGATACGCTCACCGAGATTGGTCAGATGATCCTCGATATGAAGCAGCTCGCCTGCGAGCGTTCCGGGCACCAGGGAAAAAATGATCATCATGGTCCCGCGCGTTCCGAACACGCCGTCCGTGTAGGTCAGCATCCCGGAAAGCACGCCGCCTATACCGATGAACAGCGTACAGAGCCCCAGCGCGTGCATCAGAGAATCCTCATATTTTTTCACAGCGCCGGCATTGAGAAATTTTCCTAAAATACCGCCAAGGATCACGGCGCATACATTGATGATCGTACCCATGTTTTCCAGCCCTTCTTTGCTAAAATATATCATTGCATTTGCTTATATCCCAGTATTTGTTTGTATCTCAGCATTTATTTATATTTTTGCATTTATTTATATTTCAACATCTATTTATATTTCAGTATTTACTTATGTTTCGGCTTTTGTCCGCATCCTATTTGCGATAAGATCATAATACCGCCGCTCTGAAAAGTCAATCCCGCAGGTATTCCAAATACCTGACTTGACAAGGAGCTGATCGATGCAAGGATCGCGCAGCTTCGCACCTTTGAATTCAACGTACAGAACAGGCAGCAATGGGGAAATCCGGCAGACTATAAGATCTGCACGGAAGAAAGCATCAAAAGCTTCATAGACGAAGCGCCTGCCATGATAAAAGATCTGCTGGCAGACGGTTTTATCTGACGTTTCTGCCTGCGGCGTATGCTGCCGCCGCCCGAATATAATTCTCCCCCGTCTTCGGACTGCCATAGAAATACAGATGGGGAAATCCGGCGTACAGCGTGTCCGTACATATCCCTTCCTGCCACGCGGCACCGCTGCCCGGCTTATAGATCTGCAGACCGCATCCTTCCGCCTGCGACTCCCAGTAATGGAACTCATGTGCCCGAAAGGTTTCGCCCTGACGCCCTAGCAGACAGTCCTGCGCCAGCGTCGCCTCGATATATCCGAATCTTCCTTTTCTTCGTCCGTTGACGGCATCTGATTTGATAACGCCTGTCATTTTATAGAAGGTCTTTCCGTTCTCCAGCCTCTCCCCGGTTCCTTCCTCCGCGCACGCTTCCAGTCTGTCGTGCAGATACAGGAAGCCGCCGCACTCCGCGATACAGGGCATACCGTCCTCGATCTTAGTCCTGATATCCTCGCGCATGGAAGCGTTTTCTTCCAGTCCTGCAGCATACAGCTCCGGATAGCCGCCGCTCAAATACAGGGCATCGCATTCCGGCAGCATCCTGTCATGCAACGGACTGAATGGTACGATCAGCACGCCGTGTTCCCGCAGAAAGTGCAGATTATCCTCATAGAGAAAGCAGAAGGCTTCATCCCGCGCCACCGCGATGCGGCACAGGGGGGCTTTGCTCGAAGCAGTTTGGTCAGTGTCTTCTTCCAACTTTTCTCCTAACTTTTTTCCTAACTTTTCGCCGAGGGATTCATTTATGTAAACCACTTTTTCGGTAGGCCCGCCATCCCATTCTGTCCCCGCCCCGGCCGTCCGCAAGACGCCCTCCGCATCCGCCGGCCGCGCCACCGCCCCGGTCATCCGCAAGACGCCCTCCACATCCACCGTCCAAGCGACCGCCTCCGCGACCCGTCCGGTCACTGCCTCAAAGTCCTCCACTTCATCCGCCATCACCAGTCCGAGATGTCTGCCTGCAAGCGAAGCATCGCCGAGATCGGGCAGATACCCAAGGGGCTGAATACCCAGAGAACGCGCCGCTTCAGCAGCTTGTTCATACAGCGCGGGCGCCAGTCTGTTAAAAATCACACCCGCTATGTAGCTGGGCTCTCTATGGTGAAGATAGCCCTCCAGCCACGCCATAACGGAATGGCCCATGCCTTTACAGTCCACCGTCAGGATCACCGGCACACCGAGAGCCTTCGCCACGCTATAGGTACTCGCTTCTCCGGTGAAACCGATGCCGTCATAATATCCCATGACACCCTCAATGACACTAATGTCATATCCGTTGCAGTGGCGTTCATATAACATTTGCATGGTCTCTGCGTCCGTAAAGAACGGATCCAGATTATAGCAGGGAACACCTGTTATTTTATTGTGAAAAGAGGGATCGATATAGTCCGGTCCGCACTTAAATGCGCAAGGGTTAGAGCCTGCGTCCTTTAAGACGCGCAACAGCCCGCAGACCAGAGTCGTCTTGCCGCTTCCGCTGCCCGTTCCGGCGATCAGGACGCCCCTGCCCGTCTTTAACGCAGCGCCGGGAACCCCCGCAGGACCCGCGCCCCGGGCGGATACAATGGTGACAGGGTTTTGCGCCGATACCATGTGGCCCGCCCCCGTTTTTTTGATCCGGCTGACCTGCAGCTGCACCGCCTCCACACCGGTAAAAGCCTCGTTCTCCAGCAGCGCAAGGGCGCGGTTTGTATTTTCCGTCGTGACCGTGTTGACCACCAGACGCACGGCTGGATTTTTTTTCACCAGACAAGCTATGATGTCCCGCAGCTGTCCCCGGCTGCCTCCGATAAAAGCGGCGTCGGGCGCGGGAAGCTCGCATAGGATATGAGGCGCCGTTCCCTCTATAATTTCAATATTATGTAAACCATATCTTTGTTTGTTGAGTTTACATAACTCTACAGCCTTGGGATCGCATTCCACCGCATACACGGTTCCCTTCGATGCCGCGAGCGCCATCTCCACCGTCACAGAACCCGTTCCTGAGCCGATATCGTATACAATGTCCGTTTCCCGTATGCGCAGCCTGCTCATGACCACGGCGCGGACCTCCGACTTCGTCATAGGCGTCTGGTTGCCGTGGGCGGCGTCACCCCGCACAAAGGCCGTATCAGGCAGCCCCGTCAGAGGACTTCCCACCGCCCGGGGATTCTCCAGATACAAAACCGCCAGTCCGTCACAGTCATCGGCCCCCTTCAACAGCTCCTGCACGGTTCCCTTTCTGATGCGTTCATCCTCATAGGACAGACGCTCGCCCACATAAGCGGTCAGTGATGCAAATCCCATTCTGACCAGTTCGGTCAACACCTCGCTGACACCACCCGAACCGCCTGTGATCGCAAACACCTTCTCATGGGTGAACACCGCCTGCCACAAGTTCTCCCTGGCCCCATGCAGATTGACGATCTTCACATTCTCCCAGGATACGCCGATCTTAGCGCAGAAGTAGGAAAGAGATGAGACGCCCGGCAGCACGGTGACATTATACGCGGATGTCCCCGACAGCCCGGGATCCTCTTCCAGCGCTGCCAGCAGCTTCCTCGTTCCGCTGTAAAATCCACTGTCGCCCGATACAAGAACGGCCGTTATTTTAGAGCCGTCTTCTCGGGCAAGTTCGTCTGTCAGTATGCGTAGGATCTCTTCTGTCTTATAAGTGTCAATGCATCTTTTACCGTCACGATACGGCGCGGTCATCCGCGATGCGCCGATCAAAAGCTGCGCCGATTCGATCACTTCTTTCGCTTCGACTGTCAGACTGCGCGGGTTTCCCATGCCGACGCCCACAATGTACAACCGTCTTTGGTCCTGAGATTTCTTGGGTCCGCTGAGCAGCCGGATTGCTTCCTCCGGGCTGATCCCGTCCGTTTCCTGCGGCGGAAGGACCGCCGCGATCTTAACTCCTGCCGCCCGCGCAGCCCTGTACTTCTCCGGATAGCCGCCCGCCTCGCCGGACATCTTGGTGAGAAGATACGAGATCCCATACTGTGTCAGCGTGGCACGGTTCATCTCCTCCGTAAACGGACCCTGCATACAGAGCATATGATCTGCCGGAAAGCCCGCCGCCAGGCACTCCCTTAAGATATCCGGATTCGGCAGTATCCGCAGATACAGACGTTCCTTGAAATTTTTTAGTTTACATAACTCCATTAATCCCTTGCTACCCGTGACTGCCAGTATCTTTCCGTCCGTTCCGTCCAGATATTCCACTGCCCGTTCTAGGCTGTCAAACGCCTCGTCAGGCGGCATATCCTCCTGCGCCACTTGACGTAACACCCGACAGTATATCTCCTCTGTTATCCCTTCCGCCTGCCGGTAACGCTGCACCGCGTC
>CANQIJ010000181.1 GCA_947624025.1 uncultured Lachnospiraceae bacterium | reverse complement strand
GCGAGCTTTTTGCGGTTTTCTAGAGTATGGCACAAAACTAACGGTTAGTTAAGGCGGGGCATTTGACGCTTACCTTTTAAATCATAAATTAGTTCACTATATTTGTTATAATCGCTATATAAAAAATCTTTTATAATCGGTCCAAGTGAAAAAATAAGTAAAACAATTATAATTATTTGAGCTGCCATTATAATTGATTCTCCTATAGATGCTGCGTTACCGATTTTTTGGCAACATAAACAATGATTGGAAAGATTATTGCACCAAGTATTTTTAGCGGTTTTTTAGAGGCAGTAAATAATCACATTGAATTTGGGCTTTTTGAGCCTCTTCGATTAATAGATCAAGTGTATTGATATTTTGAACATTTATGCTATATTTCTCAAGAATATCAATTCACTTACTATAGTGACTGAGAAAGTTGCGATGACTTATAGTATCTTTAATACTTTTTAAACCTATATAACATTAATAGGACAAAATAAAATGTTTTTTAGCATCTGAGTTGCATCAGTGACCCCTGAAAATTATGGTTGGGAAACGGGTACAAATACTGTATAATAAAAATAGGTATATCAACGCGGAAGGTGACAGATAGTTGGTTTCAAAAACTTGGCGGAGGATAAAGGGTAATTATGGTAAAACTGGATTCTGAATATAATGAAAACAGAAATAAGACGATTGATTATATGAAAGGAATTGCCATATTTTTAGTTGTACTGGGGCATACAAATTTTAGTCATGTACAATATATAGGATTGTTTCATATGTCAGTATTTTTCCTATGTTCAGGATATTGCTATCATGAACATCATTCTGAGAATATAAAAACGGTATGTTGTTGTATCGCTAAAAAAATAAAAAGCCTATACATTCCGTATGTATCATTTAATATGTTTTTGCTGTGCCTGCATAATTTATTTTGTAAACTCAATATTTATACCAATAACGCTGGCTTTTTAGGGGGGGGGGCGTAATTCTCTACTCAACACCGATTATGGTAAAATCAGCACATATTCAATGAATGATTTTATTTATCATACTGTTATAACTTTGGGATTTGCCGATGGAGAACAACTTGCAGGGACTTTATGGTTTTTACGGGCGCTTTTTGAAGTATCGATTATCTATGTTTTAACTGATTTTATTGCAAGAAAGCTTAAACGATTCCGGCATTGTTTTATATTTATAACTGCTATCATTATAATGGCTATTGGTTGTTATTTGAATTATAATAGTATTCATATCGTAACAGGTGTAGAAGAAACGTGCCATTATTATATTTTTTTCGTAATAGGGGTATTTTTACAAAAATCAGACTTGAAAAAATTAATCAAACCGAATGTTTTTTGGGCAGTATTATCGTTTAGCGGACTTTTGGTAAGTTATTATGTCATGGCACACGAAAAAATTTCCGCATTCACTGTACATATGCCGTGGTTTTACGTTACAAATGGGGTCTTAGGAGGAATTTTGATATTTAGTATATCAAAAATATTTATGAGGGGTAATCATACGGAATGGGTCGCCTATGTAGGAATAAATTCACTGCATATTATGTTGTGGCATTTTCTCGCCTTTAAGATAGTATCTTTTGTATATATTAAGTTATGTGGTCTGCCGCCGTATTATTTGGCGTCATTTCCGGTATTGAACGTGGATTATTTGTGGATAGCGTATACACTGGTGGGTGTTGTAGTGCCGCTTGGTGCTGCCGTGTTATCGCATGCCTTGATCAGAAAGCTTTCTATATCTCACAGTGCGGCGTTTTGATATGTACCTAATTTCAAGTGTAATCGGACTTTCACAAATATGTTTCAAAGTAATACATGGAGGCAATGAAGTGGATATTTTGTTTAAAAACGACGACTTTATATTTTCATACAGAGTTGGCGGCATACTGATCCACAATGGAAAAATCTTATTACAGCGTCCGAAGAATGATGACTATTCTATTATTGGCGGACATGTCGCAGCGATGGAAACAAGCGCGGAAACTCTTAAGAGGGAATTCGAAGAAGAGCTTCACGCTAAGATAGCGATAGATAATCTGCTGGCGATCGGGGAGATTTATTTTTCGTGGGGCACAAGGCCGTGTCATCAGATATGTTTATATTATCATGTGCATTTGGCAGAGGATAGTATTCCGTTAGACGGAGTTTTTCATGGATATGATGAGTTGGAGCATGAAAGGATCGATCTGGATTTCTGCTGGGTTCCGCTGGAGGAATTAAAGAAAGGCGTTAAGGTATATCCTTTGGAGTTGATACCATATATTCTTGAACCGCAGCAGGGAATTGTGCATTTCGTTTCAAAGCAGGCATGAAGAAAGCCAGACTATATTCATCATTATAAAAGTGATGAAATGTGTAAAGAGATAATAAAGTTTGTAACCGTTCAATTGGGGCAGGAAGTTGTAAAATAGGAACGAAATGTTTCAAAATCCCCTTTTTTTGAACGCTTGTGGAAAAGTGCTAATAGACGCTGACAGAATGGAAAAAGATATTTGAGGGACAGAGCGGTTACAATAGCGAGTACATAGAGATCTTAAAAAGAATCATGTTGACAGACGAAGACGATACGCGGATAATTTATGGTAAAATAGGGAGCGGCGGTTTGAACAGTAGAAAAAGAAGGATGTGATGAGCATGGTATTTGGAAAGACGATTGAGTTATTTTGGGCGAATGGTACGGCAGACGGTATTATTACCGCTGAGCTTTCCAACTGGAACGGTAAGGGCATTAAAGTGCCCCGTACGGAAGTAGCTCTGTGTCAGAGGGAAGACGTGTGTGAACCGGGAGTTTATTTTTTGCTTTGTCAGGAAGATGACGGAACGGATTCTGTCTATGTTGGTGAGGCGGAAAATATTAAGGACCGTTTGATGCAGCACATTCATGATTACAAGAGTGGAAAAGAAAAATTCTATTGGAATACGGCGGTCATTTTTGTCGGGCGCGATTTGAACAAGGCGCTGATCCGCTATCTGGAGAACCGGCTGGTTGAGATCGCCACGGAGTGCGCCCGTTACAAGCTGCTTACAAAGAATACATATAAAAATACGGTGATCAAGGAATCTCAGATTGCCAGCATGGAAGAATTTATTGATAACATAAAAGTTCTCATTAACGCTATGGGGTACAAGATTCTGGAACCTGTTCCGGTGGCTACAGACAGTACAGAATATTTATTTTGTAAAAGCGGAAATTCAAACGGCAAGGGATTCATCAGCCCGGGCGGATTTACGGTCGTCAAAGGCTCAAAGGTTTCGGAGCATCTGGCCAATTCCTTTGAATCCGGCGCAAAGTCTTATTATGACTTGCGGAAGAAACTGGAAACTGATGGTGTTATTGCGGAGGGGATGTTCTCTAAGAACTATGAGTTCAGTGCACCGTCTGCCGCTTCATCGGTCATTCTCGGACGTTCATCCAATGGGAAGACGGAGTGGAAGACACAGGAAGGGAAAAAACTGAGTGAGTTTTAGTGATGATTTTTCTTCGGTTTTATATAGTTCTCCTTGCTTACCCTACCCTTTCCCAGCGGTTTAATACGGGCTTTCCATGCTCTCGGCTTTGGCGACTGCTTCTTCCAGCGTCATACCGTAGAAAAGGCCGGCATTGAAGAAGCGGCCGGATCGTCTGTCGTCCGCAAATGCGCCTACCACAACGCCTGGAAGTGCGCTTTCCGGCGCGTTCGGGGCATGGGGACCGCCCAGATCGGTCCGGCACCAGCCGGGGTCCGTGAGATTGATCATCACATTGCTGCCTTGCAGCTTGGAACCGATATCTATGGTTACTTTATCGAGAGCGGCCTTGCTGGCGGAATAGCCTGCCTGTTCGGGCTCCAGGCGGATGCCGCTGGTGGTGTTTACGATCCGGCCGAATCCTTTTTGCTCCATCCGCGGAAGAAAATGATAACAGATCATCATCGGCGCGATGGTATTGATCAGAAAGCTTTTCTCGTAATCGTCCACGGGTGTTTCATAATATTGTGTCCGGTACGCCACCTGCATTCCGGCGTTATTGAGAACGATGTCCACATCGATGCCCGCATCGTCAATGGCATGCAGCATTCTATCTACGGAAGCGGTATCTGTAAATTCCGCAGCTATCGCAAATGTTTTTACGCCGAATGTTTCCAGTGTTTTTGCTGTTTGTTCACTAGCCTGTTTCGTACGGCTCTGCACGATGATGTTGCAGCCGTGCCGGGCGAGGCATTCTGCGGACAACTTTCCGATTCCTCTGGCAGCGCCGGTCACAAGCGCCCATTTTCCGTTTATATTTATCATGATGTTATATCCCTTTTCTGTTTTTTACACACATCGCTATACGATCTCGAATGCCAGGAATTCTCCCGGCCGGATCAAAACCTGCCCGGTCCATTCCTGTTCTGTCTGTTCCAGACGGCGGCAGACACCGGCGCAGAGGGAAACGGCATGCTTCCCATCGAGCGTTCTGACGGCGGACGCTTCTTTCAGAAGGTGAAGGGTCACTGTCTCGGGGCAGCTTCCTTCCCTGGCGTAACAATACAGAATAAAGGTGTTGTTGTCGTACAGGAAAAGAGAAACGTTTCTGCCGCTGATGAACATATTATTCGCGGACAGGACGCGACGGAACACATCTGTTACCGGCACGGGAAGATCTGACAGCGCCGAGAACAGATCGGGCACCGCCAGCGTATACAGCTTGCCCGGACCGTAGGTATCTTCCAGAAGCAGGGAGCTGTGATAGTCTCCGGCGCCTGCGTTCACGTAAGACCAGGACGCATTGTTGCCAAACTGCAGCTCGGGGAAGGCGGTGGTAAAGTTTACGCGGTAATAGCCCGCGGGGTCATCCGTCACCTGGTATCTGTTGGCGGGGAGCTTTCTGCCGCTGAAGCGCGCGGTGGAAAAGCGTTCCCATTGATTCGGAGATACTTCGGCCACGAAGCCGGTGGTAACGACCGCTGTTTTGCCGGACAGAAGGTGCCGCTCCAGTTTATCCAGGACGGTTTCGTCTTTCGCCGAAGCTTTGGTCAGAAGAATCGTTTCCGCATCCTGTGGGAACTCCGGCATAGGCTCTAAGGGGATTCCGATCATCCCCAGATGGTCTTCCAGATGGTTTTCGCCGCAGGAGGCAAAAG
>CANQIJ010000180.1 GCA_947624025.1 uncultured Lachnospiraceae bacterium | reverse complement strand
ATGTGGCGCTCATCACGGATGCGGGAACGCCCGGCATCTCCGATCCCGGCGAAGTGCTGGTACAGAAGTGCTACGAGGCGGGGATCCCCGTGACGTCGCTGCCGGGAGCGTGTGCCTGTATCACGGCGCTTACCCTGTCGGGGCTTGGCACGAGAAGATTCTGCTTCGAGGCTTTTCTTCCGTCCGACAGAAAAGAGAAGGCAGAGATACTGGAGGAGTTAAAGGAAGAATCCAGAACGATCATTCTCTATGAGGCGCCGCACAGGCTGGTGAGAACGCTTCAGGAATTATCGGATGCGCTGGGTAACCGCCGCCTTACGCTGTGCCGCGAGCTGACCAAGAGATTCGAGACGGTGCTGCCCACGACGATCGCGGACGCACTTGCCCTGTATGAGAAGGAGGAGCCGCGCGGGGAGTATGTACTCGTCATAGAGGGCAGGAGCATGGATCAGAAAAAAGCGGAGAAGCAGGCGGCCTGGCAGAGCATGAGCATAGAGGAACACATGGCATATTATGAACAGGAGGGTATGGATGAAAAGAGCGCCATGAAACAGGTCGCCAGAGACCGGGGCGTATCCAAAAGAGATATTTATCAATATTTATTGGCAAAGTGAATTGACAAAACGCAGAAAACACGTAAAATTATGATTGACAAATAGATAGACAGATAATATACTTTGAATGTCAAAGTATTATCCAAGGTGAAAAGGAGACTAAAATATGTTAGAAAGAGTTATCGAGATCATTCAGGAGCAGTTGAATTTAGACGGAGTAGAGATTACCGAGGAATCTTCTTTTAAAGACGATTTGGGCGCGGACTCTTTAGACCTGTTTGAACTGGTTATGGCTTTCGAGGAAGAGTACGGCATAGAGATCCCTTCCGAGGATCTGGAGCAGATCACGACAGTGGGCGCCGTTGTCGAATATATGAAAAACAAAGGTGTAGACGCGTAAGTACAGACGCGGTCTGCGCAGTATAGACAGAGGTATACGATGAAAACAAGAATCACAGAACTCCTGGGTATCGAGTATCCGATCATTCAGGGAGGAATGGCATGGGTTGCCGAGTACCATCTCGCGGCGGCCGTTTCGGAAGCGGGCGGACTTGGGATCATCGGCGCGGGCGGAGCACCGGCTTCTTTTGTCAGGGAACAGATCCGAAAGACCAAGGAGCTGACGAAGAAGCCTTTCGGCGTCAACCTGATGCTGATGAATCCCGAAGCGGACGAGATCGCCAAAGCGATCATTGAGGAGGGCGTTTCGATCGTCACCACGGGAGCGGGTAATCCGGGCAGGTATCTTGCGGACTGGAAAGCGGCGGGCGTCAAGGTCGCGCCGGTAGTCGCCAGCGTAGCGCTTGCTAAGATGATGGAACGCGCCGGTGTGGACGCGGTGATCGCTGAGGGAATGGAGAGCGGAGGACACATCGGTTCCTCCACCACCATGACGCTTGTTCCGCAGGTGGTGGATGCCGTGGGCATTCCCGTGGTCGCGGCGGGCGGCATCGCGGACGGCAGAGGCTTTGCCGCAGCCATGATGTTAGGCGCGGAAGCGGTACAGATGGGTACGAGATTCGTGGTTGCGAAGGAATCCGTTGTACATGAGAATTATAAGAAGAAGATCCTGGCGGCAAAGGATATCGATTCGGAAGTGACAGGTATGTCACATGGGCATCCGGTCCGCCAGATACGCAACAATATGACAAGGGAATACCTGAAGTTAGAGAAAGCGGGGGCATCCTTTGAGGAACTGGAGCATCTGACGCTCGGCGCGCTGCGCAAGGCGGTCGTAGAGGGAGACACCGTAAACGGTACGCTGATGGCGGGACAGATCGCGGGTATGGTCAGGGAAGAAATGACCTGCGCCGAGATCATTCAGGAGATCATGCAGCAGGCACAGGAGCTGTTAAAACGGTAATATTACCTGTCATATAAGGATTCGGAGCGCAAGCTCAGCGGGCTTGCGTTTCTTTAAAGCCCAATACTTTGAAATTCAAAGTATTAACGGTCATGAGGGAGTGCAGGACCGGAAGCGCACAAGGAAAGGAAGGTATGTCATGGGTAAGACAGCGTTTATGTTCCCGGGTCAGGGAGCGCAGTATGTGGGAATGGGACTGGATTTCTATGAGCAGATCCCCGTATGCCGGGACATGTTCGATCTGGCGGGCAGAGCCGGCGGACTGGATGTGGCCGCGCTCTGCTTTGAGGAAAATGAACAGATCCATATTACGGAGTACACACAGATCGCCATGCTTGCAACGGAAGTAGCGATATTGAAAGCGGTAGAGGAAAAAGGGATCAAGCCCGACGTCACGGGAGGCCTTAGCCTCGGCGAATACGGCGCACTGGCGGCAGGCGGCGTTATGAGCGAAGAGGATGTGTTCAGGATCGTGCGCAAACGCGGCATCTATATGCAGGAGGCCGTGCCGGAGGGCGGCGCCATGACGGCGGTGCTGGGGCTTAATACGGATGTGATCGAGAAGATCTGCGCAGAGACGGCGGGAACGGTCTCGATCGCCAACTACAACTGCCCCGGGCAGATCGTTATTACGGGAGAGGCGGCGGCCGTCGCTGCCGCGGCAGAAGAAATGACGGCTGCGGGAGCCAAAAGGTGCGTACCGCTCAAGGTCAGCGGTCCCTTCCACTCCGCCATGCTCGCCGGAGCGGGTGAAAAGCTGGCCAAGGAGCTGGAAAGCGTAGAGATCCGTGAGATACAGGTTCCCTATATCGCCAATGTGACGGCGGATTATGTGAGAGACACGGCGGATGTCAAGCCGCTGCTTCAAAAGCAGGTATCGTCTCCCGTCAGGTGGCAGCAGTCCGTGGAACGCATGATCGCCGACGGCGCGGATACCTTTATCGAGATCGGGCCCGGCAGGACCCTGTCCGGCTTCATGCGTAAGATCAACAGAGACATGAAGGTTTATAATGTGGAAAAAGTGGAAGATCTGGATAAGCTGAATGAATTGCTGTGAAACGGAGGGAGTATATGTTATCAGGAAAAGTGGCGTTAGTGACGGGCGCATCCCGGGGTATCGGACGTCAGATCGCATTGACGCTTGCCGGGTACGGCGCGGATGTGATCGTCAATTACAACGGTTCCCGGGAAAAGGCGCAGGAGGTCGTGTCTGAGATCGAGAGGATGGGAAGAAAGGCTGCCGCCGTTCAGTGCAGCGTGGCGGATTATGAGGCCTGCGGAAAAATGATAGAGGATATGCTGGCGGCCTTCGGGCATATCGACATCCTGGTGAACAATGCGGGGATCACGAGAGATAATCTGCTGGCCAGGATGTCGGAGGAAGATTTTGACGCGGTCATCGCTGCGAATCTTAAGGGTACATTTAATACGATCAGGCATATGTACCGCCCGTTCTTAAAACAGAAGGCGGGGCGCATCATCAACCTGTCGTCCGTATCCGGCTTACAGGGTAATGCGGGACAGGTGAATTACGCGGCTTCCAAGGCGGGCGTGATCGGACTGACAAAGTCTGTGGCAAAAGAACTGGCGGCCAGGAGCATTACGGTCAACGCGGTGGCGCCGGGCTTTATCGATACGGATATGACCAGGGCAATGAGCGATGCGGCGAGAGAAGCGGTGCTGGCGCAGGTTCCGCTCAAGCGCATGGGAACGCCCGAGGATATCGCAGAGACGGTGGCGTTTCTGGCGAGCGATAAGGCGTCCTATATCACGGGACAGGTCATCTCCGTAGACGGAGGGCTATAGTGTCCGCAGCATAACAACAAGCGACGCGAAGGTGAAAGGAGCACAGTCATGAGCAGAAGGGTAGTAGTAACGGGGATGGGTGCGATCACACCCATCGGGCTGAGCGTGGACGAATTCTGGGAGAGCGTTAAGGCGGGCAGGATCGGCTTTGACAGGATCACCAGATTCGACACGACGGATTATAAATGTAAGCTTGCCGCGGAGGTCAAGGGCTTTGACGGCAAAGACTATATGGATTTCAAGGCGGCAAAGAGGATGGAATTATTTTCCCAGTATGCGGTGGCGGCTGCCAAAGAAGCGATAGAGGACGCCGGCCTTGATATGGAGAAGGAGGATCCCTACCGCGTGGGCGTGGCAATCGGATCGGGCACGGGTTCCCTGCAGGCGATGGAACGTTCCCATACAAGGCTGCTGGAAAAGGGCCCTTCCCGGATCGAGCCGCTGTTCGTGCCGCTGACGATCTCCAATATGGCGGCGGGAAACGTGTCTATTCAGTTTGGATTAAAAGGTAAGAGCATCAATGTGGTAACAGCCTGCGCTACAGGCACCAATTCCATAGGCGAAGCGTTCCGCACGATACAGTACGGCGATGCGGAGGTAATGGTGGCGGGCGGTACGGAAGGCAGTATCTGTCCTATCGGCATCGGCGGTTTCTCGGCGCTTACGGCGCTTTCCGTCTGTGAGGATCCGGAGCGCTGCTCCATTCCTTTTGACAAGGAGAGAAGCGGTTTCGTCATGGGTGAAGGCGCGGCAGTCGTTATATTGGAGGAGCTGGAGCACGCCAGGGCAAGAGGCGCAAAGATCTATGCCGAGGTAGCCGGATACGGATGCAGCTCTGACGCGTATCACATCACCTCTCCGGCGGAGGACGGCGCGGGCGCGGCCAAGGCTATGGAATATGCGATCGCGGATGCGGGAATTGCCAAAGAGGACGTCACATATATCAATGCGCACGGCACGGCAACGCATCATAACGATTTGTTTGAGACAAGGGCTATTAAGCTGCTGTTCGGCGAACATGCCCGAAACATCCGAATCAATTCGACAAAGTCTATGATAGGACATCTTCTCGGTGCGGCGGGCGCCATTGAGTTTGTGACATGTGTAAAAGAGCTGGAGGAAGGTTATATTCACCGGACAGTGGGTTACCGGGTGCCCGATGAGGAGTGCGACTTAAACTACTGTAAAGAAGCTTACACGGAGGATTTTGAGTATGCGCTGTCCAATTCGCTTGGATTCGGCGGGCACAATGCGAGCCTGCTTGTGAAGCGGTATCACGGCTGATGCGGCGGACCAAACTGCCCGTGTGGGCGGCGGCGCAGTCGTGGCAGCGGCAGATAGATAACAGTTAGAAGGAGGAATACCGGTATGTCACTTATGAGCGCAAAAGAGATCATGGAGATCATCCCTCACAGGCAGCCGTTTATGCT
>CANQIJ010000179.1 GCA_947624025.1 uncultured Lachnospiraceae bacterium | reverse complement strand
GTGATGGCGGTCATTCTTTTTTATCTGTTTAAGGAAGTGCGGATCCGAAAAGGCGCGCGTATGATCAACAGGATCGCCTCGCAGGTGTTTGCGGTATTCGCTTTGAATAACACCGTGGTTTTCCTTGTTATGAACCGGTGGAAAAAATATGCGGCGGCTCCGGGCCCGGGCGGGGTATTGGGATTCCTTACTCTGGCAGGCATTGTGCTCGCCGTTACGCTGGGCTGCCTGTTGATCGGATGGATCCGGGAGCTGCTGCTTGGGCGTCCGGATGCGCTGGCGGCGGACCTGATCTGCCGGATCGGTTCACAGCTCCTTCCTAAGATATTGCGGTTAAAGAACAGAGCGGGCGCTGAGTGATCAGCGCCCTGATTCTTCCCGCCTCTTGCGGATACCGTTCAGAATGACTTCCTTTTTCTCGAGCAGCTTATTCTTATCCATCGGCTCTACGCCCTCCAGCTTGTATGGGATCCCCAGCTTGGCGTATTTCGGCTTGCCCATGGTGTGATAGGGGAGTGCGTCGAGGGCCTTTAGGTTGGACAGGCCGCCGATAAAGTATCCCAGCTTATACAGATACTCGTCATCGTCCGTGATGCCCGGCACGATCACATGGCGGATCCATACGTCCACATGCTTTTCGTCCAGATACTTCGCAAAGGCGAGGATGCCATCGTTGGGCTGCGATGTCAGTTCCTTATGCTTTTCGGGATCGATGTGCTTGATATCCAGCATGACCAGATCAGTCAATTCCATAAGACGGTCTAACTTGGCCAGCCACTCGGGATTGGCGTTAGGTTTGTAAGCAATACCGGACGTGTCGATACAGGTGTGCACACCGTGTTGCTTGGCGATTGAAAACAGATCGATCAGAAAATCCACCTGCATCAGAGGTTCGCCGCCGGTAACGGTGATACCGCCGTTCTTATAGAAGTCTTTATTGCGCAGATACTGCTCGAAAATCTCCTCCGGCTCCATCAGCGTACCGGCGTTCATTTCCCATGTATCCGGGTTATGGCAGTAAGCGCAGCGCATAGGACAGCCCTGTACGAACACGACAAAACGTGTTCCGGGGCCGTCCACCGTACCGAAGCTCTCCAGTGAGTGTATTCTTCCCTGCATATATTTTTCTCCTAACTTTGTTTGTTTGATCGTTCCGCATCATCTCTGCGGCCCGGGTGCCGTACCGTCTGCTGCGGCACAGCGGATAAGGCTTGGCCGTCCGGCCGCACCCGCCATATATAGTATAGCTGTTTTCGGCCGGAAAGACAATCACAAACAATAATAGATTTATTCTATTTTTAAACGGTTCTATTATAGAAAACTTCTCCGGAAAAACTTATATTAGTTAGACAGACGGTATTTCTGTCAGGCCGCCCGACAGATTTGCGGATAAAACGGTTGACAAACGGGCGGTTTCAGAGTACATTTATGCCATCATTTTGGATACAAAGGAGAATGGTAATGACACCGGTCAAGTGGGTATATTCGTTCTTAAGAAAATATAAAATGCGTATGGTCGCCGGTCTTCTGATGACCACGGGCATCGCGGTGCTGACCATTGTGAATCCGTACATATCGGGCGTGATCGTGGACGACGTGATCGGGAACGGGATCACAGAGCTTTTGCCTGTCATGATCGCATGTCTTCTGGGCGTGACGATCTTAAAGGGTATTCTGCGCTTCAGCTCCCAGCTCATGTTTGAGATCTGTTCACAGGGCGTTCTCTACAGTATGAGGGATACCGTGTACCGCAAGCTGCTTCAGGAGGATTTTGACTTCTATAACAGAAACCGTACCGGAGATCTGATGTCCAGGCAGACAGGCGATATGGATGCCATACGGCATTTTATCGCATACGTGATCTATGCGGTTTATGAAAACGTACTGCTGCTGGCTTTTGCTCTGTTGATGATCTTCACAGTCAATGTGAAGCTGGCGCTGTGTATGCTGGTGGTGCTTCCCTTTACGGCGCTGACGACCTACAAGCAGTCCAGGCAGGTGCGCCCGGCGTTTCAGAGGATCAGGGAGCGCTTCTCGTCATTAAATACTTTTGCACAGGAGAATATCAGCGGCAACAGGGTGGTCAAGGCTTTTGCAAGAGAAGATTACGAGATCGGCAAATTCAACAGGGAGAACGACGCCTACCGCGATGCGGAGCTGAATGCCTCCGCCACATGGAAAAAATACATTCCGGTCTTTGAATTCCTGTCTAACATGCTGACCGTTGTGCTGATGGTCTACGGCGGTTACATGGTGATACAGGGAGAGATCACTATGGGTAATCTGGTCACGGTCAACGGCTATCTGTGGATGCTGACTGTGCCCTTAAGGATGGCGGGCTGGTGGATCAACGATATCCACAGATTTACGACCTCGGCGGAGAAGATCTACAATACCTACTCCCAGGAGCCTTCGGTCAGGACGCCGGGCAGACCCGTGGAGCGCAGACGCTTAAACGGTGATGTGGAGTTTTCCCATGTGAGCTACCAGGCGGACGATGCGGATATCATATCGGATGTCAGCTTCAAGGTAAAACGCGGGCAGACGGTGGGGATCATCGGTTCCACGGGCTCCGGCAAATCCACGGTCATGAATCTGCTGTGCCGTTTCTATGACGCGACGGCGGGCGAGGTGCTGGTGGACGGCATCAATGTGAAGGATCTGGATCTGTACGACCTGCGGGATAACATCGGTATGGCGATGCAGGACGTTTTTCTGTTCTCCGATACGATAGAAGGCAACATCGCTTACGGCCGCCCCGACTGCAGCTTTGAGAAGGTAAAGAAGGCGGCGAAGATGGCGGATGCCAATCTCTTTATCCAGGAGATGCCGGACGGATATGACACGATTGTCGGTGAAAGAGGCGTGGGACTCTCCGGCGGACAGAAGCAGAGGATCTCTCTGGCGAGAGCGCTTTTGAAGGATCCTGCGATCCTGATCCTGGACGATACGACCTCTGCGGTGGATATGGAGACGGAGAGCTACATACAGAAGCAGCTTAAAAATATCCAGAGCGAGTGTACCATCTTTGTCATCGCTTACCGCATCTCTTCCATTAAGGACGCGGACCTGATCTTGGTGATGGATAAGGGCAGGATCGTGGAACAGGGCACCCATGAGGAGTTGTCCGTGGCGGGCGGATATTATGAGGCGGCTTTCCGTCATCAGTACGGTGATTTTAACGAAGGAGAATAATACCGAAGGAGAATAATACCTCAATGGCAAGAAACAAGTATGACGTTGACGAGATCCTGGAAGATAAATTTGACTTAAACCAGTTGAAGAGGCTGGCGGGTTATATCACGCCCCACAAGAAGCAGATGCTGGGCGTATTGTTCCTGATGCTGTCGTCTTCTGCGCTGGGAATGCTGATCCCGAGGTTTTTCATGGCTGTCATGGATACGTGCATCCCCAATCAGGATATGCGCGGCATCCTAATGTACGCGGGGCTCACCATTCTGATTGCGCTGTATACCTGTGCCGGTCTGCGGATCAAGATCACGCTGATGACCAAAATAGGACAGGATATCATTCATCAGATCCGGTATGATCTGTTTGTGCATCTGCAGGAGCTCCCCTTTTCCTATTATGACGAGCGTCCGCACGGCAAGATCCAGGTCCGGGTGGTCAACTATGTCAATAACTTAAGCGACCTGTTAAGCAATGGTATTATCAATACGATCACGGATCTGTGCAACCTGTTTTTTATCCTGTTCTTCATGCTCAGTATCAATGTGCGGCTTACACTGATATGCCTGTGCGGTCTGCCGGTGCTGACGGCGGTGGTCATTTTCTTAAAGAAAAGACAGCGCAGGGCATGGCAGATCCAGAGCAACAAGCAGTCCAACTTAAACGCTTACATAGCGGAGAGCATCAACGGCATCCGCGTGACCCAGTCTTTTGTGAGGGAGGAGGAAAACAGCGGTATCTTCAACAGACTGAGCGGCAGTTACCGCGAGGCATGGATGCGCGCCGTGAAGTTTAACTTCGTCATGGGACCGGCGGTGGATATCATCAGTGCGGTCACGACCTCCTTCATCTATGTGCTGGGTATCGCGTGGATGGCGCAGGCGGATTCGGGTATCACTGTGGGCGTCCTGATCGCTTTTACAGCATACATCAGCAGATTCTGGCAGCCGATCAATACGCTGGCCTCGTTCTACAATTCGCTGCTGACGGCGATCTCCTATCTGGAGCGTATCTTCGAGACCATCGATGAGCCGGTGCTTGTCAAGGATAAGCCGGGCGCGTATGAGATGCCGCTCATTAACGGCGAGGTGGAATTTAAGAACGTGACCTTTAGTTACGAGGACGGCATCGAGATCTTAAAGAAGATCAACTTTACCGTGCACAAGGGGCAGACGGCAGCGATCGTGGGGCCTACCGGCGCGGGTAAGACAACGATAGTCAATCTGCTGAGCAGATTCTATAACGTAGACAGCGGCGAGATTCTGATCGACGGCATCAATATTGAGGATGTCACGATCAAATCTTTGCGCAGGCAGATGGGCGTCATGATGCAGGACAGCTTTATCTTCTCGGGTACTATCATGGATAATATTCGTTACGGCAACGATCAAGTGCCGGACGAACAGGTGATAGAGGCGGCGAAGACCGTGTGCGCTCATGACTTTATCATGGAGATGGAGGACGGATACTACACGCAGGTCAACGAGCGCGGCAGCAGGCTTTCGGCGGGTCAGAGACAGTTGATCTCCTTTGCGAGAGCGCTTCTGTCCGATCCGCGTATTCTGATTTTGGACGAGGCGACATCCAGCATCGACACGGAGACGGAGATCCTGTTACAGCAGGGGTTGAATAGACTGCTGGAAGGGCGTACGTCCTTTATCATCGCTCATAGGCTTTCAACCATCAAAAATGCGGATTTCATCATGTATGTGGATCAGGGCGGCATCCGTGAGATCGGCTCCCACGAGGAGCTGCTGGAGAAGAAGGGCGATTACTATAAGCTCTATATGTCACAGTATGATTTTCTGCTTGAGAAATAGTACGATTTGAAAGACAGGAAAATATCTTCTTACGCATATGTACGTGGGGAGTACATAGCGATAAGGGTCAGAAAAGGGAAACCGTGCAAAGGGGTTATGCACGGTTTTCCTTTTCGTTGTATGGCAGTCTTTTAATAAACCACCTGCTATGCAGGTGTGACAACAGCCGCTTTAGCTTACAGAAAAAAACCTC
>CANQIJ010000178.1 GCA_947624025.1 uncultured Lachnospiraceae bacterium | reverse complement strand
CGGTGAGGAGTTATTTATTTTTTTAGTAGTAAAAATGCCGTATTTATGCGGCTTGTGGCGTTTCGCAAACGCCTAATTGTTGTAAAATAGAGAAGGGAGATCAGTACAATGGAAAAGAAAGCAAACGAAAGAACACTCATGTCTTACACACCGGATATCAAGGTGGTAGACTGCACACTTCGGGACGGAGGACTGGTAAACGATTTCTTTTTTACCGATGAATTTGTTAAGGAGCTGTACAAGGCGAATATCGAGGCCGGTGTTGACTACATGGAATTCGGCTATAAGGCCTCCAAGGAAATGTTCGATGTGAATAAGTTCGGCAAGTGGAAGTTCTGCGACGATAAGGATATCCGCGCCGTTGTGGGCGATAATAAGACCGATATGAAGATTTCGGTGATGGCGGATGTAGGGCGCTGCGATTTTAGGAAGGACATCCTGAATAAGAAGGACAGTCCGGTTGATCTGGTCAGAGTGGCTACTTATATCAATACGATCCCCGCAGCGATCGAGATGATCGAGGATTGTACGAAGAAGGGATACGAGACGACAGTCAATATCATGGCGATCTCCAAATCCAATGATGTGGATATCGACGCCGCCCTGGAGCTGTTATGCAAAAGCAGCGTAGGCACGGTATATCTGGTGGACAGTTACGGTTCTCTGTATCCGGAGCAGGTCAGAAGACTGGCGGATAAGTATCTGGAGGTAGCCGATAAATACGGCAAGAAGGTAGGCGTTCACGCGCACAACAACCAGCAGCTTGCCTTCGCCAACACGACTGAGGCGATCATCAGGGGCGTAAGCTATCTGGATGCCACGGTCAGCGGCATGGGGCGCGGCTGCGGCAACTGCCCGAGCGAGATCCTGCTGGGATTCTTAAAGAATCCGAAGTACAGGATTAATCCGATCCTTAAGTTTATCGAAAAACACATTATCCCGCTTAAAAAATCGGGTGTTGTGTGGGGATATGACGTGCCGTATCTTCTGACGGGACTGTTGAACCAGCATCCGAAGTCGGCGATTCAGTTTATGAAGGAAGAAAGAGAAGATTATCATAATTTTTACCTGGAATTGCTGGACAACTTCTAAGGGATAAACGGTTTTACGGACAGGAAAATATCCTGTCCGGCTTTTACCGGAAGAATGAGGACGGCGGCGATGCCGCAAAGTGGAGAGAGAAATGAAAAAGTTGAGCGATCTGGACGATGAGCTGTTTGATCTGGATGACGAGGATTATGAAGACGAAGACTACAGCACGGAAGACTATGAGGATGAAGAAGAACATGGTCCTGTGTCAGCGCGATTTATCATACCGGCGGCTGTGGCGGCTGTGATAGCCATTATCGTTATCATCGTTATTGTTGTGGTCACAGTAAGGTCTACCAGAAACACAATAGAAACAGATGTTATTGAATCTGATACCGAAGCGGTGGAAATCGAACAGAGCATTGAGGATGGCGAAAATGTGACGGACACGAAAAACATAACTGATGTTATGGAAAATAAACCACCGAAAACCGATGAAGAGGACGAGGAGCAGACTGACGGGATAGAAGGCGGCGACGGCATGGAGGATCCGCAGCCGGAATCCATGAGCACTGAGCAGGGAACCGCGGTGGATGTCACACAGCTTTTGTCCTCCGGCAGCGTGGCCGAGACAGACCAGGTCACGGTCGGTATCGATGTGGCGAAATACCAGGGGACGATAGACTGGGCGCAGGTGGCCGCATCCGGTATTGATTTTGCGATGGTGCGGGTCGGATACCGGGCGGACGCATCGCGCGAGATCTGTGCGGATACCAACGCGAGATACAATATGCAGGAAGCGCAGAAGAACGGGATCAAGGTGGGAGTCTATTTCTTTTCTACCGCCGTTACGGCAGATGAAGCCAGAGCGGAGGCAGACTGGGTGGCGGACTATATATCGCAGTATCAGATCACTTACCCCGTGGCATATGACTGCGAGGGGTTCGACCGGACGGACAGCGCGCAGTACAATCTGACGAATGCGGAACGCACCGATATCGCGATAGCCTTTTTACAGGAAATATATAACAGGGGTTATACGCCGATGTTCTATGCGGCGATGGGCGAGCTGTCGGGAAATGCCAAATGGGATACGGACAGGATCGAGAACACATACAAAATATGGGTTTCCCAATATCCGTCACAGCCCTATCCCGATACGGAGAAATCATCCTACGGCGGTCAGCATGTCATGTGGCAGTATACCAATCGCGGTACGGTTGACGGGATCAGCAAGCCGGTGGATGTCAATGTGGCATATTTCGGATACGAGGGAACGGCTCAGGCCGTCAATCCGGAGGCACCGGAGGAAGTACAGTCGGATCCGGAAGCGCTGATGAATTTTACGGAAGTAAACGAGACGGTAACCGCCAAGGATTCAACGAACCTCAGGGATATCCCGAGCCAGGGAGACGACAGCGCCGTCCTCTACACCCTTAAGAACGGTGAAACGGCAGTGAGAACGGGAGTCAGCGACAGCGGCTGGTCGAGACTTACTTACGACGGCAAAACCGTATATGCCGTTTCCAGTTACCTGACGACGGATCTGGAGTATCAGCCGCCCGCACAGGAAGGAGCCCAGAGCGGCGACGGGCTGAAAACGAAGTTCGCGGAGCGCAATGAACAGGTGACGGCCAAGATCGAAGTGAACCTTCGTACCTTACCGAGCGTGACCAATCCCGACGCGACGGTGGCGGCGGTGCTGCATAACGGGGAATATGTGACCAGGACGGGCATCAATGAAGATTACGGCTGGTCCAGAGTGGACTATAACGGGCAGACGCTGTACTGCATAAGCAGCTATCTGACCTATTAGAAATATAACAGGCGTTTTGTAGAATATACGGCGGAAAAGTATGATCCGATAAGTTTTTACAGGAAGATATATGGCTGTTTTGTCAGCCATATATCTTTTTCAGATTGTCAAGCTTCGCTGCCGCATTCATTAAGAGCGCGTCTGCAACGGTCAGCGCTGCCATGGCTTCCACGACGACGACCGCCCGGGGCACGATCACCGGGTCATGGCGTCCCTTGATGGATATCTCGATCTCCTCGCCCTGTTTGTTCACGGTACGCTGGGGAGAAAAGATGGACGGCGTCGGTTTGACATGCGCGCGCAGGATGATGTCCGAACCGTCGCTGATCCCGCCCAGGATCCCGCCGGAATGGTTGGTTGCCTTGGCGACCTTGCCGTCTCTCATGCAGAAGGCGTCATTGTTATCGGAACCCCGGTGCAGGGCGGCCTCGATGCCGTCTCCGATCTCCACCGCCTTCACAGCGCCGATGGACATGACCGCTTTGGCAAGACTGGCGTCCAGCTTCTCAAAGACCGGATCTCCGAGCCCGGCGGGCACACCCCGGATGATGCATTCGATCACGCCGCCCGAAGAGTCATAATCCCGCATACAGTCGGCCAGATATGCCTCGGCCCGTGCGGAGGCGTCTGTGTCCGGCATACAGGTCGGGGTTGATGTGATGGCCTCTCTGTCGAAGTTGTCCGGATCGATACTGATGGAGCCGATGGATCTCGTATAGGCATACAGGTCGATGCCGAACTCCTGCAGAAGCTTGATGGCAACGGCTCCGCCTGCCACGCGCCCTACGGTTTCACGCCCGGATGAGCGCCCGCCGCCGCGATAGTCGCGGAATCCGTATTTCGCGTCAAAGGTGTAATCCGCATGTCCGGGGCGGTAGTAACCAGCGATCTCACTATAGTCAGCGGAATGCTGGGATGTGTTGCGCACGGCCATGGAGATGGGAGTCCCCGTTGTGCGCCCCTCAAATACCCCGGACAGTATTTCTACCTCATCCCCCTCCTTGCGGGGCGTGGCGATTTTACTCTGCCCGGGTTTCCGTCTGTCGAGATATCGCTGTATATCGTCCGGGCTAAGCGTAAGCCCTGCGGGGCAGCCGTCCACCACGACTCCCAGAGCCTCACCGTGGGATTCGCCCCAGGTTGTGATCCGCAATATGTTTCCGTAAGTTGAACCTGCCATATATCCTATGTTCCTTTCTGACAATGATAGTAACCGACGGATCCGCCCAAAACGTCTGAATAAAAGAGCACACAAGCGAAATGTTCAGACAAATAGGGCGGAAACGGCGTCACTTCATGAAGGTGACTGAAAAATAAATGCAGGAAATCCTGCAAACAATAAATAACACTTGGAACATAATTCCAAGGCATCAATGAACGGATCATGCCGTTCACAAATGGAGTATATCATAATTTAAAACAGAAATAAATATTCCGCAATGAAAAAGTATTTTCATAAAAAAGGTGTACAAATAAATTTTATGTGTTATGATATAAAAAGCAGTGATTGAAGCGAAAGATATCCAGAATGGGTTTGGAGCTCCTGATGAAGAAGACATTTCGGGAAAAAGTGATTTCCTTTTTTACCAAGATAGCCAAAAAGAACAGATTGCTCTATTATCCGTCCCTCGGAATGATGGCGGTTGTACTGGGCGGATATTATGTCGGCAGACATTTTATGACGAATACGAAACGGTATGCCAGCATTGCGTTTGTTATGATCTTTTTTATGAGCAGCTGCAGCTTTTCGTTCGCGGTCTTTGCCGAGAAGACGGGATTTATCAAAGCCCAGGAAACCTACAGCGCCATCGTGGAGGATTCGGATATCACGCTGGCGGAAGAGACGGGCGAGGGAGAATCGGCCTATCCGGATGATGACGACGACAGTCTGTCCTATGACTACGAGGCGGCCTATGCGGCGGAGGATGCCTATACGCTGGATGATATCTTAGGCGACGGCGAAGAGTATCAGGTGGACGATGACTTGTCCGGGGATACGGATCAGGACGTCGTGGAGGACTATGAGTTTGATTCCTCAGACTGGCGTCTGGTACTCATCAATAAACAGCATCCGATCCCGGAGGACTACAGCTTTGATCTCGGAAACATCAAGGACGGCATGCGGTGCGATAAAAGGATCATCAACGATCTTCTGGCCATGATGCAGGCGGCTAAGGACGATGGCATCAATCTCATGATCAGGTCGCCCTACAGGACCGATAACAGGCAGGAGACCAATTTCAACGCCCGGATCAAGAAATACATGGGGCAGGGCTGCTCCTATATGGAGGCTTACAAGCGAACGTCACAGGTCATCACGGTGCCGGGAGCGAGCGAGCATCAGGTCGGTCTCGCCCTGGATATCGTCTGCGACAGCTATGATGAC
>CANQIJ010000177.1 GCA_947624025.1 uncultured Lachnospiraceae bacterium | reverse complement strand
AAATCATTATACCTCAAGGAACCAATACTCTTTTTATTTATTTTCTGTCAACTGTCAATATCTTTACTCCATCATAAAGGTTCTACAAAGGTTCTATAAAGGTTCTACAAAAGTGAAAAACCTTGACAGTACCGCAAAGATATGGTACAGTAGTGCACAAGTTAAAAGGGAGTAGTTATCCTGTGTAAGCAACATACCCTGACGAGAGTCATGTTTGCACACTTTCCGGTTTTCGGATCTATGGTTGTCCCAACCGTCAGTTCCGGCGCGGCATTGATATGGAAAGAACGAGACTTTTAGCATTCTTTAGATGCTGAAAGTTTTTTTATTGGCATGAACTGCAGGGCGGCGGCCGGCCGCAGAGATTATGACAGGGGCGCGAAGCGCCCGGAATGGAGGAAAAATGGAAGTGGTGATTCAACTGGCGCTTCTGGCAGCGGGCTTTGTGCTTTTGGTAAAAGGCGCGGACTGGTTTGTGGAAGGCGCAAGTAAGCTGGCGGAGAGATTCGGTATCCCGCAGCTTGTGATCGGTCTGACCATCGTGGCGATGGGAACATCCCTGCCGGAGGCGGCGGTCAGCGTATCGGCGGCGTTAAAAGGAAGCGCCGGGATCACGATCGGCAATGTGGTGGGGAGCAATATCATGAATATCCTTGTGATCCTGGGACTGACCTCACTGATCAGGCCCATTGCCGTAAAGCGGTCAACGGTTCGGTATGAGCTGCCGTTCGTGATCGCGGTTTCTGCGTTCCTGATGTGGGTCGGCTATGCGGATAATGTGGTGAGCCGTGCGGATGGGCTGATGCTGTGGGGACTGATGTTCCTGTATCTGGCATATTTGCTTTGCATGACCAAAAAGGGTGAAGCGCTCACGGAGGAACCGGAGGCGGACAATGGGCCGATGCCGGTATGGAAAATGCTTCTGCTGATCGTCCTTGGCGGCGTGATGATCGTCTTAGGTTCCGATGTGGCTGTGGACGCGGCGACGGCGCTTGCGAGGATATTCGGTATGAGCGAGAGACTGATCGGTCTGACGATCGTTGCTTTCGGGACTTCCCTGCCTGAGCTTGTGACCAGTGTGACGGCGGCGGTCAAGGGCAAAGCGGACATCGCGGTAGGAAACATCGTGGGAAGCAATATCTTCAATATCCTGTTTGTGGTCGGTACTTCCGCGCTCATAACACCCGTGGCGTATGCGGAGAATTTCTTTGCAGACAGCATCTGGTGCATAGCGGCCGCAGTGCTGTTGTGGCTGTTAGTCGTTAGGAATAAGCGGCTCGGACGGCTGGGCGGCGCGTGTATGCTGGCGTGTTATGGGATCTATTTTGCGTTTCTTATCCGATAGCGGTACAGAAATCAGAAGAGAGGGTTGACTGATTTAGTCAACTCTCTCTTTTCCCCAGAAGAACACGGCTACGGTTCCGGGACCGGTGTGTGCGCCGATGGTCGTTCCGATGCTGTTGATGAGCACTTTGCCGTCCAGCTTCGGGAAGCGTTCCTCGATCAGATCGGCTACCGCCCTTGCATCCTCGTAGCAGGCGGAATTGGATATGTAGCATTTGCCGCTGTAATCGCGGCCCTCGTCCAGACATTCCTCCATTTTATCCACAATGGCCTGGATCACTTTTCTCTTGGTCCGTATCTTATAACGGGGGATCAGTCTCCCCTCATGATCCACATTGAGAAGAGGACAGATATTTAACATACCGCCGATAAAGCCGGAGGTCTTGGACACGCGCCCGCCCTTGATAAAGAATGTCAGGTCGGTGGAAAAGAACCAGTGGTTCAGCTTCAGCCGGTTGGCTTTCGCCCATTCGTACAGCTCGTCTATGCTCATGCCCTCGTCGCGCAGGTCCGCAAGCCTGTCCATCAGAAGGCCGTAGCCGGAGGAGGCTGCGAGGGAGTCCAGAATATAGATTTTGCGGTCGGGATATTCTTCCGCCAGCATGTCCCTGGCCAGCATGGCGGAGTTGACGACGCCCGTTATGCCCGAGGACAGGCACAGGTGAAGAATATCTTTGCCCTTCTTCAAAAAAGGTTCAAAATAGGCGGCAAATTCTTCGGTATTGATCTGGGAGGTCCTGGTGTCCGCGCCGTTTGCCATAGCGGCGTAGAACCGGTCAAAGGGCATCGTTTCGCCCAGATCGTCAGGATACTCTGTCCCGTCCAGCTCATAGTGGAAGCAGATATAGGAAATGTCGCGTCTGTTAAAATGTTCTTTGGTCAGGTCTGCTGTGGAGCAGCAGCTCAAGATATAGTCGCCCATGTGAAACCTCCTGTCGCGGTATGCCGCTATATATAAAAGTGTAACATGTCCGGACGTCAAATTCAATTAAAATCGCAGTTCGGCCGGGTGTTTGCCCGTGTGTGGGGCGGCAACGGGAATACACGATAATTTTTTGGCGAAGGTGTTGACAAGTTCTATTATTACTTTATAATTTTAATAAGATACTTTATTTTTTAACATACAGGAAGCGTGTAAACGGCGCAGAAGTTTCTTTTTTATTGCAGGGCGCGCAGACGGCGCGGGTGGGGAAGGTCATGGCGAAGAAAGTAAAAATGGCGGATATCGCAAATGTAATGGGAGTCAGCACCGTTACGGTATCGAAGGCGTTATCCAATCAAAAAGGGGTCAGCGAGGAGCTGCGCGCTAAGATCAAGAAAAAAGCGGACGAGATGGGATACCAGACCATATCCGCGCTCAATCAGGAGAGGGCTAAGCGCAATGCCAGTTTTACGATCGGCGCCGTTGTGTCCGACAGATGGCTGGACAAATACGAGGCTTTCTACTGGACTCTGTATCAGGATGTAGCCACAGCGGCTGTTTCGCGGGGCTGCTTTACCATGCTGGAGATACTGCAGAGCGCTGATGAAAACGCGCTGGTCATGCCGAGGCTGCTGCAGGAGAAGAAGATCGAAGGACTGATGATCATCGGACGGCTCAGGGAGGAATATCTTGCAAAGCTGATGTCGTGTGTGCAGGTGCCCGTCTTTTTCCTGGATTTCTACGACAGGGACGGGGAGCTGGATTCCGTGGTGTCCAACAGTTATTTCGGGATGTATGTCATGACGAACTATCTGTTCGACATGGGGCACCGCAATATCGGTTTTCTGGGAAACATGCTGTGCACGGACAGTATCACGGACCGTTATTTCGGTTATGTGAAATCGCTTCAGGAGCACGGAGTCGAGGTAAACAAGGAATGGGTCATTGACGACAGGGATCCGGATACCGGAAGATCGGACCGGGGGTTTGAGATCAAGCTTCCGCATCATATGCCTACCGCGTTCGCATGCAACAGTGACGTTGCGGCGGCCATGCTCGTACGGACGCTGGAGAGGAACGGTTACAGAGTGCCGGAGGATATCTCGGTGGTGGGATACGATAATTACCAGCCGCCGGGGCTGTGCGACGTCCGCATCACTACGTATGAGGTAGATATGAAGGAGATGGCGAGACGGGCGGTGGGAAACATGATCCGTAAAATATCGGGTGAGCATTATAAACGGGGAACCAATGTCATAAACGGTTCGATCATATACAAGGACAGCGTAGCAAAATGTAAGGAGCAGACTTAAGGGTCTGCTCCTTTATTGATTCAGCTCCCGATAAACTAACGGCGTCATGCCCGTACGCCGCTTAAACAGATTGATAAAATGCGTGGTGTTTTCAATTCCTACCTCTGCGGCGATCTCATGGATCCGTTTATCTCCCGACAGCAGAAGATTTTTGGCGGCTTCTATGCGCACATCGTTCAGATAGCGTAGAGGCGGTTTGCCGAAGGCGGCGGCAAATTCCCGGCAGATACGGTATTTACTGATATGATAGCTGTTTTCCAGATCCTGGAGATTAAAAGGGTTCATAAACAGATTGTCCAGGGTGTGCCGGATCTCCAGCAGATAGGCAGGGCATGACAGATAAGTGCTTGTCAGGGACAGCGCCTTCGCCCACAGCTGTGTTAAGATGCGGTGCAGCAGCACGGAATCGGTCAGCTTATCAAGCAGAGCCGTTCCTCCCGCTCCGGCAAGAAGCTTCTCGATACAGGGAAGTATCGCATCGTGAGGCTCCACGCGGATCAGCAGCGGTCTTTGTGGGGGGGGGCAGAGTCTGTCGTAGGCGTTAAGCGATTCCCCTTCCATAAAGAAAACATTGTATTTCCAGACCGGACCGGCCGTCTCCAATTTCCAGTGGGAAGACAGGGCGGAGCAGTTGAGATATAAAAGCGACTGCGGTGTCAGAGGATAGTCCCTGCGTCCGATGCGCAGAACGCCGCTGCCGCTCTGCGTATAGAGAAGCATCCGGCAGGGCATGGGACGGAGGGTAAAGGAATAGAGCTCTCCGGCTTCCACGATGCCGCCGGAAAGGATCGTAAGAAACGCGTTCTCGGTTTTTTCTGATATATGGTAGAGCCGTCCCAAAAAGATCTCTGCCGGAACATATGCCGGCAGCACGGGCGGCTTTTCCAGCGCTTCATGAAATGTCTTGATAAAAGTGTCGGTATGCATATCCATCCTGTGCTCTCGTTTACGGTACCTGCCAGTTGAGCATATTTTATCTGGCCGTCTGACTGTGTCTGAAATCATTATCAACTTAAATCATATTATAATTAGCTTAAATTAAGATGTAAATACTTAATTTATTAGGTTTGAAAAAGAAGAAAATTTGAGTAATAATGCACAAAAACAAAGTGCAAAAATTGGCTAAAAGATGGGAAAAACAAAAAAATGCAAGAATAAGCTATAATTAGCAAGAATAATTGATGACTAAAAAAATAAAGTAATACATACTAATTTTAAGCTAAACAAAAAGTAATTTAGCAAATCCCTGCATTGGGCAGGTCAATAAAAAAGGAGGATGTTTATTATGAAGCTTAAGAAAGTATTAGCTCTCGGAATGGCGGCTATGATGACCTTATCCATGGTTGGCTGCGGTTCCGACGGTGCGGCGGAAGCTCCGGCAGCAGATACGGCTGACACGGCAGAAGAGCAGGCGCCTGCGGCAGATGACAGCGCAGACGATGCTGCGGCTGACGACAGCGCGGAGGCAGAGGCTCCCGCAGACGATGCGGCAGCAGGCGGTGTTCCCGGATATCTGGATATTACGCTTGGCGAGGATTACACGGATCTGACCGCTACGATCAAGTTCCTTCACTGCAGAACTGACCGTGAGGAAGACGGTACGATCGCGGATCTGGTTGCCAAATTCAACGAAACGTATCCGAACATCACGGTTGAAA
>CANQIJ010000176.1 GCA_947624025.1 uncultured Lachnospiraceae bacterium | reverse complement strand
AATTCTTATGTTTTGCGTTAAAAATGGGAAGCTTCAGAGCATAGATAATGCCGCCCACGGTGTAGATGATACCTCCTGCAAGAAGCCAGCCGAACGCGCTGCGTGGAAGCGTATTCCATAATGTGCCGATCACCGACAGACATGCCCAGCCCATAGCGATATAGATCGTGGACGAAAACCATTTCGGACAGGTGATCCAGCAGGCTTTGGTGATCATGCCGATCAAGGCGATGCCCCAGACGGCCGCAAGCAGTGCGTAGCCGGTCTTTTGATCCAGAATGATCAGGCAGACGGGCGTGTAGGAGCCTGCGATCAGCACGAAGATCATCATATGGTCCAGCTTGCGGAAGATGCGCAGGATGCCGTCCTTCACGTTGATGCTGTGATAAATGGCGCTGGCGCCGTACAGGGCCACCATGCTGGCGATAAATACCGCGAGGGCAGAGCATGCCAGAGGTCCTGAGGTTACAGCGGCTTTGACCAGAAGCGGCGCGGCGGCGCATATCGCCAGCATCATGCCGATAAAGTGTGTGATCGCGCTCCCCGGTTCACGAATTGTTATTTGCATAAATAAATCCCTTCTTTCTATCTCGACATTTCGATATTTCGACACGTAGTTTTAAAAACTACATCAAGCACATAACAATACTACTACTTAAAGTGCGCAAAGTCAAATAAAATATTCCATAAAATATCCATAAGGGAAAAATTGATAAAAAATATGAAAAAGCAGGGGAAAGCGACAGACCGCGGCCGTTCAGTCTTCCTCAATGACATGGATCTCCAGATAATCAAAATCGATGGGTTCGATGAAATTGTCCTGTCGAAAGCGGGCTTTGTCATGCCGATTGAATTCCTGAACGGTAGAATCAAGCCAGATGGGTTCGCCCAGGTCAAAGCGGCGGCATATCTCGTCTATGGCGTGAAATACCTTGTGGGTGCGTGTGTCGTCTGAAGGATCCTCGATGACGGTGTCCTTTATCATTCGGTTTTCTTTAAATTCCTTTGCCCACAGACGAAACATACGGATCGGCCTCCTTTATCCCGGGAATCCTTCGGGCCGTTTGCCGGCCACACAGATTACTATACAAATTCCGGGGATAAATGTAAATATTTTTATGGTACATTTCGGATGTCTTTCCATATACTGTTATGTAGGTCCTGCGGGACTTGCCAGAAAAATATACAATAAAAGTTAAAAAAATATGAATTTTTTGTATAAAATATACATTTTTTGATCAAGGTATGGTATACTTATGTCAAAACAATAAGTACCGCGATAATATTTATGATATTAGGGGGATCCCATGGAAGCAAGAATGGACAGAGACGGCGATATAGACAGCTGGAAAGAGGTGACGTTGATCTATAATTCCGCACTGAAGCAGATTTCTACGAAGCTGGAGATCTTAAACGATGAATTCCAGCACGTACATAGGTATAATCCGATAGAGCACATCAAATCGCGTATCAAAACGCCGGAGAGCATCGTCAAGAAATTGAAGAAGCACGGCTACGAATCTACGATCGATAATATGATCCGCTATGTGAACGATATTGCGGGTATACGTGTGATCTGCTCTTTTGCGTCGGATATTTACCAGATCGCGGAGATGATCAGCAGCCAGAGCGATATCAAGGTGCTTTCCGTCAAGGACTATATCGTTAATCCGAAAGCCAGCGGCTACAAGAGCTATCATATGCTGGTGAGCGTACCGGTCTATCTGTCCGACCGTATTGAAGATACAAAGGTGGAGATACAGATCAGAACGGTTGCGATGGATTTCTGGGCGAGCCTGGAGCATAAGATCCACTATAAGTTTGAGGGCAATGCGCCGGAGCATATCAAGGATGAGCTGGTGGAGTGTGCGCAGATGGTGTCTGATCTGGACGCGAGGATGATGGCGCTCAATGAAGAGATCCAGCATATCGAGCAGCAGAGGCTGGAAGAGTAGGCGGAACAGAGTAAGAGAACGGATAAACGGAAAGAGATCGGAAAGGGCGGAGCGTCCTTTCCGATACTGCGTTACAGGCCCATAAAATGAGGAGTGCCCAAGTACCTTGCGGTACTTGGGCTATTATGAAAAAATTTATCTATGTGTGTAATGATAAACATTACATTTCCGTTTGTGTATAGTTAAAGTGTACAGATAAAATATGAATAAATTATGAACACCATGTAAATTTACGGTGAATATTTACAATAATAAAACGAAAAAATTGTCAAAGTTGTGCAAAATAAATAAAAAGGAAAGCAAGCGCCAGGCCGATCAGGTTTACAAACAGGAAGAAACCCAGATATCCGGCAGCGTTTGCGTTCTTGGATTTCAGATACAGCTTGAAAGAGATCAGGCTGGCGAGCGAGGCGATAGGCGTTCCCAGGCCTCCGATATCCGCTCCGATAAGCAGTGATCGCCAGTCCTGCGTAAAGCCGGACAGCAGCACGGCGGCAGGGACGTTGCTGATCACCTGGCTCGCCAGGACGGAGGTGAGCAGCGGGCGCTTGCTCAGAAGGTTTTGAAGAAATATCCTGATCGTGTCAACGGAACCGATATTTCCGGCGAACACAAAGAAGCACACAAAGGTCAGGAGCAGACAGTAATCTATCTGCTTAAACAGGGAACGCTCCGCGGCCGTTAGCGCGATACATACCAGTGCCAGAAGGATCCCGTAATGCAGGATACGGAAAACAGAAAGCAGGCACAGCGCAAAGAGGATCAGATACATACAGAGATATCGCTTTTCGCCCTTGTTCCCGCCTTCCGGAAGCTCCACGGCAGCTTCGCCTCCGCTGCAGAAAAAGACGCTGCAGATAAGAAGCGGCAGAGCCGCCAGCGTATACGGCAGCACCGTCCGGAAAAATTCGCCCGCAGACAGATGAAATGCGGAATAGATATAGAGATTCTGCGGATTGCCGACAGGCGTCGCCATACTTCCCAGGTTGGCGGCCACCGTCTGCATGACGATGACAAAGATCATATACCGCTGCTGCCCGGTCAGCTCCAGGATCAGGATCGCAAACGGAACGAAAGTGATCAGGGCGACATCGTTCGTCACCAGCATGGAAGAAAAAAACGGCAGCAGGATCAGTTCGGCAAATAATACCCGGCGGTTCATTCTGCCTGTCAGTACATGCCGCGCCAGGCTGTCGAACAATCCGTGGCGCTGCAGGCCCGCAACGACTGCCATCAGGCAGAAGAGGAGGGTGAGAACGCGGAAATCTATATAATCGATATAAGCGGCGGAGGGCGGCACGAAGAACATAGAGACCGCCATGCACAGTGCGGCCGCAGTCAGAACCGGCTCTTTCCTTATGAATCCGAATAGTTTCTTTTTCATGTTTTTTATTTGTCCTCCAACCCGAATTTAAGTGTTATGACTTTAAGCGTTATGATAGATGCAGCTCCGTTAAGGGAGCTGTCCGGGCTCTTATGCCGTGCACGCCTATTATATGACAAGATACATGATTATGCCAGTATATTTTTGCGGAGAGGGAGCACGGTTACAAAGAGGTTTTTGGTGGTTGTCAGAGCGTTCAAAAGATGATACAATAACGAGGAAAGCACCGATGACGCTTGCGTCAATCGGCGTTTGACGAGTATCCTCATCGAGACGTCAGTCGAGATGATACAATAACGAGGAAAGCACCGATGACGCTTGCGTCAATCGGCGTTTGACGAGTATCCTCATCGAGACGCCAGTCGAGATGATACAATGTCAACAAGCCGCCGGAGTATCATGACTGTCGGATCTGTCATGGCGGCGTCGGGACGATAAATAAGGTAAAGAGAGTGACGGATGATGGCCGGAGGAAACATAATGGATACTTTTATTGATAAGCTGTCGCAGAAAAAAAACGCCCAGGAGATGATCCTGGCAAACATGAACGCGGAAGCAGCCAAGATGGAACGGATGCAGGAACAGATGAAGACCTACGATGAGCTGATGCAGGAGATCCGCCAGGTGAATCTTAAGACGGCGGAGAATCTGTCGGAGGTGCAGAAAACCTTAAAAGAATATCTTGATAAATTGGAGGCCCTGCAGGCGGCGCAGAGCCGGGATAACGAAAACGGGCAGACTGCGGAACAGCTCAAAGCGCTTCTGGAAGAGAAGTTTAAGCAGTCCGACGAGTTTTTACACCGTGAGAACGTGAAGGTGTACCGCAATGTGCAGGCGTCCGTGTCGGACGAGCTGAACCGGCAGACGGACGAGCTGAAAAAAAGTCAGGCGCAGAACAAAACGGGCAGGGCGCTGCTGCCGATCTCGATCCTGACCCTGCTTGCCGTGCTGGCGGATATCGTGATCCATCTGCTGAACGTCACGATCCCGATGTAAGCCGCACAGGGAACGGAAGGGCGATGTACAACGGATCATGATAAATGATATTGCGATAAATATTTAACGCTTTATAATATAAAAGCAAGACGGATGGGAGGCTGACGATGGGCAGACAGACATGGAAGCCCGGCAATATGCTGTATCCGCTGCCGGCGGTTCTGGTCAGTGTGGCTGACCGGGCGGGAAATACGAATCTGTTTACTGTGGCATGGACGGGAACGGTCTGTTCCGATCCCCCTATGGTATCGATCTCCGTCAGGCCGGAGAGATACTCCTACCATATGATAGAAGAGACGGGTGAGTTCGTGGTCAATCTGACGACGGAGGAGCTCGTTTACGCCACCGATTACTGCGGTGTCAAGAGCGGCCGGGATGTGGATAAATGGAAAGAAATGCATCTGACGCCGATCCCGGCACAGCATGTGGCGGCGCCTATGCTGCAGGAGAGCCCCGTTAATCTGGAATGCCGTGTCACGCAGAAGCTGGAGCTTGGAAGCCACGATATGTTTCTTGCCGATGTGCTGGCGGTGCACATCGACGAACGTTACATGGACGAGAGCGGAAGGTTCTGCCTCAACGACGCCAGGCCCCTTGTGTATTCCCACGGAAGATATTTGGCGACGGGCAGGGAGCTGGGGAGCTTCGGTTACAGTGTTAAGAAAAGAAACGGCAGCGATCAGCACAGATAACGGCGGCCGTTTAAGATTTGGGATCATGCCCGGAGGCTTTCTGCTGCCGGGCTTCTTTTCGGTTTCCGGTACTGCCGAGCAGACTGCCGCGAACAACCGCCCCCGCACCATACTTTTGCCGGATGGAGTCGATCGCCTGCTCGAGACGCAATTCTTTCTGCCCGCCGGTGCGTCCGGTTTCCTGCGGGAGATCAAACAGAGACATCTGCACCGGTTCCGT
>CANQIJ010000175.1 GCA_947624025.1 uncultured Lachnospiraceae bacterium | reverse complement strand
TGTAACAGTGGCGGAATCCCTCACAAGCATTGCATGAACAGAATGGTTGCAGAGAATTTTCACGGATAGGAGAAGATAGGTGCGTAACTTTAATAGGGATTTAAGTGACAATTTATACATTTTATAGTAAAATCAACTTGAAGTTTTATGCAAAAAGATTTGGCGGCAGATATGCCAAGAAAGTTCCGGTAACAGCCAAAGATTCGGGTGATGTATATTTGGAACGTGCAGAAGAAATGGATATAGTGAGGTGATTGGTAATGCCGAAGCCGAAGCATTCTTTCGGAAAGAAAGATTTTGAAGTGAAAGAAGAGTTTATTGATCGCGAGGAGGCAAAGCACCTTTATCGTGATAAATTGAATAATAATCGGAAAGATTACAATATCTTGGTGTTCTATGGTGTAGGGGGTATCGGCAAGTCAAAACTGAGAAGGGAAATATCTAAAATACACAAAGCAGAAAATAAAGAGGGGATCACTTTTTATCTTGACCTTAATGCACCGGAAGATCGCAATATGGGTGAGGGCATTCTTAAACTTGTTGATAGCTGTGACACAAAGATTGATTTCAAATGCTTCGAACTGGCATACGCACTTTACTTTAGAAAAAAGAATCCAAGTGTTCAGTATGGAAGAGATAAAGAGATGTTTGTTGAGAACACCTTTGTGGGCGTAGGATTAAATATTTTAGGTATTTTTGATGATGGGTTAGTAGGAACGACTGCAGAAATCGTTGAAAGAACAATAAAAGCGATCGCTAACAGAAACATTGATAAAGAAGTAAAGGAGGAACTGAAAAATTTTGACAGTTATTCTATAGCAGAGATGGAGGAGATGCTTCCTCTGTTTTTTCAGTATGATCTGCAGAGTTACCTTAAAAAGCATAAGGATGCCAAGGTACTGATAATTTTTGATACATTTGAAGCCTTAAACGAAAATGTTATTGAACAAATACATAGGAGTAAAAACGAGCGTTGGGTTCAGGAAATAATCGAATATTTTCCTCGAGAAGATTTTCCTAATTTACTTGTAACTATTTTTGGAAGGGACAAATTAAATTGGAATGAAGAGTGGCAGGATCTTCTCGAGCAGCATCAATTGCTGGGGTTTGAAGACAAATATTCAGAAGAGTATCTCAAGGCTTCCGGCATTACAGATATGTCTATTGTCAGAACAATAATCAGAAGCAGTGGCGGGTATCCGTTTTTGCTATACCTGTCTCTTGAAACTTACGCGAATATTAGGAATAGCGGAAGGCAGCCGGATATAACGGATTTCGGCGGCAGCCATCCGGAAATCGTAGAAAGATTTATTTACAATCTCGATAAGGATACGGTCGAGGTCCTTCGACTTATGTCCATACCGAATTTTTATGACGATGATATTTTTAATCTGCTTATCCGAGAATTTAATATATCTTTTCCGATGACAGAGTTCGAGCAGTTCAATAAATATTCCTTTGTATCTTATGACAAAAATGAGAGAAACTATTATATCCTTGAGCTTATGAGGAGGGAAATCTTAAAAAAATCTTCAGAAGATACTATATTGGCAGCTCATAAAGTCCTGCTGAAATATTATGCTGATAGAATTACTGCTGGTGTTGTAAGCAGAGATGTACTCCAGATGTTTTATCACGCCAGATCGAGTATGACTACAGATGAGTTTAATAAATGGCTTGTTTCTCCGGTAGATGAGATGGAAGATATGACTCCGTTGGATGTTATGAAAATGCAGCAGCAAAAAGGAGAGCAGAGGGTACTGATGCAGATCATCAATGGGATAAAGAGCAGCTATCAGATTAACGATCTGAGCATTGATCTTATTAATATTTATATTGATATTGTCCATCTTGGCGGTGACTACGCTGAAGCCGTTTCTATATGTGAAGAGTATCTTGCGCAGTATTCTAAAGAGGAAATTGTTAAAGATGAACAGCTGATGAGGATGCGGATCAGAAAAATACACCACAGTATGTTTTATCTGCCGGTAGATCAGCTTATATCAGAAGCGGAAGATATTCTTGCTCGAGTCGATGTCAAGATTTTTCCTGAGCTGTACAATGAATTGCTTTTTTTGCTGGGCGGGAATTTGGGCGTACTTTCAGGGGATTTAAAACGTGCATCAGAATGGCTTGATAAGTCAATGACTTATGCACAAAAAAATAAGATGGATGCATTTGTCCATAGAACGATGCGTAAGCAGGCTGATATTATGTTGGCAAATGATGATGTAAATGGAGCATTGAAGTTGATTTCCCGAACGGTAAAAGCAACTGACGAGGCTGAGGACATAGACAGTAGATACAAGATCTACCTAATGGGCGTTTTAGGGGAGATCTATAGAAAAATGGGCGAACTTGAAACTGCGTGGCATTGCTATGATATTATAGATCGAAAATCAACGGAGAATGATCTGCCGGGGTGGCAAGCTCATTCCTATCTGGCGAAGGGAATGGTAGAAATGCAGAGAGACAGCTTCTCTGAAGCAGAAGCTTTTTTTTCAAAAGCAAATGCCATCTATACAAGAATTCAACAAGAATGGGGAATTATCAATACAAATCAGGCTTTTATATTGTTAAAGAAGTATCAAGGGATACCGATATCTAATGAAGAGGTAAATGTTGTTTTGGAAGAAGCAACGAGAATGAATTACAGATATAATATCAATTTTTCTTCAAAGCTTCTCAGTGAAGAAAAACCGTATCTTCAGCTTTTCTTTCTATAATCAATATGAGGTGCAATATGGGAAACATTATCAAAATAAATAGTAGTGACATAGAGAATGTGTTAAAGGGGAGGCCGAGACAGTATTTAGCGGGTGATTTAAAAACACCGCAAGAATTAGAGTTCATCACTGATAAACATCTGGAGATCGGCATTACAGATTATGATCAGTATACCGCAGAGATTGTTCATTACCATACGGAAGCGGTTGAGTATCAATATATGCTATCAGGATGGACAAAGTATATGGATACAGAAACCGGCATAGAATATGAATTCAAAAAAGGTGATTTCTACTGCATTGATCGCAACACAACTTATGCGCAGAAGTCGAAGAAGGGAACAAGAATTTTGTTCATAAAAGTTCCTTCGATCAATGATAAGCATACGGTGGAAACTTCCGACATGATTAAGGCATGGTATGAGGAGGGCTTAAAGACAGTTCGAAAGGATTACGCCCATGAAGCGGATATGCCTAAAGCAAATTCTATGAGACCGGCGGCCGCAGTAGCGATCATTAATGACAATAGGATACTAATGCTAAAGCGAATGGATAATGGGAAGTGGACATTACCGGGTGGAACGATGGAGCTTGAGGAGAGCTTAATAGATTGTGCTGTTCGTGAAGTGAGAGAAGAAACGGGACTGGATGTGAAAGTGACGGATATCATTGGAACCTATACTGATCCGGATATCAGAATTGAATACTCAGACGGAGAAGTCAGAAGAGAGTTCACCATTGTGTATTATGGAACAGCATCTGACAGTGAGGTAATCATTGATGATGAGTCAAGCCAATATGCATGGATCGATCTGTTAGAAGTGGAGAAGTATCCAATGGCTCGATCACAACAGAAACGAATTCAAGATGTGGTGAGATTCTATAGAACCGGAGAAAAAAGAATGGAGTGAGCTTATGATGATAACTGATGATAGAATAAAACACAGTTTAGCTGTAGCAAAAAAAATGAAGGAAATGGCGGCTGAAAATCCTGACAAATATCCTGTTGAACCGGGCGCTGCCTTTGTGCTTGGATTACTGCATGACGTTGGTTACGAGTTTTCAGGTGAGCAGAAAGAGCATGCGCATAAGGGCGGCTCGGTTTTGAAAGAGCAAGGGTACAAGTATTGGAAGGAAGTTTATTATCATGGAATTCCGCAGGATGAGTACGATTCACCGATGCTTCGTCTGCTTAATTATGCGGATATGATTACCGGACCGGCAGGTGAGTATATGACGATTGAGCAAAGGATTGAGGATATTGCGAAAAGATACGGAGAAGGATCTTGGCAGGATTTGGAAGCGAGGAAGCTTGCCTTTTCGCTTTTCGCTTTTTCGAGGGATTGATAAACGGGGAAAAATATTGTACGATATAGTGTAGTAATATACGCAGGCAGAATGCCGTATATTCGGGTGATATTAGTATAACACAGAAGCGGGAGATGGGAGGGATGGCAGTATGTTATGCCATATGCGCATCGATTTGAGCATCGGTCTCTGTACAAGGTCTGAGTAACGGACAATACTTGTGCAGAGGTGACGGACGGAAGCCGCAGCGGTTTCCGCTATATTGTCCGCATTGGATCTTGTACTTATAGGGAAAATGATCATATAACTATAAGGAGTGAGATTCGATGAATAAAAATTTTAAGAGATATATCATATTCTGGTTAAGCCAGGCGGTATCGCAGTTAGGCAGTCAGATGACGGGCTTCGCGCTCATTTTGCGGGCGTATACGCAGAGTAAGTCTGCCATGACGGTGTCGCTTATGTCCTTTTTCAATTATCTGCCGTATATTCTGGTGAGTATCGTGGCAGGCAGCTTCGTTGACAGGCACAGGAAAAAGACGGTTATGCTGGTGTCCGATTCTATTGCGGCGGCGTGTTCTGTGGCGGTGCTTGTGTTAAGCGTGTCGGGGATGCTGCAGATCTGGCATATTTACGCAGTGAATCTGGTGCTCGGTTTCATGAATGCTTTTCAGCAGCCGGCATCGGCGGTAGCTATGGGAAAACTGGTTCCTGAGGAGAAGATCGCGCAGGCAAGCGGAATGAATTCTTTTTCGGGCAATCTGGTCATGGTGCTTGCGCCGGTTTTAGCAGCATCGTTATTTGCGTTTGGCGGGCTGCGGATCATTCTTGCGATCGATCTGATGAGTTTTGCGGCGGCATTTTTCGTACTGCTTGTTCTGATCAGGATTCCGCAGGACGATGTGCTCATGGCGGATAAACAATCGGTTTTCGCAGGCTGCAGTGAGGGATTTTCTTATTTGAGGCGTAACAAGCTTATTTTTACTGTTATTATTACGATGGCGCTGCTTAACTTCTTTTCCAGGCTGACCTATGAGAACATCTTATCGCCGATGATACTGGCGCGCAGCGGCAACGATTCCGTGGCGCTTGGCATCGTCAACGCGGTTATGGGGATCGGCGGTATCGTTGGCGGGATTCTTGTCGCATCGGGCAGATTTTCCAGGGATGGGATCCGGATGATCTATCTTTCCGCGATGGTCTCTTTTCTGTTTGG
>CANQIJ010000174.1 GCA_947624025.1 uncultured Lachnospiraceae bacterium | reverse complement strand
GAAATCACACCGGAGTAGATACAATAGGATAAGAACTTGGTCCTCTCAGCCATCGCGCCGGATACGATCGTTGCCGTCGTCGCACAGAACACGAGGTTGAACACGAAGTTGGACCAGTCAAAATCCGCATAATTGGTAAAAATGTCAAAGCCGGGTTTACCGATGAAGCCCATCATATCCTCGCCGAGCAACAGGCCGAAACCGATCAGGATGAATACCACTGTACCGATACAGAAATCCATCAGGTTCTTCATCAGGATGTTACCCGCGTTCTTCGCTCTGGTGAATCCGGTCTCCACCATGGCGAAGCCCGCCTGCATCCAGAACACCAGCGCGGCGCCGATCAGGAACCAGACGCCCCACAGTTCGCCGCTCACACTGCTCACGGCATTCATAATATCCTCTGTCATAACATTTCCTCCTCACATAAAAAATACGGATACAACACGCCCATGCATAAGCTCCGTTGCTCCGTACCTTTTATAATATATTCCGAGAACAAAAAAAGGTGCCGCGAATAGATCACAGCACCTTTGCCCTCTTTCTGAAAGCGATTGTATCACCGCCTCCAAACGATGTCAATACATTTTTCCACAAAAATATCAACAAAAAAAACAAAAAATTGCACAGAAATACCGAAACGCATCCGAATCTACGCCATGAGGATCACGATAAACATGGCTGTAAGGATAAAGCCCACCAGATTCAGGATGATACCGGCGATCGCCATTCCTTTATTCGGATTGTCCTGTGCGTTATTGACCGCTCCCAGTACCACGCCTACGATAGCGACTATCAGAGTGATAAGGGACCAGAATCCGACGACACATATGATGCCGCACACCAGGCTTCCCACAGCAAGTCCGCCCGTCTTCTGGGGCGCGGCATTCTGCACGATAATGGGGCCGCCATAATGATTGGGCGCATAACTGTTATAGCTGCCGCCCGCATACCCCTGATTGGGTGCACCCTGGCCACCGTTTGGATAACCGTTCGGCGCTGCATTGGTGTAGCCGTTATAATAACCGTTCGGATTGGGCTGATTCATATTGGGATTCTGCCAGCCCTGCGGATTCATATTCGGGTTCTGATTCTGATTCTGTCCGTAATTACCGTCCATCTTTTCCTCCGTTCCTGCAGATAGGTTGTCTGCACATTGCCGTCTCTTACTGGATCAGCAGAAGCTGCAAGCCGAAGAACAGCAGAAGGATCACAAGGAAAATAATGAACATCGTGATAACCTTGCCCGTCTTCTTCTGTAACGATGCAGAGATATATACCGAGCTGAATGCCACGCCGATAACGGCGCAGAGCAGTCCGCCGAAGAACCAGCCGCCGATGATGCTCAAGCCGACCAATACCCATATCCACGCGGGAACGGAGGATATCGGCTCATAGGCTGTTCCGTCCTCGTTGTAGATACCGTTGACCGCAAGCCTCGCTTTACCGCCCACCATAACGATATGGCAGTTCGCGCCGGGAAAATCTACCGAATAGTCGATCACATTTACAAGCCAGTTGCTTGATTTTACTTTGTAAAGGTTGCCGTCCACAGTGATCTGCGGACCTCCGAAGCTCTTAACCTGGATGCCAAGCTGATGTGTCGTTCCGTTACTGTCAGTAACTGTCCAATTGTTTCCTTTCATTTCTCTTTTCTCCCTCTCTCATGTAATATAAAACCTAAGTGTGCGCTAAGCCCGCACATAAATAAATATACCATTGATCGTCTAATAAAACAATAACCTGTTCATCAGGAACCGATATTCTTCTGGCCGACCGTAAACTTCACAGTCACGCTGCCGCCGTAAATGCCCGCACCCGTCACCTGTATGCTTCCCCGGTTCCGGCCCGCCGCCACATTGGCTCCGTAGGTGAGCGTATAGTCTCCTCTCGTCCAACTCTTCCGCTCCGCTTCCACTCCCGACGCTTCTGCCTTCACTTCTTCCAGCTGCTTGAGCCTGTAAGCGCCCTCAGACGCCGTCAGGATATCCGCGTCAGTCACTTTTTCATTTCTCGCCGCCGCAACCGCCGCCGCATCTCCATAATACACCGTTACCTGCGGTCTCACCTGTTCGCCGGTGTAGACCGTCTGCCCGGGATCTGCGGACACGATCACATACAGGTTGGAACCTGTAAGCTTCGTCTCATAGATATTCAGATCTACCCGGACGCCCTCTCCGGGCAGGTAGCTTCCGCCCTCAATCGCCGTCACCACTGCGTACGGTCTCTTTGCATATGCATCAGCATATGCCGCCTCTCTTTCTGTTCCCGTCAGGGATGCCGCGTGTGCCAGAGCTTCCAGATACGCCTTCACAGACGCCTGATCGGTGTTGACATACTCTGTCCCATAGTCTTTTCCGGCGTTCAGGGCCTTCCCGGCATCCTTCACCGTGACCTTCGGCTGGTACAGATAATCGTCCGCCTTCTTCGCATCATATGCCATGGCCGATGCAGCCGCCGCAATGTCCGCGTTCTCCGCCAGAGGCGCCGGGCTGATCTCAAAGGATACCGGGAAGCTGCCGGTGTAGTTTCCCTTGCCCTTCACAATCATGCAGGGTTTGCTGCTTTCGGCTGTCTGTGCTGTCGTCACGGCCTTGTTATTCTTATAAGTCACCGTGTAATCGGTGCCTTCCTTCAGCACGTTCCCCGACCGGTCGGTCAGCCGGATCCTGCCGGACGGCTTCGCGCCCGCTTTGCTGTAGAAGACCGTGCCTTTCAGGACGCAGCCGCTGATGCTGCCGTCACTGCCGGAGCTGACGGTGAGCTCGTCTGTCTCATTTCCTGCCGCTTTCACGGCCTCCGCCTGTACACCGCCCCTGCCAAGATCCGCCGCCGTGATCTTGAAGGTTTTCTTAATGCTGCCGGTATAGCCCGACTCCGGCTTCGCCGTAAAGGTCATTGTAGCGGTGCCTTTTTTGATATTATTCTTATAGCTGACGGTATAATCGCTGCCGTATACAAGCTCCTTCGCCGTCTGGCCCGCCTGTGCCGCCCTGGCCGTCAGCTTCACCTTGTTCTGGGTCAATGCGCTGCCGGTGTATGTCATGGATGATTGGAAAGCATACGCATCCGGCTCTTTTGTACCCTGTACCGCCGCGTCAGAAGTATTCACCTCGACGGTCTTTGCATTAAACGGTGTTCCCTTAATATTGAAGGTAACGGTCTTACTCCCCGCATAGTCGTTCCGGCCCGTGATGATCAGCTCCGCCTTGCCGACACGGTCATTATTGCGGTAGCTGACCGTATAATCCGCACCCGGCTCCAGAACGGTCTTTCCGAATTTGACAACAAACGTATCTGCGGAAGCCGTCGTGGACGGCGTCAGCGTGACGGCCGCGCTGCCGGGATCCGGTGTGATGTTCTTCTGGTTCTTTCCAAGCGTGACCGAAGCGTTTTTCATCAGGTGGTTTTTATCCGTCACAGATACCGTCTTACGGAAGCTGCCTGTATAGTTTCCTGTTCCCGTTACGGTCATCGTAAAGGTTCCGGAATAGCCCTTGGGGATCGTCGGCGCAGTATACTTGGGCTTCTTCGGATTGCTCAGATCCTCGGCGGTGTCCTTTTTCCACTTCGACGGTTCTGTGCCTGCATCCGGCTGGATGCCCTGCTCACAGGCCACGTCCGCCCCGGCCTCCAGGGTGATCAGATAGTCCGTTCCCAGCTTCATCGCCTTCTTATATTTCAGGGAGGAAAAAGGATTCTGCGCCTTCTTTGTATTCAGTGTCAGCTGGTCGCTGTACTTTAAGCTGAATCCGTCCGCCGTCTCACCGGTTCCGATGGACGCCGGCAGGATCACATAATTCTGATAAATGGTCTGCGCGTAGTTTCCCTTCCCGGTAATGATGAGATAGGGCATATCTTTCGTAAAGCTGCCCTTGATATTTTGAATCTTCTCGGTCTTTTTACCCGGATCCGTCACGATGGCGGTACCGCCTGCCGTCTTGGGCCTGCCCGTCTCATCCACCGCTACCGCGTTGATGTTATTGGCGTATTTGACGGTGTAGTCCCTGCCGGATTTTAACTGCATGTCGCCGTCATAGACGCTGACCGCGGGCTTATACGCGCTCCCCGTATAAAAACCGTCCGGGATCACCTGCAGCGACAGAATGCCTGCCGCGCCCGACTCGATCCACTTCGCATACAACACGGTATCAGCCTGCACGATTTCTGTATCAAAATCCCACGCCTTGGTGCAGACCGCATCCTTGTACCAGCCGTCAAAGCGGTAACCCTCCGCAGTGGGATCCGCAGGCCGTCCGATCGTGCTGCCGACTTTAACCCCGATCATGTCCTCCGGAGCGGTTCCGTGCCCCTGCACATCAAAAACGACCGTGCAGGATGCGCGCTCTTCGGCTGCCGTCAGCCTGCCCTTTTCATAAGAGATCTCATAGTTTTCTCCCGCATCGGCCCCGTCCGGTACAATGTCATACCGCACGGCCGATGTGATAACCGGATCGCTCACCGGTGCGCCGTCTTTTGACAGCGTCATGACCGGCGGAGTCTTCAGCTGATCAGACCCGCACAGACCGATGACCGCATAGTCAAAAAATGACTTGTATTCCTCACTGTCCGCTTTCGGGATCTGTTCACCGATCAGGATATTTTTGTCTTTGGCACGAATCGTCAGCGGCGCAGGCGTGATCGTAAACGTCTTCGTCACGCTGCCCTGACAGTAGCGGATGCCTCTCACCGTCACGTCAGCGACGCCCGCATTGATGTTGTTCCTATAGGTCAGTTCATAGTCCTGGCCCTCTGTCAGCCGATTGCCGTCTATGGATACGACCGGCTTCGGTTTCTGCTGCCCCGAGGTATATTCCCGGGCGGCGCTTTGCAGAGTAACATCACCGTCTGTGATCGTTACATAGGCGGCCACATCGACATCCAGATCCGTCAGAACCTGGTATTTTTCGAGATCCTTCGGCGTAAACTTCGCCTGATAGGTCGAAACGCCGATCCGGTCTATCACGGTCTCCGGGTCGGAGGTCCACTCATAGGCGCCGTTTTCATTTTCAGGCAGTATCACATCCTTTAACTTTCTGCCGTACTCGGCTCTCACTTCCGGTTCCCCGACAATGAGCGTATCAAAGGATGCAACACGCCCGGCGCAGGACACGGTTACGGAACAGACGCCCGGTCTGGATGAATCAAATCCCTGTATCATGGAAGCCGTCATCGTCTTTGTATTTGTTTTACCGGACGAGACATACGTCACCTTACCACCGGCCACATTGATGCGCTCTCCCACACGGTAGGTTGTTTTGGTCGGCGGCTGGACAAGCAGATCGGCCTCT
>CANQIJ010000173.1 GCA_947624025.1 uncultured Lachnospiraceae bacterium | reverse complement strand
ATTGTACCATATTTCAAGCTTTGATACAATTTCCGTGTGGAGAAATATACGAAATGGACATTTAAAAAATTCAAAGTAACACGGGATGGAGTATTTACGATCTGCGCCGATTTTCCTTTTTCGCAATGCATATAATTTCCTCCTTTACAAATAATAGTAAAAGCATAAAGAAAATGAAAATTTACGCAACCATTCGGTTACGATAGCAGATGGAGGTTATATGTTATGAAGGCAACAGGAATTGTGAGGCGGATAGACGATCTGGGACGGATCGTTATACCGAAGGAAATACGCAGAACATTGCGCATCAGGGAATCAGATCCATTGGAAATTTTTACCGACAGAGAGGGTGAGATCATACTCAAAAAGTATTCTCCGATAGGTGAGATGGGAACGTTTGCAAAGCAATATGCGGAGAGCATGGCGCAGGTGTCCGGGCATGTCGCGATGATCTCCGACAGAGATCAGTTTATCGCCGTAGCCGGCGGCATGAAAAATATGCTTGGCAAATCGATCAGCCGGGAACTGGAGGAGAAGATCAATCACAGGGAGAGTGTCGTTGCGGCGAAGGGAGACCGAAATTTTATTCAGGTCAGCAACGAGCAGGACGATGTGAATCACGAGGCGATCAGTCCGATCATCTGCGAGGGTGATGTGATCGGTTCGGTGCTTCTGCTGGAGACGGATCACAAGTCGAAAATGGGAGAAGTAGAGCAGAAGCTGATCCAGTCTGCGGCGGGGTTTCTTGGAAGGCAGATGGAGCAGTGAGCACAGCGGCGGGGCAGAAGGCTGTCCCGCCGATTTCGTTCTGACGGATTGCACTGTGAGGCACAAGTATGATACAATCGAAGCAGGCTCAGCAGCCTGCTTCCAGAGAATTGCTTCGCAATTCTCCCTGATGCTGCCAAGGATTACAGCATCTGTGATATAATATATAATCTACGGAGGATAATGATATGGGATTGGATTCGATACTGACCACCGGACTGCGGCCGGAGATCACGGTAAAAAACAAATCTAAGGAAAACTATGCCGACGCGCTGGCAAAAGCCAAGAACGCTTTATATGAGAAAATGCACAACATGGTGGATTATTACTGTGAACAGATCAGCCTTCTGGACCGTTCCACCATACAGGATAACTGGGACAGGATAGACAACCTGACCTTCTGGGGCGAGCTGCAGCGTTACACTTCCGTCAACTTTGAAGAAAAGGAACACCTTTTCCATAAATATTACGGCACAAAGGATTTCGACTGCTACTGTACGCTCGTGGATTATGATAAGATGCAGCTTCCGTGGCCGGACGGCTACAAGGAAGCAGGCAGCCGTATTGAAGGACTGGCACCGATCGGTTTAAATGACAATTACTTCTTCTATGCGGAAGGCAATATCCTGTACCGCCTGGATTTTGGCACCTGTGAACACAAAGAGCTGCGTATCGAAGACGGCGCTTCCTTTAATAAGAAGATGGAACAGGTCGCAAAACAAAATTATGAAACCGGCAGATTGCTGCCCGGACTGGACCTTGTGCGGAATGCCTTTGAAAAACTGATCAAGGCAAAGCACGGCAACGGTTCCGTAGACACGCTTTCCGTCATGGAGATCCTGGATAATTTTGCCATCCTCATCCGTTCCAAGCCGGGTCTGCATGATTACAGCCTGCAGATTCTTCCCGAAGTGGACGATACTACATACAACTTCCCGCAGCGGTTTGCCCTTTTCAAAAATGACATGCCGATCTATCTGGAAGAATTTTTTGACAATATTTACTTCTGATACCGCGCATAAACTGTTTTCCGGAGCAGAGGGATCACCGTACCTTATTCCCTTTGCTCCCTTTCGCGCCTGCCAGATTCGCATTCTGCAGGATATTGCTGTCAAAAGAGGTCAGCATCTTCTTCTCTTCTCTCTCCCGCTTGAGCGCAAGCTTTACCATGTCGTCAAGCAGTTCCGGATACGGCTTCCCCAGCGCCTCCCATAAATAAAACGCCAAAGAGCCCGGAATGGGATTGATCTCATTGACATAGACCTTGTCTGTGTCCTTATCGATCATAAAATCAATGCGGGACACGCCGTTACAATTTAATACCTGAAAGGTCTTTACTGCCATCTGCCGTATCTCTTCCCGTCTTTCACTCGTCAGATCGGCCGGCAGCTCCCTCCTGGCAGTGCGCATCCCCTCGGAACCGCCCTTTTTGCCCGCAACGTATTTATCCTCATAGCTCAGGATCTCATCGCTTGAGATCGGTTCTTCACACTCTGACGCCTGTGCCTGCTCATAATCGCCCAAAACTGCACAGTTGATCTCCCGCAGGTTTGTTATGGCGTGTTCTGCCAGAACCCGGCTTCCAAACGTAAACGCATACTCCAGGGCTTCTCTCAGGCTCTCTCTGTCCCTGGCGATCCTGATCCCTACGCTGGAACCCAGATTGACAGGTTTAATGATCACGGGATAGGCAACCCTGGCCTCCACCTTATCACAGGCGGCGTCCTCATCCCGTTCATACTCTTTGCTATTCAGCATGACGCAATCCAATACAGGGATATCATTGTCTTTGAGCACTGTTTTCATCACATATTTATCCATCGTCACGGCAGAAGCGCCCACATCGCACCCCGCAAGCGGAACGTTATAATGCCGCAAAAATCCCTGCAGTGACCCATCCTCCACGTTTGCGCCGTGCACGACCGGAAAGGCTACGTCTATCTGTGCCGCCACAGAGCTCCCCAGTTTTTTGACGGGATACCGGATTAGCTTAAGCTGTCCCTTCTCATACAGAAAGAATACCCGCATGCTCTTCTTTAGCAGTGCCGGAATATCCTTGTAGTTAGAGATATCTCCCACTGCCTCTCCCGTATAGAATTCATTGTCCTTGGTGATATAGATCGGCACAGGCTCATATTTCTGCCTGTCAAACGAATGATAGGCCTGCAATCCGGAGATCACCGACACCTCGTGTTCTACGCTCTTACCGCCAAAAAATACGCCTACTCTGATCTTCATACCAATCGCCCTTCATCTGCCCTTGCTATATTTTTTATGGATCCGCCGCCGGCCTTATGCATAATGATCCGGGAGATCATTCTCTATGAGCACAATCTTCGGCTTCTCATCAGGGATCGCATTGACCATCTGAAATGCCTCCGCAAGCGTATCCACCACGATCATCCTGCCGGGCGCAAATCCCGCCTGTGTCAGTCCGTCCTGAATCGGCTTCGTCTGCTCTTTGCCTACCAGCACCGCATAATCACACTTATCGGCCGCATACAGGCCCACCTCTTTATTTTCCGAATACTGCGACTCTCCCAGCTCCACCATGCCCGGCGTCATCAGGATACGGAGCTCCTTAAACATGGCCAGCGTATCGAGCGCCGCCATAAACCCGCTCTTGTTGGAATTATAGGCATCATCCAGGATAATGCGTCCGCCCTGCCTGACAAGCTGAAGGCGGTGCGGTACGCTCTCAAGCTGTTTTACGGGGTAGCGAAGCTCCTCCATGGGAATTCCCATTGTGTGCGCCACTGCAATGGCGCCCGCGATATTCTGCACATTGTGATTGCCGACCAGGCGAGTATGGAAATCATACTCCGTTCCCTTCCCGTCCTTCATTTTAAACGAGGAGCCGTTGGGGGTTACCTCGATATCGTATGCCCTGTAGTCGGCATGCGCATCGGCGATACCGTAAGTCACAACCCTTTTATCCGTCTTACGCGACCGGATGTATTCATTGTCATAGTTCAGGAACACTATGCCGTCCGGCGGCACCGCATCCGCTAATTCAAACTTTGTAGCGATGATATTGTCGATCGTGTGAAAGCTCTGTAAATGCTGCGGACCGATGGAGGTAATGATACCGTACTCAGGGTGCACCAGATCGCAGATCTCTTTGATGTCGCCCGTTTCCCTTGCGCCCATCTCACAGACAAATATCTCATGAAAAGGCTTCATCTGCTCCCTGACGGTTCTGACCACCCCCAGCGTAGTATTGTAATTACCCGGCGTGTACAGGACATTATACCGTACAGACAAAAGCGCGCTCAAAAAATATTTTACACTGGTCTTACCGTAGCTCCCCGTCACTCCGATGATCTTAAGCTCCGGCATCTGCCGCAGGATACGCGCCGCATCATTGATATAGTATCGGTCTATCGCCCGTTCAACAGGTCGGTTGATCAGATTGGCCAGCAGAACCAGGAACGGCATCATAATAAAGAGAAGCTGAAGGATCACCCCCGCCGTCCGTATCCTGCAGCCGTCTCCTATAAACGGCAGCGCGGCCGCGATCACATGTATCGCTGCAGTAGTGACAAACAACCGCTTCACCCGTTTCGTGTACACAAGCGGTTTCTTGGCCGGACGGGGTATATTAACCAGTATAGTCATTATATTCATCACACATGCAGCCGCCAAACAGCCCTCGTTGCCGATTGCTGTGAGAGGAAGCGAGACGATCGCATAAAGACATTTGCCCAACAGCCGCCCCACATTACCGTGTACCCGCATCCACTCGGTATACTCTCCGGGTTTGTAAGAGTTCTGCTGAAACATATGCACAATATATCGTTCATACAGGACCGCGCCCGCCAGATAGGTAACAGCCCATATCGCAATCAAGAAATATATCATAGAGATCTTCCTGTCCTATTTTATTTGAAGAAGGCTTCCAGCGCACCGTTTACCTTAGCAGCCTGCTCCGCATAGGCAAAATGACCCGCGCCCTCGCAGACCACGAGTCCCGCGTCCGGAATCAGCTCTTCCATCCTTCTGGCATCGGATATCGGCGTCGCCGTATCCGCGTCTCCCCAGATCAGCAGCGTCGGGCACTTGACCAGATGGATGAGAGACTCCAGATCCTCATTCACGACCTTGACCAGTGTGGCCCGCATGATGGGCGTAGCATTGTTATAATCCGCCGAACCGCGTCTGCGTCGCATATTGTCCACAGCGTCAGGATAGAGGAAGCGCAGCGGCCTGGTGCTCATAACCGTGCGCGCGATCTTATAGCACCGCAGGCTCACCTTCTGCCGTAAGCTTTTCTTTGGTAGGATGCCAGCGCTGTCCATGAGAACCGCCTTCTCTATCACAAAGGGGAGCCCTTCTCTGGCATTCAGCTTAAAGAACACCCTGCCGCCAAAGGAATGAACCACGATACTGAACCTTGTAAGCTCGAAGGAAGCGATAAACTTCAGCACAAAATCCGCGTAATCATCAACGCTCCAGGGCACAGGCGGCTCAGGCGTCTTACCAAAGCCCGGCATATCGGGAGCGATCACTCTGTGAGTGCGGGACAACACGCTGATGACCCCCGCATACTGAGTGATACTGGTTCCCCATCCGTGCAGCAGCAGGATGATATC
>CANQIJ010000172.1 GCA_947624025.1 uncultured Lachnospiraceae bacterium | reverse complement strand
AAAAAAAAGCAAGGAAAACCTTGCAAAATAAGGGAAAATTTTTAGTTAGGATTAACTGACAAGTGGCAAACTCGGGTGGGGAGCCTTGCGGTGGGAAAGGACGGGAATATCGCGATCTACAGCGGTAATCCGATGGAGGTCTTTACAAGAACGCTCTGTACGATCCTTGAAGGAAAAATTGTATATTATGATGAAGAATGCGGACTTTTGTGTTAAGATAATCAGGTAGATATACTTTATGAGCGAAAAGAGTTATGCGTTTCATGAGAAAAGGACACTGTAGAAAAATCATCTGTATCATGCTCGTTGTCATTCTGCTTGCGGGATGCGCATATGTGCCGGAATTATCCTTGGATGCGCCGCCTGAGAGCGGGGAGGATGATTCCTTTACCACGCTGGGACTGGCGCCGGAGTTTGATTATGAGGTGCCGGAGAGCCTTCCCAGTATTCTGGTGGACCAGCTCGGCTATGCCGCCGGCAGCAGCAAGGTCGCGATCTTTTGCGGGGAATCGCTTCCCGAAACCTTTACGGTCGTGGATGCGGACAGCGGAAAGAGCGTATATACGGGCAAGATCGAGCAGAAAGGATACGACGGGGAAACAGGAGCCTATATCAGCTACGGTGATTTTACGTCGTTTCGGATCTATGGCACCTATTACATAGAAGCCTCCGTCATCGGGCAGTCCTACACCTTTAAGATCACGCACAATCCCTACCGGGAGTTATTCCGTGCGGCATTGAAGCAATACTATTATAACAGGTGCGGGTTGACGCTGTCTTCGGAGTTGGCAGGGGATGCGGCGCATAATGCCTGCCATACAAGAGAGGCGCAGATGAAGGAGGAAGCCTCCGTAAAGCTGGATGTGTCGGGCGGCTGGCATATCGATGGGGCGGCGACGCGCAGTGTGACGACGGGGTGCAGTACGGTCTGCCATCTGCTTTTGGCATATGAGCTGTTTGCAGAGGTATTTGACGACGACACGGGAATCCCCGAGAGCGGTAATGAGGTGCCGGATATTCTGGATGAAGTGAAATACGAGGTCGACTGGCTCCTGAAAATGCAGGATTCCAGAAGCGGCGCGGTGTATTCCTCCGTCAGCAGCGCGGACAGCATGACCCTCGGATACCTGCTCTACATCGATCCGGTCACGATGGATGCGACCATACAGTTTGCGGCGGCCATGGCGAAGTTCAGTTATCTGTATCAGAACTATGACAGAGAGTTTGCGACCCGGTGTCTGCAGGCGGCAGACAGAGCATACCGCTACGCGGGGCAGTATCTGGAGGATGTGTCGCCGGAAGAGTATTTCTACGCATCCACGGAGCTTTACCGCGCCACGGGCAGCTATCGGTATCACAATGCCGTGAAGGATTATTTACAGCAGAAACCGGTAGAGGACATGCAGGATAACTATGTTTTCTGGGGATGCGTGACTTATCTCTCGACCAAGCAGAAGGTTGATCTGAATCTCTGCGCCGATCTGATCAAGGTGCTGATGCTTGAGGGGGAAAGGATCTCCTATGCCTCCAAAAATTCAAAATTGCTGGTGAGTATGGACGAGCAGCACAGCGGAAGCGCGGAGCTGCTTAAGGATATCACGCGCCTGGCGGTGGTGGATCATATCATCACCAACCACGAATATGCCACGGTGCTGCAGAACCATCTCCATTACCTGCTGGGGCGCAATCTGCAGTCCATCAGCTATCTGGACGGAACGGGAAGCCGCAATTACGCGGATATTGAAGGAAAGATGGGGATCATGAAGCAGGTCGAGCTGAATGCGGAGTTTGTGCTCCTGCTGGGCTCCATCATGGAAGAATATAACCTTGCCGGGAACAATGATTGAACGCGGGGACCGGTATGATCGGCAGGGTCATACCAGATCTTGGTTTTTCAGATAATTTGCCTTGATCACTTCACGCACGGTGGCGCTTAAATTGCGCCTCTGCTCTTTATCCAGATCTCTTACATAGATCGGCTTGCCGTATTCGATGACGACATGCGCCTTTTTGATCCTGGGGATATGGTCTTCAAAAATGGCGGCGGCGTTATTGATGCTCATCGGCACGATGGGACAGCCGGTCTTCTCCGCGATCTTAAAGCTTCCGTCATGAAAGTCCAACAGCACATCCTGCGTCCGGTTGCGCGTTCCCTCCGGGAAAATACAGATCGATATGCCGGATCTGATCTTCTCGATGGCGTTGAGGATCGACTGCATTCCGGCCTTGATATCGCTCCTGTCTAAGAAGATGCAGTGAAGATATTTCATCCATGTGGACAGGGATGGGATACGGAGCATTTCGATCTTGGCCATATATCCGGTCGGCCTCGGTACGCGCACGTATGTCATGATGACATCGAAATAGCTTCTGTGGTTGCCGATATATAATACCGCCTCGTCCCTGGGAACATTTTCTTCGCCCAGCACGGTCACGGACACTCCGGACAGAAAGAGGACAACGCGGAACGCCCAGTTGACGATCGCCAGAGAAGAGCGGTCTTTGACGCCGGGATTAAACCGGCCGATAATAAACTCCACAAGCTGGATCGGCAGACTGACGATCAGAAATATCACTACGAATAATAGAACCAGGGCAACACGTATCATATCGATCTTCCTTCCAATGTTTTCCGAAAATATCCCGACATCCTCCTTATAAGTATATAGGCTGCGGTCGCAATAATCAATAGAAACAGAGCGTGATTTTTTTACAAAACAAAGAATAGACGGCGTCTGCGGATAATACATTAAATAATAAGAAACAGATGCAGGAACGGATCCGGCTGATCATGCCGGAACGGAGGTCATTATGAACAGGTTATATGAGTGCCGCAAAAGGATACTGAGCGTCTGCCTGGTATGCCTGATGTGCGCGGCCGTGTATGCATGCGGAGAAAAGCAGGATACGATGAAAAAGATAAAGGATCTGGAGTGTACTGTGATCCCGGAGGATAGGCTGCCGGAGGAACTGCTTGACATGATCGGAAAGAAAAAGGAAAAGGCTTTTAAGATCACGTTCGAGGATCAGGGATTTCTCTATATCTGTATCGGATACGGCGCACAGGAAACGGGCGGATACAGTATTGCGCTGAACGATCTGTATGAGACGTCCAATGCAGTCTATGTGGATACGAATCTGATCGGACCGCCACCGGAGGAAAAGAGCGATCCCGTGGCCAGTTATCCGTACATAGTCATCAAAACAGAGTTCGTCGATAAGCCGGTGGTGTTCGATTAAGGCCGTTTTACACCCGCCCGGGAACCGGATGCGGGCAGGCCGTTGGTTTCCGCTGACAAAAGCATTGGCGCACGGATGTATTTATGATAATATTGTAGTGGACGACAGTTGGCAGCCATAACTTACAGGTGGGAAGATATGTTACTGAAAAACGGTTATCTGATCGATCCGGTATCGGGGACAGAGGATTACAGGGATATTTTGATCAAAGACGGAAAGATAGCGCGCATCATGCCGCAGGGTGGATACGCTTCGGAAAGGGACAGGAAGGAAAACGGTCCCGGCGCGTCGTCTGCAGATCGGGAGGATACGGAAGAGATCGACTTGAAGGGTCAGACCGTCGCCCCGGGGTTAGTGGATGTGCATGTACATTTCAGGGACCCCGGCTTTACCTATAAGGAAGATATTTATACCGGCGCGAAAGCTGCCGCCAGGGGAGGATTTACATCGGTGGTGCTGATGGCGAACACACGCCCGGCGGTGGATAACGCAGAGACGCTTTCCTATGTGATCGGTAAGGGAAAAGAGACGGCGATCCATGTATATACCTGCGCCAATGTCACAATGGGCCTTCAGGGCAGGCAGCTGACCGATATGGAGACGCTTAGCAGGATGGGAGCGGTGGGATTTACGGATGACGGGATCCCGCTGACGGATGCCGGCCTTCTCCGGGAAGCGCTGCGGCGCGCCGCAGCATGCGGCCGGCCTGTCAGCCTGCATGAAGAGAATCCCGAACTGATCCGGGATAACGGCATTAACGCCGGAAAGGCATCGGCATATTACGGGGTAGCCGGATCTCCCAGGGAGGCGGAGATCTCTATGGTGGAGAGAGATCTTAAGATCGCAGCAGAGGAGGAAGCCGATCTGTCCATTCAGCATATCAGCACGAAGGAAGCCGTGGAGCTGGTACGGCAGGCGAAGAAAAAAAGCAGCCACATCCATGCGGAGGCGGCGCCCCATCATTTTACGCTGACTGAGGATGCGGTCATCGCGCACGGATCACTGGCAAAGATGAATCCGCCGCTTCGCGAAGAGGCCGACCGCCTTGCCATCATAGAAGGACTTAAGGACGGCACGATCGATATGATCGCAACAGACCATGCGCCCCACAGCGCGGAGGAAAAGGAGCGGCCGGTCACGGAGGCGCCCAGCGGCATCATCGGCCTAGAGACATCGCTGTCTCTTGGTATACGGGAACTGGTGAACAAGGGATATCTGTCCATGCCGGAACTGATACGGAAGATGAGTACATCGCCGGCGAAGCTGTATCATCTGGACGCCGGTTACGTGTCGGAGGGCGGCCCGGCCGACCTGGTGGTGTTCGATCCCCGCAAAGAGTGGACGGTGAAGGATTTTGCATCTAAATCTGCCAACTCGCCGTTTATCGGTGAAAGGCTGCCCGGCGTGATCAGCTGTACGATCTGCGGCGGCAGGATCGCATACCGTAATGGCGGCGGCTGACGAAGGCTTTGGAGCGGTTAAGCAAAGAAACAGCCTGCCACGGCGTATAATGTACGGGCAGGCCGGTTACGGAAAGAAAAGAGGACGACAGGCATGAACGGTCAGAAGCTTCACAAGAAAAAGGTAAAAGCCACAGTCGTATCGCAGCGGCAGATCGCCGAACGGATCTACGATCTGTGGCTGGAGACGGAATTGGCGCAGGACGCCGGGGCGGGGCAGTTTGTGGCGGTATATCCGCACAACGCCTCTACATTGCTGCCCAGACCGATCAGCATATGCGAGGTGGACCGGGAAGCGGGCAGACTGCGGCTGGTATACCGTATCGCCGGAAAAGGAACGGCGGAATTTGCGTCATACGGAAGCGGGGATACGGCGGATGTGCTGGGAGTGCTCGGCAACGGTTTTCCCATAGAGCGCGCGAGGGGCAGAAGAGTCCTGATCATGGGCGGCGGCATCGGCATACCGCCTATGCTTGAGCTTGCAAGAGAGCTTGATGCGGACAAACATATTCTGTTAGGCTATCGCGACAGCGATCTTTTTCTGCAGGAGGAGCTGGCGCATTACGGCGCGGTGTATATCGCCACGGAGGACGGCAGCGTGGGCGTACGGGGCAACGTGATGAACGCGCTGCGTGTTCATGAGCTTTCGGCGGATGTCATTATGGCCTGCGGCCCGATGCCGATGCTTAGGG
>CANQIJ010000171.1 GCA_947624025.1 uncultured Lachnospiraceae bacterium | reverse complement strand
GCTGCAGAGTGCTCCGGGTATCGGACTGGATCGAGACAGCGCCCTACGGCGGTGTGGAGCAGGATGATTTCTTAAACGGCGCTATTGCACTGGAGACGCTGTATACACCGGAGATGCTTCTTGAACGGCTTCACGAGATAGAAAAAGAGCATCACAGAGAGCGGAAGATACACTGGGGACCGAGGACGCTGGATCTCGATATCCTGCTGTACGAAGACTGCGTGATGGACACCGAAGATCTGACGATCCCGCACAAAGATATGCAGAACCGGTATTTTGTATTGAAGCCGCTCGCGCAGATCGCTCCTTACGAGCGGCACCCAGTGCTGATGCAGAGCATAGAACAGTTATATCGGAAGTCCTTTGCAGTTATTCCAGTTCCTCAAGAGCCGCCTGCATAGCAGCTTCAAAGGTAACGACGTTGACCGGACCGTATGTTTCTGTTTTGTAGACGGGCGTTGATTCTCCGAATGCGTTGAAGTAAACATATTCGGAGGTGATATTGATGTTCTGATAGATGCCCTCGCGCACCGTTTCCTGGGAACTGCCGTCAACGTACATTCGTTTCAGGGCAGGCGCGTCTTTGGAGTTTGTCTGGTAATAGATATAATCCTGACAGACATTGAAGGCATCGATCCTTTCATTCGTCAGCACTTCTACGATATCACCGCTTATGGAGTAGCGGCACAGACGGTAATTGTTCTCCACATCCATGTAATAGACATAGCCGTCCTGATAGACGGGATTCCACAGATCGCTTTCCCACAGGACACTTGCCGTATCACTTGCGGTATCCAGGGTGTACAGGTAATGATCCTGGTCGGTTCCGTTGTAATAAATGACGCCGTCCGCATAGCAGTTGGGGTTGATCATGGCGGCGGGATCTACCGTCCGCTTGTCTTTTTTGTCTATTCGGATCTTCTCCAGTGAAAAAGAAGTGTTGCTGTTGAACTTTTCGTAGTACAGGTAACTGCCGCACAGCTGCATAGCGGCGACATGGCAGTGGTCCATGCCGGTGACGTTTTTGCCGTTCAGCCTGCTGCGGTAGATGCCGTATGCACCGCGAAAGGAGCTCGTATCCTGGTCATCGCTGTTTCCGGCTGTGACATAATAGAGATAATCTCCGCCCGCGTTGATCAAGGAGCAGGCGCCGCCGTGCAGCTTCCTGATGTCCGTCTCGTCGGTATTCATGGAATAGAGCGCGTAGTTATCGTAGGCGTTTGCAAAGTAGACCCGACCGTCGTGTTCACAGAAATATCCGTTGTTATTCAGATTGCCGGCCGTATTGCCAACGGTGGCGGCATCGTTTAACGGAATCCGTCCCGTTATGACAACGAACAGGAGCAGGATCAGGATGACACCTCCGAATATCGAAAAGATCAAAATGTTTTTCTTGTTGGCTGACATGGCTTCCTCCGTTTCCGAAATATTAAGCTGATGAATAAACCGCTTTCCGTCAGACTCATTATAGCTTTAAATACCGCTGCTAGCAAGTGTCCGAAATAAATTGTTTGTTCCTGCGAGATGTGATATACTATGCGCAGACCCAGCGGTCTGCGCTAAGAGAATTGCTTCGCAATTCTCCTTGAAGCTGCCAAGGATTACAGCATCAGAGAATATAATATACTATGCGCAGAGTCGGCACTCTGCGCTAAGAGAATCACAGAGTGATTCTCCCTGAATAATTTACGGTACTGGCATCAGAGAATATGATATACTATGCGCAGACCTTCAAAAAAGTTTTTGGAAAGGATATAGCAGAATGGAATTACTGAAACTGCGTGAAGAACTGGACGCGATCGACGAACAGATCGTCCGGCTCTATGAAGAACGCATGGATATCAGCTCTAAGGTGGCTGATTATAAGATAAAGACCGGTAAAAAGGTACTGGATAAGACGCGGGAGGAGGAGAAGCTGCGCAAGGTGCGTTCCCTGGCGCACAATGAATTTAACGCGCACGGTGTGCAGGAGCTGTTTGAACAGATCATGTCCATGAGCCGGAAGCTGCAGTACAACAGGCTGGCACAGGAGGGCGCAAACGACAGGCTGCCTTTTATCGGTGTGGACAAACTGGACATGGAGAATGCGAGGGTCGTCTTCCAGGGCGCGGAAGGGGCATATTCGCAGATGGCGATGATGAAATATTTCGGCGAGGACGTCAACTGTTTCCATGTGGATACTTTTCGGGACGCCATGTGCGCCATTGAGGAGGGAAGCGCGGATTATGCGGTGCTGCCGATAGAGAATTCCACTGCGGGTATCGTAAACGAGATCTATGATCTTCTGGTGGAGTATGAGAATTACATAGTCGGCGAGCAGATCATCAGGATAGAGCACTGCCTGATCGGGCTGCCGGGAACGGACTTAGATCAGATCAGGACGGTCTACTCACATCCGCAGTCACTCATGCAGAGCGCCAGATACCTGAATGCACACGACGGCTGGCAGCAGATCAGTATGCAGAACAATGCCTTTGCGGCGCGCAAGGTCAGTGAGGATAAGGATAAGAGCCAGGTGGCGATCGCCAGCGAGCAGGCGGCGAAGATATACGGGCTGGAGGTGCTTGAGCGCGGGGTCAACCAGGCGGAGGATAATTCCACCCGTTTTATTATCGTCACCAATCAGAAAATATTCCTAAAGGACGCGGCGAAGGTGAGCCTGTGTCTGGAGGTGCCCCATGCGAGCGGATCGCTGTACCATATGCTGTCCCATTTTATCTATAATAATCTCAATATGACAAAGATCGAGAGCCGTCCGATAGAGGGGCGCAGCTGGGAATATCGTTTCTTTATCGATTTTGAGGGGAATCTTGCGGACAGTGCGGTGAAGAACGCGCTGCGCGGGCTGCGGGAAGAAGCCCGCAATATGAAGATCATCGGGAATTATTAGGAGAAAAGTCTGAAAAGGAATGGAGTTAGTGTGAACGCTCCGGAATGGAGATCATTATGAAGCAGGAAGATTTGATCATATACAGAGATTTTGAGGACGGGCAGATATTGAGCGATATGATCCGGCTGACGGAGCATTACAGGTCGGGCGACAATACCGCGAGGCCGGCGTTTTACGAGTGTATGCATAAGCTGCTTGAGATGGCGGCATTATACGGATTTCAGGGGAATCTGTGGCACTGCTATCTGACGAATCTTCTGGTTGGCAATGAGAACAGTTACAGTCTGGCCTGCGAGATCCGAGGCGAGGTGGAGGGCAGCATCAACCAGCTGGCATTGCACGATATCGCTATCTTCAAGGAATATTTTGATTACGATTTTACGGAGATGATGGATGTGCTCAAGGCGCCGGAGTTTGGCGTCATCCTGGACTATCAGGGCGCCGAGTATAAGAGCAGGATATACAGCACCAGGATCAAGGACCGCATATGCCTGCTGGCCAGGCAGTTTGCGGAGTGCGGGAGCGTTCTGGAGATGAAGGGCATACTGACGGAATTTTACCGTGAATACGGTGTGGGAAAATTTGGTTTACATAAAGCGTTCCGCGTGGTGCACACCGATGGGGGAGCGAGAATAGAACCTATTCGCAATATTTCCCATGTACAGCTGGACGATCTGATCGGTTACGAGATTCCCAAGAAAAAGCTTACTGACAATACGGACGCTTTTGTGGCGGGGAAAAAGGCCAACAACTGCCTGCTGTTCGGAGATGCGGGAACAGGGAAGTCGACGAGCATCAAGGCGATCGCAAACGAGTATTATGATAAGGGGCTGCGTATCATCGAGATCTACAAGCATCAGTTTCAGGATCTGAACGATGTGATCGCCCAGGTGAAAAACAGAAACTATAAGTTTATCATTTATATGGATGATCTGAGCTTTGAAGAGTTTGAGACGGAATATAAGTATCTGAAGGCTGTGATCGAGGGCGGTCTCGAAAAGAAGCCGGACAACGTGCTGATCTATGCGACGTCCAACAGGCGTCACCTGATCCGGGAGAACTATGAGGACAAGGAAGGCAGGCGCGAGGACATGCATGCGAGCGATACTGTGCAGGAGAAGCTGTCGCTCGTGTACCGGTTCGGCGTGACGATCTTCTTCTGCGGGCCCGACAAGAAACAGTTCCAGGAGATCGTCAAAGGGCTGGCGGCGCGCTACGGCATCACGATGGACGAGGAAACGCTGCTGGCCGAGGCCGGCAAGTGGGAACTGGCGCACGGCGGGCTGTCCGGCAGAACGGCCCAGCAATTTATCGATTATCTGCGGGGCGTGGGCGCAGAAGCATATCAGGCTGTATGAAACAGGCGGGAGGCAGGGCATGAAGACGTTTGCGGCGATCGATGTCGGTTCCTATGAACTGGCAATGAAAATATTCGAGATATCTTCCCAGAAGGGGATCAGGGAGATCGACTATATCCGACATCGTATCGATCTGGGTACGGATACGTTTGCTACAGGCAAGATCAGCAATGAGAAAATAGATGAACTGTGCAGGGTGTTACGCGATTACAGTAAGATCATGAAGGGTTACCGGGTCGATCAGTATAAGGCGTACGGCACCAGCGCGATCAGGGAGACGGACAACCGAAGGATCGTCCTGGATCAGATCGCCCAGCGCACAGGCATCAATATCGAGGTGTTAAGTAATTCGGAACAGCGGTTTCTGGATTATAAGTCGATCGCTTCCGGCGGCGATGTGTTCAGTAAGATCATTGAAAAAGGCACGGCTATCGTGGATATTGGCGGCGGCAGTATACAGGTGTCGCTGTTTGACAATGATATGCTTGTGACGACCCAGAATATGCGGTTAGGTGTCCTGAGACTCCAGGATCAGCTGGGAAGGCTGAATATCCGCCCGGAACAGAAGGAGGGAATGCTGGACGAGATCATCAGCTCCCAGCTGGCGGTTTTTAAGAAGCTGTATCTCAAGGACCGGGTCATCGAGAATATCATCGTGGTGGATGATTACGTATCCGCCATAGTGGGTAAGAATGTGGACGGCCTGGAGCATACCAGCGTAACGGCTTCCTCAATGGATAGGTTTTTGGAGCGTGTTCGCACAAAATCCGTGCAGGAAGTGGCAAAGATCCTTGATATGCCCGAGGAGAATGTGACGCTGCTGCTGATATCGGGCGTGCTGATCAACAAAGTTACTAAGGTGATGGACGCAAAGACGATCTGGGTGCCGGGCGTTACTCTGTGCGACGGGATCGCATATGAATACGGGGAAAAGAATAAGCTCATCAAAGCAAGCCATGATTTTGAGCAGGATATCATAGCCTGTGCGCAGAATATCAGCAAGCGCTATATGGGAAGTAAAAGGCGCGGGGAGACGCTTGAGAAGATCGCGCTGACTATTTATGACAGTATGAAGAAAGTACACGGCCTGGGCGACAGGGAGAGGCTGCTTTTACGTATCGCCACGCTGCTGCATGACTGCGGTAAGTATATCA
>CANQIJ010000170.1 GCA_947624025.1 uncultured Lachnospiraceae bacterium | reverse complement strand
TCGTCGGGAAATAAGACATTTTCAGCACTTCTTCGGCAAACATACAGCCGAACATGACCGTGAACGCCACGGCGATGTTGCACGCCAGCAGAACGTCCAGCAGCCCTGAAGAGATGGGCACGATCAGCATGACAAACGCCGCCAGCACATAAGCGGTAACGCCTATATCGGCCTTCTTCAGATTTCCCATAGACTCTTCCTCCTTTCCGTAATCTCTCTAAGCGCCGCCCGGCCCCTGCCGGTCCGGCAGCCCATCCGCCCGCATCACACTTTACCCTGCAGATGATATACGAAGGCCAGCACCTCCGCCACCGCCTGATACAGCTCCGGCGGGACGATGCCGCCCACGTCCACATTGGCGTACAGCATACGGGCAAGAGGCTTGTTTTCCACGATCTCGATGTGGTTCTCCTTCGCCTCTTCCTTGATCTTCTGTGCCAGATAATCCGCACCCTTGGCTATTACGTAAGGGGCGTCATACAATTCCGGATCATACTTGATCGCAACGGCATAGTGGGTCGGGTTGGTGATGACCACATCCGCCTGGGGCAGCTGCTGCATCATACGCCGCCTCGATGCTTCCTGCATCCGCTGACGCTGCCTGCTCTTGATCTGCGGATCACCTTCCTGATTCTTATATTCATCCTTAACTTCCTGCTTGGTCATCTTCATGTCGTTCTTGAACTTCACCTTCTGATAGATGAAATCAAGCAGCGCGATGATCATATAGAAGAGCGATATCCGGATCCCCAGCATCACCACAAGGCTGCCCACCTGCAGGATCCCCTGGTTCAGGGATATGCCGTAGAACTGATACAGCGGAGGCATATTCTTCTTCAGATAAGAATAGACCACATACCCGACCAGTCCGATCTTCAGGATCGACTTGAGCAATTCCACCAGGGAGTTGAGCGAAAAAAAACGCTTAAACCCGCTGATGGGACTCAGCTTGTTAAACTTGGGCTGCAGCGGCTTCAGGGTGGGCCGCCACTTGACCTGCACCACATTGGTGATCACGGCCACCAGAAAGCCTGCCGCCAGAAACGGCGCCATGATCATAAGCATTCTCAGTATGGACTGTACGAACAGCATACTGATCGTCTGCTCCTGCACATTCCCGCCGTACATTTTACTATACTCCGGGATCTGCGAGTAGATGTCGTACATATCGCCCACAAAAAAGGTCCCCATAGATCTGACCCAGAAATAGACCAGTAAAAAGAACGCCAGCAGCTCAAATGCATTGGTGACCTCCCTGCTCTTGGCAACCTGACCTTCCTTACGGGCGTCTTCCAGCTTCTTGGCGGTAGGTTCCTCGGTCTTTTCACCGCCGGGGCCGTCCTTGGCAAAGAATTGGAGATCATACTCTAATATCATGTCATGCCCCCTACAAAGGATACGATCATTCTCTTCATCTCATTAAATACAAAATCCGCCGCATCGGGCAGCATCCTGACCGTCAGAAACAGGATACCCAGCCCCGCCAGCACCTTAAGCTGCATACCGACCGCAAACATGTTCATCTGCGGAGACACCTTCGCCAGTACGCCGAGAACCGCATTGAGCAGTATCATCGTACAGAAGATCGGCAGTATGATCCGAAATCCTATCGCTATATAATCGCCCAGGAACATGATCACGGACTGCAGCAAGGACTCCGTCTTAAAAACCGCCCCGTTGACCGGTATCAGCGTAAAGGTATCTATCAGCGCTCTCAGCAGATACTGATACATACCCGTAAAGATCAGAAACAGCGTAAAAATATACTGATAATATATGCCCGTAAAAGTCGCCTGCTGCCTCGTCGTCGGATCCATCAGGGATATCATGGAGAAACCGACCTCCATATCCGCAACGCTTCCCGCGAAGGAAGTGATCGTAGTGCAGATCTGCGCACCCCATCCGATCAGAAAGCCGGTAAGCGCTTCCTTCATAACGATGACCGCATACCCGAGAACCGTATTGTACACCACCTCATTGCGGTCCACGGACACATAGACCAGATAGGCCAGAAAAATACTGAAGCCCACCTTGACCCTGCGCGGCACACCGTCCATCGAGAAAAACGGCGCGACAAAAATAAAACAGGTGATCCGCACCAGTATCAGCAAATAGTATTCCAGATCCGCATAAGTAAATGTAATATCGATCATTCCGTCTCATGCCCTTACCTGATATAGGCGCCGAAATCAGACCAGAGGTCTATCATGTACTGCACCATATTGTTCATGATCCAATGTCCCAGAACAATAAGCGCCAGGAAAATTGCCAGTATCTTCGGAACAAACGTCAGCGTCTGCTCCTGTATGGAAGTGACCGTCTGAAAGATACTGACGATCAGACCAACGACCAACGACACCAAAAGCAGCGGCGCCGAACATTTGATGATCGTATATATAGCTGTCTGTGCCACCGCAGTGACGTCATCTATTGTCATGCTTTTCTCTCCTTTTCGCCAGAGCCTTCACGGGCTGTGTGCCTGCCGCTTTCTAAAAAGACGTCCGGGCGCTAGTAATAGAAGCTCCTGACCAGCCCCTCAATGATCAGATACCAGCCGTCCGCCAGGACAAACAGAAGGATCTTGAACGGCATCGATATCGTCGTAGGCGGCAGCATCATCATACCCATACTCATCAGCGTGGATGCGACCACCATATCGATTACGATAAAAGGAATATAGATCAGGAAACCGATCACAAACGCAGTCCTCAGTTCGCTGATGATAAAGCTCGGAACCAGGACGCTCATCGGTATATCATCCAGCTCCCCGCTCCATTCCAGACGGCTGATATCCATAAACAGGCTGACGTCCTTCTTGAGCGTCTGCTTGTACATAAACTGCCTGATCGGCTCCGCAGCCTTCTCGAGCACCTCCTCATCCTCCAGCTCGCCCGCTTCATAAGGCGCGATCGCCTCCGTATAGACCGTGCTGAGAGTCGGCTGCATGATAAAGAATGTCAAAAAAAGCGCAATACCTATCAATACCATATTGGGCGGCGCCGTCTGTGTGTTGAGCGCCTGCCTCGTAAAATGCAGGACGATAATGATCCTCGTAAACGAGGTCATCATGATGATCAGCATTGGCGCTACAGCGATCAGGGTCAGGATCACCAGGATACGCAGAGCGCCGTTTATGCTCCCGTTTCCGTCGCCGTACGTGATCGTCACCGTATTGCCTATATTCAGTTCCGCAAGCTCGTCGGCATCCTGCGCTTCACCCGGCTCCCTCAAGTTGGTCCGCTCATCCGTAGTCCCGGTGAGGTTGGAATCACGGTACGGGGTATCCGACACAGCCAATGCCGTCGTCTTCCGGCTAAGACACAATATGCCTGCCAGTAACAGCAGGCATACCACTTTTGTCAAATGATATCCGGAAAAAAATCTTTTCATTCGTCTCTTCCATCTTCTTTGTCCGGCAGGTCTCTATTCCGAAGCTTCTCAAATATATCCCCGAACTTAGGTGTGCCGGGCATATTACGGTCAGAAAGAACCAGATCCTGTTCAGGAATCTCTGTCAACATTGTAACAGTATCCTTACAGGTTGCAACCGCCAAATATTTCCTTCCCACACGGACAAGCTGAACATACTTATTGCCGGACAGCCTGACCGACTCCAAAACCTCTATGTTGGCATCCGAAGCTTTGCTCTTCTGATACCCGGCAGTCCACTTTGTGACAAAATAGGTGATCAGCAGAACAAACACAAATATGATCAGCACTGTGACAAACTGCATATAGGAATCCATTCTTCCCGATACTGCAAGAATCATTATCCCACTACCTTTTTCACTGCCTCTAATACACGGTCCGCCTGAAAAGGCTTGACGATAAAGTCCTTGGCGCCGGACTGAATGGATTCGATAACCATCGCCTGCTGACCCATCGCCGAACACATGATGACCATTGCGCCGGGATCAGATTCCTTAATCTTCTTAAGCGCCTGAATACCATCCATCTCCGGCATCGTGATATCCATCAGCACAAGATCGGGCTTGATCTCATTGTACTTCTCGACAGCCTTGGCGCCGTTCTCGGCTTCCCCTGCAACGTTATACCCGTTCTTAGTCAGGATGTCTTTGATCATCATACGCATGAATGCTGCATCGTCACAAATCAGAATATTCTTTGCCATCTTTCTTCTCCTATCACTTTTTATTTGATGATTTCGGTTACACGAACACCAAAGCTCTCTTCGATTACCACTACTTCGCCTTTTGCAACAAATTTGCCGTTCACCAGAACGTCTATCGGTTCACCGGCTATCTTATCCAGTTCTATGATCGTACCCGGTGTGAAATCCAGGATATCCGATATGGATTTGGATGTCCTGCCCAGCTCCACCGTTACCTCCAGAGGCACATCCTTGATCAGTCCGATGTTCTCCTGTATCTGTGCCGGATTGAAATCGTTGGAAAAGCTCTGGAACTGTGCCGGCTGTATATTCATGTTAGGCTGCATCTGCATCATGGGCATCTGCATCTGCGGCATCATCTGAGGCATTCCCATGCCCATGCCCATGCCCATATTCATCTGGCTCATATCCATCTGTGGAGCCATCTGGGGCGCCATCTGCGGCGCTGCTGCCGGAGGCGGAGCCGTCGGCTGCGGTGCGGGCGTTGGAGCCGCTGCCTGCGGTGCAGGTGCAGGAGCCGGTGCGGGTTCCGATTCTCCCAGCTGGTTTGCTAAGAAGGTATCGCACAGCTCTTTTGCAAAGTCGATCGGATACAGCTGCATGATCGTCGAATCAACCAGCTCGTCGATCTGCATCCTGAATGTAACCTTGACGAAGGTATCCGCCAGGAACGGGGCGATCTCCCCTCCGGACTTAAACGCCGTCAGGTCTACAAGGCTTGCCTCCGGCGGACTGATATCGATCATCTTGCCCAGCATGGTAGACATCGACGTCGCCGAGGAGCCCATCATCTGGTTCATCGCCTCGGAGATCGCGCTTAAGTGCAGCTCCGATAATTCTCCGTCCGTATTGCTGCCGTCGCCGCCCATCATAAGATCGGTGATGACCTTGACGTCGTGCTCCTTCAGCACCAGGATGTTGGAGCCGTCCAGCCCCACCGTATATTTGATCTGAATAAAGACACACGGCTTCTCATAGTCTGAAAGCACATTCTCCCATTTTGCCAGCGTTACCACCGGAGTCGTAATGTTGACCTTGCGGTTTACCAGCGAATACAGGGTCGTTGCCGAAGAGCCCATGCTGATATTGGCTACTTCACCGATAGCGTCCTTCTCCATATCCGTCAGGGTGATCCCGCTGTCATCGGCCGCCGGACTCTCCACAGCTGCCGAAGCATCCGCTTCCTCGCCTGCAGCGCTGCCGCTGTCGCTTGGTGAATCCATACCGCTCAAGAGTGCATTTATTTCATCTTGTGATAACATTCCATCCATGCTTTATTCC
>CANQIJ010000169.1 GCA_947624025.1 uncultured Lachnospiraceae bacterium | reverse complement strand
ATGTGTTACCATGATCCGCTTGATAAAAGCCCTGTCAACGGGATCGCGATCTGTGAGGACAGGACCCACTTGAAATATATCAAACGCTTTTGCCCTGCTGTACGAAATGCTTTTTTTATTCCCGCCGGCGGCGAAGAGCTGCATCCCGGCGAACCCCATACCCCTGTCAAAGAACGCTCCATCGATGTTCTGTTTGTAGGCAGCTTCAAATATATATCCGACTATATTGCTGACCGCTTCGATGAGCTGCTGACCGAATATTCGTTCCGGCATATAAATATGCCCTTTGAACAGGCTGTCGAAGACTGCCTGCGGAGCATCAAACCCGATGTGTCTGACGCTGAGATCAGATATATGGTAGCCCGCTATCGCGTCTCCAATATCAATCTCGCTTCCATCTGTCGAATGAAGAGCATACAGGCCCTTGTGGATGCCGGCATCCGTGTGACCGTATACGGCGGCGGCTGGAAAGATTCTCCGCTGTACGGACATCCTTTATTTGATCTTCGTGCCGAAATGATACCCTTTGAAGACAGTCTTCGCCTGATGGAAGACAGTAAGATCGTGTTGAACCAGTTAACTTGGTTTAGGGACGGCTGCAGCGAACGTATCTTCAACACCATGCTGCAGGGCGCGGTCTGCCTGACCGATGACAGCATCTACCTGCGGGAACAGTTTACCGACGGTGAAGATCTGGTATTCTATTCTCTGCAAGAGTTAAATAGGCTTCCGCAAATAGTAAAGGATCTGCTCGAAGATCCGGACCGTATGCAGCGCATCGCGGACAGCGGCTACAGAGCGGCAGCGGCCGGTCATACCTGGTCGCACAGCGCCGAAGAGCTGCTGCGCTTATTATGACGAAAGCATCCGACACATGACAGAAGGGAGCTTCCTATGGACAAGCTGATCAGCATTATCATTCCGTGCTACAATGTGGAAAAATATATTGACCGCTGTTTTGATTCCCTGCGCCATCAGACGATCGGCATTGACAGGCTGGAACTCATCCTGGTGGACGACTGCTCCACGGACGGTACATGGGATAAACTCACTGCCATAGAAGCCTCCTGTCCCGACTCCGTGATGATCATTCACTGCGATGAGAACGGACGCCAGGGCAGAGCCCGGAATATCGGCCTGCAATATGCGTCCGCTCCCTATATCGGGTATGTGGACTCTGATGACTGGGTGGAGCCGGATATGTATGAAAAACTGTATGCCAAAATGTCCGAACACGGCTGCGACATCGTCATGTGCCGGAACTGGCGGGATACCGCGCTTCCCGGTCAATCGATCGCTCCAAAGCTGACCGGGGAAGACGACCGGATGTTTGAGATCGATTCTTTAGAAAAGCGCAGGACCTTTCTGGTATGCGGTTCCATCGGATACGGTGTATGGGATAAGCTTTTTACGCGCAGCTTCCTGCTGGATAACCATATTTTCTTTCCGGAAGGGCTTGCTTATGAGGATCATTTCTTTGCCACGCTGCTCTACTTCTACGCTGTGAAGATATATCTGCTCGAAGAGCGGCTCTATCATTACTACGTCAATCCGCACTCCACCGTGCTTGCCCCCGATGCCTCCCACCATTTCGATATCCTGACGGTAGATCAGATGATGTGGGCGGAGTGCGCAGACCGCGGTTTTCTGACGGATTACCGCAAAGAACTGGAATACCAGTTCCTTACCTTGTGCTATCTTGCTGCCATGAAAATGATCTGCCTGCGGCTGACGCATATCCCTTATGAGTTTTTCCTGAAATTAAAGGAAGAAACTTTAAAAAGGATCCCGGACTATCATGCGAATCCGTATATTAAAGATTACGTGACCGAATTAAACCAGATCCTGCTGCAGCTGCTCGATCTGCCGGTCAATGAAGCGGACCTGTGCGCTGTCTGTAACGCCGTTGCCGCCAAATACAGCAAGGGTGTACTGCAGATCTATGTCTGTACGCACGTTCCTTTCGATGTGCCGGGGGACCCCATCTATCATCCGCTGCAAGTGGGGCGTGCGGGTAAAAACGATCTGGGATATCAGGGCGATGACACCGGAGACAACATTTCCGCATTGAATTACCTGTACGGTGAGCTGACAGGACTCTACTGGATATGGAAAAACGTGCGCAGCACCGAATATGCCGGCCTGTGCCATTACCGCAGGTATTTCCTGAACGGGGAAGGGCGCATCATGTCCAAAGCGGATTATATGCCGCTTCTGGAACAATATAATGTGATCATCTCGCAGCCTGTATCTTCCGAAAAATGTTACCGCGATACATACGCCGAAGCGCACAACCTGCGGGATCTGAACACTGTAGGCGAAGCGATTGCCGCCCTGTATCCTGACTGTGCCGTTATCTTTGAAGATGTTTTAAACAGCCATAAGCTGTACTGCGGCAATCTTTTTGTTACGTCTAAAGCGCTGTTTGACGATTACGCCCAATGGCTGTTTTCTATTTTTGCCGTTGCGGAGAAACAAATCGACGTCAGTACATACGATGCCTACCATGCAAGAGTCTACGGTTTCCTGTCGGAACAGCTCGTGTATGTGTGGATCCGTTACCGCGGCCTGACTTACTGCGAAGCGCCCATTGGTTTCACACAGGAAAAAGCGGAGACTCTCGCCCTGAAAGCGCAACTATCCGAATTGTTCCGAAAGCATGAAATAGAAAAAGCGCACGAGTTATTTCTGAACACTATGAAAACCAGGCCGGACGTCATGCTGCCCGGTTCCGACTTTGGCCAGGATCTGGCGGTCATACTGCGGATCATCCATCAGTGTCTGGAAGATGAAAAAAGCGGCCGGCCAGGTCTGCTTGCACACAGCACCGATTTGGATGAACTGATCCGACACTATAAATCAATAACAGGAGAAAATTAAAATGAGATTTGTCCTTTTTTACGAATCAACAGAGTCCTTTAATTATTTTACGGACGAAATAGCTAAAGAACTGGAAAGGCGCGGCCATGAGACGTTCATTCTGGATCTGCTGAACCTCACCAGACCCGAGCATTCCATGGATGAATTCATGACGTTCTGTTCGCAGAAGGTAGACGCCGTTCTATGCTTTAACCGGGCAGGCATACACAATGACACTTTTATCAATCTTTGGGACACATTGGGAGCCGTCACACTTCACATTCTGATGGATCACCCATTGCGGCTGCATCCTACCATGGAGAAGCATCCCAAACGGTACATACAGTTTTGTCCTGACAGGGAGCATGTGGCCTATGTCCAAAGATACTTTCCCAATGTGGAACACATTGAATTTCTGGCGCATGCCGGAACGCTACCGGAACATGACACTCCTGTCATTTCCTATACTGACAGGAAATATGATATTCTTTTCTCCGGCACCTACTATGAACCTGATAGCATGATGCCGCAGCTGGAAGCCCTGTTCCCCAAGGATTCCCCGATGTATGGCATCTATATACAGATCGGCGAAGACCTGATCGCCCATACGGATAAACCGCTGATCCGCTCCGTACTCGATGTGCTCGATGCCAGCCACATGTCATTGAGTGATGACGCCGTCAAGACCATCATGCGCAATATGACCCCTATCGACTGGATGGTGCGTATGTATTACCGCGGCAAGGCAATACAGGTGTTAGTTGATGCCGGGCTTCCTGTATACGTGTTGGGAAGGGGCTGGGAGGATCACCCGTCCGCCGCATCAGGAAACCTGCACATCCTCAGTGACCGGATCGGCCTGGCCGCAACCTTTGACTACATGAAAGACGCCCGGATCAACCTGAATATCATGCCGTGGTTTAAGGATGGCACCCATGACCGCATCTTTAATACGATGCTTTGCCGCTCCGTCTGCCTGACCGATCCCAGCACATGGATAGAAGAACATTTTGAAAATGGCCGGGATATCGCGCTGTTCGATCTGGAACATCTGGAGAAGCTTCCCGAGATCGCGCAGTACTGGCTGGATCAACCTGCACAAGCAGAAGAGCTGATTGAAAAAGCTTATGCCAAAACTGCAGACTGCTATACATGGAAAAACTGTGTGGATTCGCTGCTTGACGCGCTCGACCGCTGCTACGGCGTCCACTGACTGCTGTACCGCACCCCCATTACTTAATTTATGCCATATTTGGCATACTCAAAACGCCTGGGAGGAATGTCATGACACCGATTTCGGTATGCATTATTGCCAAAAATGAAGAGGCTGCTATCGGGAAATGTTTAAAACCGTTACGCGCCTACGACTGGGAGATCATTGTAGTCGATACCGGTTCCACGGACCGGACGAAAGAGATCGCATCCGCATACGCAGATAAAGTTCTGGATTATACCTGGTGCAATGATTTTTCCGCCGCCAGAAACTATTCTATTAAACAGGCGACCCACGATATGATCCTGGTCATCGACTGCGATGAATACCTGACTGCATTCGATATGGACGCCACCCTTAAACTGATGCAGGAACATCCCTACGCTGTGGGGCTTCTCTCCAGGCAGAATCATTATCAGATGAACGGCACGGACAGTGTCTATACCGATCAGGTGGAACGGCTGTTCTCCCGCAAGTATTATCATTATGAAGGGATCATTCACGAGCAGGTGCGACCGATAAGCGGATCAGACGAAGACCTCGCCGCCTGCCGCGACACGACTTACCTGCTCCCTCTGACCGTAGATCATTCCGGCTACAACGGCAGCGAAGAGGCGCTCTATGACAAGGCTATGCGCAATATCACGCTTCTGAAAAAAGATCTGGAGACGAAGCCCGATGATCCCTACACTTATTTTCAGATCGGCCAGGCTTACAATATGATCCATGATGACGGGAATGCATGCCTGTATTACGGAAAAGGGCTCTCCTATGATGTAGACCCGTCTGCAGAATATGTGCAGATGATGGTGATCGGTTACGGCTATGCGCTGCTTCATCTAAACCGTGCCGAAGAAGCAATGGGCCTATCCAGCGTCTACGATGCGTTCGCGGTATCTGCGGATTTCCTTGATCTGATGGGACTGATCTATCTGCGAAACGGCCAGTATATGCAGGCGCTGTTAGAATTCGTCAAAGCGCTCTCCTGTCCCACAGCCCACGTAGAAGGCGCCAACACATTCATCCCCTCCTATAATATCGGCCTGATTAATGAGATGATGGGCGATAAAGAGGCGGCTCTCATGCATTATCGAAAATGCGGGGATTTTCCCATGGCGCTTGACAGGATCAAGGAATTGACCGGGTCACGCTGAAGCTCCCTGTGAAGCGTAATAAAAAATGAATAGACTATACGATACGAAAAGAGCCACCCCATACGGAGTGGCTCTCTGGTAGTTGTTACGCAATGTTCATCATTACCGAACCATTGATTAGCCAAGTAAGGACAGTGCCAACTGGTTGGTCTGGTTCGCCTGAGACAGCATCGATGTACCAGCCTGCTGCAGGATGTTGTTGTTAGCGTACTTAACCATCTCTGTAGCGATATCGGTAT
>CANQIJ010000168.1 GCA_947624025.1 uncultured Lachnospiraceae bacterium | reverse complement strand
GCCTTGAGACGCTGTCCGGCGTCAAGGGGTTATACCCAGCGAGCCGAGCCACCCGTTTTACGGGTGGCGGCGACTGCGGGCGGCACAGGGATGGGCGGCAGGATAATATAATAACATATGTTATTACAAAATGAAGGACGCACGGGCACCGTTTGAAGGAACGATTTGAAAAAAAGGGAAAAAAGGGGTATAGTAATAAGAATCAGAGGAAAGGCGGATCGGTTTTATGGGACATAGACGGTTTTCCGTTGGCATATCATTGATAGCGGTTCTGCTCATGGCCCTTACGCCTTTTACATCCCGTGCGCAGGAACTGCCGCCGCATCTGATCCAGACCGTAACGGAGCAGGATATCTATGAGGGAATGCGTTCGCTTGGCTATCTGAAGACGCCCCTGTTAGATGAGGAAGACTGCGATGGCGCCTATGAAAATGTCAGGGACTGTATCGTGCGGATACAGATGGGAAAGGCGCACGGCAGCGGGATCGTATGGGACCTGACGGATGAGAGGATCGTCATTGTCACCAACAGGCATGTCCTGGATTACTGGAAGGACGAAAACGGGTATGTCCATTTTCCCCAGGGCTATGATGTGGATGCCGGTGTGATCGGGGTGTCAGAGCAATATGATATCGGCTTTGTCGGTGTGGACTGCGGACAGTTTACTTATAAAGAACTGCAGGAGATACGGTGCGCCAGAGTGGATGAGGACGCCCTGGCCGGACTGAAACAGGGCGATCCCATATTTCTGGTGGATTCGGGTTCTATGGACAGCGAAGAGGGATATTATAAAGGAACAGTCCGGGATGCCTATCGCTATATAGAAGATCTGGACGGGTATATGGTGTATGGCAGCTGCTTTGCCAGGGCGGGAATGTCCGGCGGCGGCACTTTTGATGGCCGGGGGCATCTGATCGGTATGACCACAGCGGGTACGCTGCAGAATGAGTTCGCAAGTGTGCCGGTGCAGCATTTGCAGGCGGCGTATGAAGAGGTCGTTTCGGAAGGGCAGTGAAGCTGCCTTGTGAGGATGGGTGCGGTGGATACAGAGCAGAAGGGAAAGGAAAATAAAATAGCACATGATATTGAATCGGAAGAGCAGATCCGGTTTCAGGTCAGAGAAAACAGGACGGCCCTTGTGTGCGGCGTCCTGGCGGTCGTTTTGGCGGTTTTTGTACTGGTCATGCGTATTACGCATCCTGCGGCGGGCGGAGGCGGCATCCTTCTGTATCTGCCGTTAGCCGGTATGCTGGCCGGAGGCGCGGTCTGCTTTATGCTGTATTTTAACAGGCAGCTTACCGTGGATGGAAGGAATATATGTTATGTAAACATCATGCGAAAAGAAAAGCATTTTATCCTGGACGATATCAGCTATTGTAAAGTGGGAACACGCCGCAGCGCCTATCAGCTGGCTGTATATGATCTCAATGGAAAAGTGTTATGTAAACTTGATTTCGAGGCATTCAATTTGGCGGGGTTTTATCAGTATCTGGTAGATAACCGGGTTGCGATAGAGCAGGAACCGTTGAACCGTAAGTCCTCCTTTATGGCAATGATCAATGCCATTGAAAAGGAAACTGCCGTCCGTGAGGAAGACATCCGCAAAGCTGCGGACCTTCTCTACGGGGAAGCGGAGCAGATTTTTGCCGGGTGGGAGAAGAGCAATCATCGGCTGGGCGCCACGTGGGAGTTTGGATTTGCCGAATATACGGCCCGGGATCTGGAGACAAAGAAGCGGCTGCATGAATATACCAGCTCTGTCAGTCATCCCATGAACAGTCTGCCGGAGTCCTATGAATGCCTGCTGGAAGCATATTTGAAGTACGATGGGAAATATGTGGTATCGAAACGGGGAAAAGAGGTTGCCGTCATACTGCCCTGCTTTTCCCGGACAAGATCCTATCAGATCGGTGAGAAGACGCGTATCCGGAAGACGGACGAGCAGCTGTTAAAGGAATGGCTTATGACACAGCTGGAGTCGGTCGGCCGGGAGCTCCCCGGACACCGGTATCACACGGAGGCATTTACGATAGCGCATCCCCTTACAAAGACGGCGGGGATCGGATGAAAGGCATATACGTATGCGCGTAAATGTGATAAAATAATATATTACAGGCGGCTGTCCATTGTGGCAGTATATGAAAAATCGGGAGGCAGTTATGGCGCTATTTCAGATCGGTAATGATAAGATTACGATACAGGTTGACAGTATGGGCGCGGAGCTTAAATCGCTCAGGCAGGTGGCATCGGGAAGGGAATATATGTGGTGTGCCGATCCAAAGTACTGGAAACGGACATCTCCGGTGCTCTTCCCACTGGTCGGCGGTTTAAACGGCGGGGTATACCGCACAGGCGGCAGGGAGTATCCGATGGGACAGCACGGCTTTGCCAGAGATACGGAATTTCAATTAAAGAGCCAGACGGCGCACGAGATCTGGTTTGTGCTGGAATCCGGTGCGGATACACGGGACAAATATCCTTTTCCCTTTGTGTTAGAGCTTGGTTATGAGCTTGACGGCAGCTGTGTGATCGTAAAATGGAGGGTCAGAAACCCCGCGAAAGAGACGTTGTATTTTTCGATCGGAGGGCATCCGGCGTTTCGGTGTCCGATTGACGAAAAGACAATGCAGGCAGATTATAAGATACGGTTTGACACGAAAGAGAAGATCGTGTCTTCCTGTCTTGAGAATGGGCTTGTCAGCGGACGGCAGGCGGTTTATGACCTGAATGACGGCCTGCTTCCTGTAACGGAGCATTTATTTGACCAGGATGCTCTGGTGATCGAGCATGACCAGGCGCACCGGGTGGCGCTGGTCACACCGGATGGCAGGGATTATCTGACGGTTGAATTTGATGCGCCGCTGTTCGGCATCTGGTCGCCGCCCGGAAAGAACGCACCGTTTATCTGTATCGAGCCGTGGTATGGCAGATGCGACCGCGCCGGTTTTGCGGGCGACTGGAAGGATCGGGAATGGATGCAGTCTCTGGGAGCGGGAGAAATTTTTGAGGCGCAGTATAAGATAAGTGTGCAGCAGCAGGAAAGGGGGACATGATATGGCACCGATCGTGCAGTGTATGGGGCTTACAAAGACATATGGAGGTAAACTGGCGCTCAACCGGATCTGTCTGAATCTGGAGCGTGGCAGGATCATCGGTCTTCTCGGACCGAACGGCAGCGGCAAGACGACGCTCATCAAACTGATGAACGGGCTTCTCAAACCTACGGCGGGCGAGATCCTGATAGGCGGGCAGAGACCCGGGATAGATACGAAGCTGCATATTTCCTATCTTCCGGAGAGGACTTACCTGCAGCCGAATATGAAGGTGATGGAGATCGTGAACTATTTTCAGGATTTCTATCCCGATTTTCAGGCAGACAGGGCATATGATATGCTGGCGCGCCTGCAGATACAGCCCTATGAAAGACTTAAGAATCTGTCCAAGGGCACGAAGGAGAAGGTCCAGCTGATCCTTGTGATGAGCAGAAACGCGGATCTGTATGTGCTGGACGAGCCGATTGCCGGAGTGGACCCGGCGGCGAGAGACTTTATCCTTCGCACCATTGTCGCAAATTATAACAGGAATGCAACCGTACTTTTGTCTACCCATCTGATTGCCGACGTGGAGGGCATTCTGGATGAAGTTGTGTTTATCAGACAGGGCAATATTGTGCTTCAGGCGGGTGCGGAGCAGATCAGACGCAATGAAGGCAAGTCTGTGGACCGTTTCTTCAGGGAGGTGTTCGCATGTTAGGAAGGTTGATGAAATATGAGTGGAAGGCGACATGGAAGCTTCTGGCTCCGGCGAACCTGCTGATCGTTGTCACTTCCTTTTTTGCATGGCTTACATGGCGGTGTATGAGGTACGACGGATATGATATGTCCAATGCCGCCGTGAATCTGGCGGCGGGTATTTTGCTGGTGACGTATTTTTTAAGTATGTTTGTGGTGATCGTGGGATCGGCGATCTATCTGATCTGGCGGTTCTATACATCGACCTATGGGGACCAGGGGTATCTTCTGCATACGCTTCCCGTGGATAAACATCACATTATCATTGCCAAGGTGCTTGTCAGCACGGCGTGGATCCTGCTCAGCATTTTTCTGATGTATCTGTCCCTGTTTCTTGTCGTCGGATCGACGATGGAGGAGTTTGGCACGGTGTTTCAGGAGATCCTGAAGATTGTTGTGACGCAGTCGTATGGCGATACGGGATCGGCGTTTGTCGTTGTCATGGGCATCATTACGATGATCGTGGGAATGCTGGCGCGTGTTCTCAAGGTGACCGCCGCTATCTCGTTAGGACAGCTTTCGTCCAACCACAAGCTGCTTACGGCATTTGGGTTTTATTATGCCATTTATATCGTACAGCAGATCATCGGTGCGATATACGGCGTTGTTGTCAGCTATTTTACTTACCGGGCGGGCGATGGCGCGCTGGGGATGATGTGGGAGTTCAACCTGATCACGGGGCTGGTCTATATGGTGGTATTCTATGCTTTGACATGGTATGTGATGGAAAAGAGATTGAATCTCGACTGACACAGACGGATACAGGCGCAAAATCGCGCCTTGACATATTCACGTAAAAGGGAGAAAATAATAAGATGTGCGGCGGCTGTATGCCGCATGATCAAGAAAGGCTGGTGTTGTTATCATGACTAAGATTGACATTGTATCGGGATTCCTCGGTGCCGGCAAGACGACATTGATCGGAAAGCTGTTAAAAGAGGCTTTGGCGGATACCAAGGTCGTGCTGATCGAGAACGAGTTCGGCGAGATCGGCATTGACGGCGGATTTTTGAAGGAAGCGGGCATTGAGATCAAGGAGATGAATTCCGGCTGCATCTGCTGCTCTCTGGTTGGGGATTTCGGGGAGTCGCTGCGTGAGGTGCTCGATACGTATACACCGGAACGTGTCCTGATAGAGCCTTCGGGAGTCGGCAAGCTGTCGGATGTTATGAAAGCGGTTCAGGATGCGATGTCGGACAGGGATGTGGAGCTGAACAGCGCGGTTGCGGTTGTGGATGCCTGCAAATGTAAGATGTATATCAAGAATTTCGGCGAGTTCTTCATCAACCAGATCGAACATGCGGGTACGATCATCCTGAGCAGGACCGATAAACTGAGTGAGGATAAGCTGGCGGCATGCGTAGAGATGATTCGCGAGCATAATAAAAAAGCAACTGTTATTACAACGCCCTGGGACGCGCTGGACGGCAAGGATATCCTGGCAACGATAGAGGGCGCCAAGGATCTGGAGGCGGAGCTGATGCGCGAGGTGATGGAGCATCACGAGGAGCACGATCACGAGCATGAGCATCATCATCACCACGATCATGAGGAACATCATCATGCGGACGAGATCTTTACCAGCTGGGGCTTAGAGACGCCTGCGGCATACACCAGGGCGGAGATCGGGCAGATACTGGAGCGGCTTAAGGATGAGGAAACCTACGGGCTTGTCCTTCGGG
>CANQIJ010000167.1 GCA_947624025.1 uncultured Lachnospiraceae bacterium | reverse complement strand
TTTCGATCAATCTCAAGTCTGCCGGAATCATATTCCCGGCTTCCAGCAGTACAATATCACCCTGCACAAGGTCCTCTGCCGGAACTTTCACGCGCTCTCCCTCCCGCATGACAACAGCCTGCGGCGAAGAAATCTTGCGAAGCGCCTCCACCGCCCTGCCCGCCTTGCCTTCCTGAATAATACCGACCGCCGCGTTTAGGACGACCACCGTGATAATAATGGCCGCATCGCCGAATTCACCCAGCATCACGGAGATAGCCATCGCCACCGCCAGGATCAGAATGAGCGGGTCGTTGAGTTGCTCCAGTATCATAGCTCCCAGGCTTTTGCGCTCCTGGTCCTTCAATCGGTTGGCTCCGTATTTTGCCTTGCGTTCCATTGCCTCCAGACGCCGCAGGCCCTTATCCTTGTCCGTCTCAAGTATCCGAATTGTTTCCGCCGCCGTCTTTAACTCATACATGCTTCGTCCTCCTGCATTCTGCCATGCACACGCATCTGTCACATGTGCTTTGTAAGGTATATGCAGGGGCTGTCCCAATTATGAAAAAAAAGAGCCTCTTTTCAGAAGCTCCTTAACTCGATGCTGTCGTCATCCGCTGTATTCTCTATTGACTTGATCACCACATAATATCCGGCGCCGGGGTTGACCTCCACGTATACCCTGTCGCCAACCTTATGCCCTATAAGCGCTTTGCCGAGAGGCGATTCCGTACTGATCAGTCCTTCCAGCGAATTACTTCTCACCGTTGTGACTAATCTGTAGGTTTCCGTCAGCTTGTCTTCCTCGAAATAAACCTCCACGGTATTGTTGATGCCAACTTCATCCTCCGCAGACTCACCGGAGATAATGACCGCCGTTTTGATCATCCGTTCCAGATAGCGTATCCGGCTCTCGTTCTGGTTCTTGACCTTCTTGGCGGCATGGTACTCGAAATTCTCGCTTAAGTCGCCGTGCGCTCTCGCCTCTTTGACGTCTTCCAACGCCTTTTTTCGCACGACCAGCTTTCTGTACTCGATCTCCTGCTCCATCTTCTCGATGTCTTTTTGCGTCAATTCGTTATGCATAGAAGCCCATTCCTAAATCCTGAATTTCGATATGTCCTCGAGCAGCACTTTTACCTTATCGTCAAGATCCAGTACGATCTGGTTGGAGCCGTCAACCATGTTGGCAAGCTCGCCTGTCATCGCAGATGTCTGCTGTGCGACAGCGGCATTGTCCTGTGCGAGCTGGTTCAGCACATCAAGAGCATTCGTCACGTTGATACGCTGACTCTCGATCTCGCCGGTCATGTTGCCGATCGACTGAACCGCGCCGACGCAGTTATCCAGTTCACGATACAGCTGCTCAAATGTCTCATAAGTCTCTGACAGGGACGAAACCTGTACATCCACGGATTCCTTCATACTCTTCATGATCTGTACGGATTTGGATGTATTGTCCGTCAGATCCTCGATAACGCGCCTGATCTCTTCAACAGAAGAAGTGGACTGATGCGCCAGCTTACCGATCTCATCCGCAACCACCGCGAAGCCTCTGCCGGATTCACCGGCTCTGGCCGCCTCAATGCTGGCATTCAGAGCAAGCAGATTCGTCTGATCGGCTATCTCATTGATCAGGTTAGCCGCCATCTCGATCTGCTGTACGGCCTGATTGGTCGCCTGCGTCTGCTCATTCATAGCCTCGATATTCTTCCTTGCGTTGTCATTGACCTTGATCAGATTGTTCAGGGTCTCCATAGACTGCTCGCTCAAGTGCTTCATATCGTTGGCGTTATCGTCAAGCACCTTGATCTCGCCGTCCGTCTTCTCGATGCGGTCCGCCATCACGCTGACCTCACCCGTCGCATTGTCCGTGGAGGACGCCTGCTCGCTGACGTTGCCCGCGATCGAGTTGACCGCCGTGGAAGTCTCATTGATGGAGGATTTCATATTGTTGAACGCCTGGTCGAAATTCCCCAGTGCGCCGTTTACATTCTTAGCCACATCCGTGATATCCTGGATCAGCTTGCGCATATTCTGCTGTGCAACGCTGAGAAGCTCAGCTGTCTGACCGATCTCGTTATTCTGTTTCACATGCACTTCCGTAACCATGTCGCCCTCGGACAGATGCTTCGCAAAATTCTGGATATCGATCAGAGGATTCACCACATATGTACCGTAGAAGAACGCAATCACCAGCGCTAAGACTACAAAGACCACGAATATGATATCGATCCTTATGTTCATGCTGTTGGTCGTGGCGGACAGATCGCTCTCGACCTGCTGCATCCCGGCTTCCATATCATCCACATAGTTTCCCGTGGATACAACCCAGCCCCAGGGCTCGAAGATCTGTGAGTATGCCACCTTGGGCGCTACCGTGACGCCGTCCGCTTTCGTAAAGGCAAATTCGTTATAGCCGCCCTTATCCGCGCTCTGGCACACATTCATGATCTCCTGAATGATCATGACGCCGTCCTGATCCTCCAGATCATAACGGTTATTGCCTTCCTGCTCCGGCAGAACCGGGTGCATGATCAGCGTATAGTCCGTATCGTCGATCCAGAAATAACCGCTCTGGTCATCGCGGTAACGCATGATGCGGATGATCTCCTTAGCATCCTCTTTCGCCTGTTCCTCTGTCTTTTCTCCCGCCTGCGCCTTGTCATACTCGCTCTGCAGAACCGCTATCGTGCTCTGCACCTCAGACTTGATCTCCTGCTTATAGCCGTCGTTGACCGCGTTCCTGTAGATCTCATTGGCGTAATCCGATAATGCGCCGACCGAGATAAAAGCGTTGACGCCCACAACCAGCGCCGTCAGGATTACGACGCTCGCGACCAGGATCATGATCGAGTTGCGCAGACTTTTCTTTTTTCCTCTCTTTTCCATGTTGTACAGTCTCCATTTCACGTTATTATTTTGTTTCATAATATCGACCCTTATTTCGCTAATAAAAATTATACTCTTATTTTAAAATTTTTCAATCATCTATTCTTGTTGTCTATTATTGTTATGTTTATGGTATAATCGAAGCAGACTCGGCAGCCTGCTTCCCGAGAATTGCTTTGCAATTCTCCCGGAATGATTTACAGTACTGGCAACTGTGATTATGATGTAATTGAAAACAAAACGTACATGGAGATGATGTGCTATGAAAACCGGCATTATAGATGTAGGAGGCGGATTCCGGGGGATCTATGCCTGCGGCGTGCTGGACTACTGTCTGGATCAGAATATTCGATTTGACCTTGGGATCGGCGTATCGGCGGGAAGTGCGAATCTTGCCTCCTTTATCGCCGGTCAGAAAGGACGCAACTTTACCTTTTATACGGAATACGGGCTCAGAAAGCAGTACGCCAGTGTGGGCAATTTCATGCGAAAAGGATCTTTTATCGATATGGACTATGTCTATGGCACGCTCAGCGACCACAACGGGGAATATCCGCTTGATTACGCTGCCCTGCGAGACAATCCGATGGAATTCATCGTTGTGGCGGCAAACGCCGTGACCGGAGAAGCAGAATATTTTGATAAAGGGGAGATTCGGCAGGACGATTACAGCGTATTTAAAGCGTCCTCGTCCATCCCTTTTGTCTGCAAGCCCTATGTCATTCAGGGAACGCCCTATTACGACGGAGCGCTGGGCGATCCCGTTCCGGTGGAGAAAGCGTTTGCTTTGGGGTGCGATCGTGTCATCGTATTACTGACGAAACCGGAGGGCGTCCTGCGGACCCCGGGAAGAGATGAGAAGCTGGCTGCCCGGATCCGCAGAAAATATCCCAATGCGGCCAAAAGTCTGCGGCAGAGGGCAGACCGGTACAATGAGAGCGTTGCGCTGGCACAGGAATATGTAAGACAGGGTAAAGCACTGATCGTCTCGCCGGATGACACCTGTGGCGTCAGTACGCTGTCCCGTGACCCGGCGGATATGAAACGGCTTTATGCCAAAGGCTATGCCGACGGGGAAAAAGTCAAAGCCTTCCTGGGTTAGCCGCCAGGGGCTTGCCGGAAGGATCGCGCCTGATATCCAAGAGTTCTCCTCGTAAAATTGAGCGGTCACCCCAGGTGTCGCGGCGTTATATGCCGTAACCGCCGAAGAGTGCCGTGAAGCCGGGCTGCACATCCTCCTCGGGAATCGGATCCGTATATGCATGATGTCTGTCCTCACCGCGAAACAGCTCCTTCCCCTCCCGAAAAGCAATCAGCGTAGAGAGCGGAACCTCCTCCCACGGTCCGTCTGAAAGCGGTTTCGTGGATACCGCGACTGCATCGGACTGCCGCAGATAATACAGCGAGGATGCCATATTGCAGTGTATATAGAACTGCTCGCTGTCATAGATGATGAGATTCACCTTATTGCCGGGCGCGACGGCGGCAACAGACGCCTCCACGGCATCAAAGCGCTCACGGTCCGCAGCCTCCCGTCCAAGACGTTTTTCCAGAAGATCTACCTGCTCGACGATGTACAGCAATATCCGTTCGCTGTCTGTGGAACCGCGCTGGAGAGACGCATATCTTTCCAAAATCGCGCTCTGAAAGATCGTTCCGTTGTGTATGAGCGTCCAACAGCGTCCGCTCTCTCCCCGTTTCACAAAAGGATGGCAATTTGAGAAATCCAGCGTGCCCACACTGGCCTTGCGGATGTGTGCCAGAAGCAGGCGTCCGACGATCGGCTCCGAGAGACGGTACGCAAGATATCTGCTGTCATTGGCACAGATGGGCTCCTTCTCCACGGACACGGCGTTTCCATAGAAGGTCGCAAGCCCCCAGCCGTCGGGGTGTTGCGGACTGTGGGAATAAAATTCTTTCAGCCATTGTGTAAGATCATAATTTTCTTTCGAGCAAAATCCAAACAGTTCACACATTGCGCCTACCTCTCACGATCTCCCAGTGAATTGAGGAAGTCCCGCGCCCGCTGCGATCTGGGCGCGGAGAAAAACTCCTGCGGCGTATTTTCCTCCAGAATACTCCCGCCGTCCATAAAGATCACTCTGTCCGCTACCCGTCTGGCAAAGTTCATCTCATGTGTGACGATAACCATAGTCATGCCTTCCCCCGCCAGCTCCGTCATAACATCCAGCACTTCGCCGATCATCTCCGGATCGAGCGCACTCGTAGGCTCATCGAACAGGATCGCCTTAGGGTGCATAGCGAGAGCCCGCGCAATAGCGACACGCTGTTTCTGCCCGCCGGAGAGCTGCGCAGGCACTTTGCGCGCCTGGTCGGCCACACCGACTCTCTCCAACAGCCGCATCGCCTCCTCCTGCGCCTCCTTTTTGGGGACGCGCAGCACATCTCTCGGCGCGATCGTCACATTCGGAACAAAATGCGGACGGGATCAGCGTGATCGCCGTGAGGACGCACACATAGTAGGACAGCACAATATCGAGATAAGGCAGCGCGTATACAAGGAAGATCAGGAGCGCCGCTCCCGGAATATTCCGAAACACCTGTACATAGAGTTCCGCCGCCATGCGCAGAGGTTTCACGGGCGCGA
>CANQIJ010000166.1 GCA_947624025.1 uncultured Lachnospiraceae bacterium | reverse complement strand
AAGGTCTCCGGTTCTTTGCCGTCCAGAGTACGCACCTGCTCGTGAACGTTCCCTTCATAATGGCAGTAGCGGCGGTTAAACAGCCTGCCGATGCGTTCTGACATGACGGAACGGACACCCTGTATGCTGTAGGGATTGTTGCGCATGATCATGCCGACATTGCGGCTGTTGCGCTCCAGGGCTTCCTCCAATTCCATCAGATTGACGTTCTCCAGATACTCGTCGCAGTCGATGATCAGTACCCAGTCGTTAGCCGCCTGTTCTATGGAAAAGTTCCTTGCGGCGGAGAAGTCGTCACACCATGCAAAGTGAAAAACCTTACCGGTGTATTTGTGGGCGATCTCCACGGTTCTGTCCACAGAGCCGGTATCCACGACAATGATCTCGAATTTGCAGGGCTTGAGCCGCTTTAAGCATTCTTCTATGTGATTGTCTTCATTTTTTGCGATCATACACACCGAAATCGGAAGCATTCTGATACCTCTTGTATTGTCTGCCCACAGGTCTGCGCCTCGAAGGCGATCCCCGGGGATTTATCTTTGCGCTGTGCTTTTTTTCATACTTATTATATTATCATTTTCTGTTGTGGACGACAATAACATATTTTTTCGATCGGTCATAAGGAGGTTGTCCGAACGGTCTGTATATATTTCCATAGGGTAAAAAAGGCACCTGAGCAGTACCAAGGTACTAGACTTTTTGTACAAAAAAGGCAGGTGAAAAATCGGCAATATGCCAGTTTTGACGATATATCGTTAAAAAGTCGGGTTTGTGGTTACTTTTCTCGAAAGTTTATGTTATACTGCTGTCTAAGAAAGAGAAATTCAGCAGTATGCACAAAAGGAGGGCTAATATGACGAAGGCAGAAATTCTTAAAGCAGAGATCTTGAAACAGTACAAGAGTGTCAGACAGTTCGCGATCGAGATGGAAATTCCATATTCGACCTTAGTCACCGCTTTAGACAGAGGCATCGAGGGTATGGCATATGGCACCGTGATCCGAATGTGTGACAGACTGAATCTGAATCCGGTTGATTTCACGCCGCTTAATCAGAAGAGCGTACTTGGCAGCAAGATCATGGAGAACCGTGTGATGCAGTACTATATCAAGCTGAATAAGACGGGACGCAAGAAAGCGCTGGAATTGATGGAAGATTACGCGCAGTTAGACAAGTATAAGGCGGTTGAGGAATAGTGATGCAATATGATTATCTGATAGCGGGCGCCGGTCTGTTCGGCGCGGTCTTTGCGCGGGAGATGCACAGGCGGGGCAGGAAAGTGCTTGTGATCGACAGAAGAGAGCATATTGCCGGCAATATTTACACAGAGTCCGTGATGGGGATCAATGTGCATAAGTATGGAGCCCATATTTTTCACACGTCTGATAAGAAGATCTGGGACTATGTAAATGAATTTGCAGAGTTTAACCACTACATAAATTCGCCGATCGCGTATTACAAGGGAGAGTTGTACAATCTCCCTTTTAATATGAATACATTCAGCAGAATGTGGGGTGTGGTGACGCCGGATGAGGCGAAGGCAAAGATCGCAGAGCAGATCAGAGAGCTTCATATCACTGACCCGCAGAATCTCGAGGAGCAGGCGCTGTCGCTTGTCGGTACGGATGTGTATGAGAAGCTGGTCAAAGGTTATACCGAGAAGCAGTGGGGCAGAGACTGCAGGGAGCTGCCGGCCTTTATCATCCGCAGGCTTCCGCTGCGGTTTACCTATGATAACAATTATTTCAATGACCGCTACCAGGGGATCCCGGCCGGCGGTTATACCGCTATGGTAGACAAGATGCTCGAGGGGATCGAGGTCAGGACGGGAACTGCCTACCAGGATTTCGCAAGGGAACAGAAGACGAAGGATGGGGTCGAGGTTGCTGACGCGGCGGGAAACACTTACCGCAAGGTGGTCTATACCGGTATGATCGATGAGTATTTTGATTACAGGCTGGGTCATCTGGAATACCGCTCCCTGCGGTTTGAAACGCAGGAAATGCCGGAGTGCGACAATTATCAGGGGAATGCCGTGGTGAATTATACCGAGAGGGAAGTTCCCTATACGAGGGTGATCGAGCATAAGCATTTTGAGTTCGGTACGCAGAAGGGCACCGTCATCACCAGGGAGTATCCTGCAGAATGGCACGAGGGCGATGAGCCTTATTATCCCATGAATGATACACACAACAATACGTTGTACGAGCGGTATCGGGATCTGGCCAAAGCAAGGCCGTATATTCTCTTCGGCGGCCGGCTGGGACAGTATCAATATTACGATATGGATAAGGTGATCGCCGCGGCTCTTGGAGCTGTGGAAGCGGAAGACAGGGCGTAGGCCATCGGCGGCAGGCGGAACAAACGACAAAAAGATTAGGGCGCAGTATTGACAAAGAGCGGTACTGCGCTTTTTTTGTCTTATCATATATTTGACGCAAAATTCTGTTTTGATTTCCATTCAAAAAAAATTGCCACCGTTGCGGTGGCAACATACAGGATCGATCAATGTTATAATAGCAGCATCAGCTAAAAAGTGTCGATTCAATCATGGTCATAAATGTGAGTAAAATGATAATGATTATAAAGTTCCAGATCATGATCCCGACACAGTGCAGAATACGGTTTGGATGTCTGCATAGAGGCAGATTATATTGTATATTTCTGTAGTTACAGGTAAAAAACACGACAGCCAGTATTATGATCAGGCAGAAGAGCCGTTCCAGCCACAGTACTTTGCTGTTGACAGCTTGGATATCCAGGGTCAGTGATAACCACCCTGATATGATGTATATTGATGTGGCCACAAACATCTTCCAGGGTGTTTTAGTCCTGAATCCGGGTGGAAGAAAAGCATGTCGAGTATCTTTCGGAACCGTAACATCGGCGGATACTTTCACCATCTGGCACAGAGCCTCCTTAAGATCTGATGCCGATCTGTATCGCCTGGCAGGATCGAGCTGCGTACATTGGTTGATGATGTGATTTAACTGACTGACAGGCTTTGGAAGTGTATTTGCCATTTCTCTAAGGAGAATACCTAATGCATAGATATCAGTCTGCGGTGCGGAGGCTCCAAAACCGTATTGCTCCGGCGCGGCATAGCCTTGAGTGCCTAACAATACAGTGTCGGCTGAACGGTTTTCGCTGTAGTATTTTGCAGCATTAAAATCCAATAGCATGATATGTCCGCAGCAGGTGACTATGATGTTTGAAGGCTTGATATCCCGATGGATGATCGGTGGATTATTTGTGTGCAGCTGTTCAAGAATTGTGCATAATTCAAGGGCATAGTGAACGATGGATGAAAAAGTGATTTCTCGGTTATCGATTATCTCTTGAAGCGGTTTACCGGAAATATATTCTTCTATAACGGATAGACAATGGCTGTTTTTGTCTTCGTACAGATCGATGATGCGGGGAATGCCACATATGTGATGCTCTTGCAGATATTGATATATCTGCATATTGTATACGTTGAGGACTTTTTTTACATATATTTTTCCGGTGTTTTCATGTTGTACCAAGGTGACATGGTGGGATTCGTTTATTTCAGCTATTGTTTTATAATAGGACATATTGTCTGTACAGCCCATTGTCTCACTTCCTCTGGATAGATATTAACTTTTGACAAAATTGTTTGCAGGCAGCCATTTTGCCAGACGGCATCTTCATACTGCCCATTGCCTTCGTGGATATTATATCATATTCTCTGATGCCAGTACCGTAAACCATTTCGGGAGAATTGCGGAGCAATTCTCTTAGCGCAGACCGCTGGGTCTGCGCATATTATATCATATTCTCTGATGCCAACACCGTAAACCACTTAGGGAGAATTGCCAAGCAATTCTCTAAGTGCAGAGTGCTGACTCTGCGCTTATTATATCAGATTGGAGGCAGGATATGAACGAAAAAAGTACGCAGGAGCTTGAAAATGTACTTGGAAGTACACACAGCAGGGATTTTGAAGCTTTTTATAAAGAAAACAGCAATAGTATGCTGAAAGGTTTTGATACTTTTTCTAATTATGTCAAAGATCTGCTGAAACAAAAGGCACTGACACAGCAGAACGTATTTTTGAAGGCAGATATTCCGGAACGGTATGGGTATAAATTATTATCTGGTGAAAAGCGGACTCGTCAAAGAGATGTCATATTGCGCATCTGCTATGCTGCGGAATTTTCCCTTGAAGAGACGCAGGAAGCGCTCAAAAAATATGAAATGCCGCAGTTGTATGCCAAGATACCGAGAGACGCCTTGCTGATGATTATTTTTAACGAACGTCCGGGGAGTATTATTGAGGTAAACGCATTGTTAAAGAAGAATAAAATGAAGCCGTTGAAAACAAGCGGGATGCAGGAGTAAATATATTAATGAAGCATTTGACAGGAGGGAAAATAGTGAAGAAAAGAAAAATACCAACAGCGATATCGTGCCTGCTGATTGCCGCAGCGGTATTTAACGGATGTTCGGCTGATTTCGGAAGGGCACGAGGGATTGTGACAACACAAGATAGCGGATCGGAGAATGTATCGACGCAGGATGTCGCAATCTATACGGATGGCACGGCAGACGACAGCAGGAAAGAGCAGGACGTAGATACGGCAGACGGAAGTGGAAAAGAAGTGGCAGGAGACACTGCATCCGTTACGATCGCAGAACAGACACTGATAGATCAGGATGATATCGTGATCACGGCACAGGAATATGTTGCGGACAACATTTGGGGAGACGGGATCAAGGTGTTGATAGAAAATAATGCGGACAAGGATGTGACTGTTGGATGCAATGCCTTGATTGTCAATGACTATATGATTTCAGATCTGTTTGTGGCTGAGGTGGCAGCAGGTAAGAAGGTATATGATACGATAGATCTGTTTAATTCAGAATTGAAAGCGGCGGGGATTGACACGGTTGGAAAAGTGGAGATTTATTTTCATGTATATGATTCATCTACATACGATACACTGTTTAATTCAGACTGTGTGACTATTCAGACTTCCGGATATCTGGACATGGACACAACACCCGATGACGCGGGAGAAGAACTGTACAATGAGGGCGGTATAAGGATTGTCGGAAAAGCAGTGGATGAAAACAGCTTCTGGGGTACGGCTGTGCTTCTTTATTGCGAAAATACATCGGGGACGAACGTGGGGATATCTGTGGATGATATGTCGGTTAATGGTTATATGATGACTCCTTTTTTTGCTACAACAGTGTATGATGGAAAAAAGGCCATTGATGACATTACGATTTTTGAGAGTGATCTGGAGCAAAACGGGATAGATTCGGTCAGAGATATAGAATTAAAATTTCATATATATAATGCGGATACATACGATACGATCAGCGACAGTGAAGTAATTGCTTTTTCGGTTCAATAAATGTCCAGACAGTTTGGCAGATGGGAAAGCAATTTGGTGATATGTCAAGAGTAAATTGAAAAAGAAATAACCCCAAAACCAGTAAAAAAGGGTACAAGAA
>CANQIJ010000165.1 GCA_947624025.1 uncultured Lachnospiraceae bacterium | reverse complement strand
GTTATCGCCGCCCGTGCCGCTGCCGGAACCGCTGCCGGAGTCCTTTTCTTTGCCGTTGTCGCCGCCCGTGCCGCCGCCGGAACCGCTGCCGGAGTCCTTTTCTTTGCCGTTATCACCGCCGCCTATATCAGGAAGCGGCTCGTTCTGATCATCAGATTCTTCCGGCTTCTCTTTCTCATTTACCACTTTCACTACAACCGGAATGTGAAGAAGCTCAAAATAATTCTTATCCTTCGGGTAATATGACAAATAGAACGTCTGCTCACCCGCCTTGTCCAGTATCGTCTCGGTATCGCTCTCCCACCGGAATCCGTCAGGCAGGGCAATGCTCCCCAGTTTGCTGCCTGTCTTTGCCGTCAGGTTTTCCGGCACATCACATTCGGCAACCGCCTGAGACACCTTGATCCCGATCTGCCTGGTCACCGTCAGATATTTAGCCGTATCCTCCGGCGTATACACCGCCGGATAAGAGAAAGTACCCGCTGTCAGCAGCTTTTTTCCGTCCTTCCATGACCAGCCCGCCGGCAGGCCGATATCCGCCAGCTTCAGGCCGGACTTGTAGACGGTCGGAGAGAGGATCGGCGTATCCACAGCAGGCTCCGCCTTCACGACTTTTACGCTGCAGGATGTGTCCGATGCGCCGCTTCTGGAGCAGGTGATCGTTGCGGTTCCCGGAAGGATCGCCTTGACGACGCCCTTCTCATCCACCGTTGCGACTTCGGGTTTACTGCTTGTAAATGTCATTCCCTTCAGACTGTCGACCTTGGAGCTGTTCACATAGGGAATGAGCTGAACCGTTCCGTCTACTGCCAGACTGTCTATCGAGGTTTTATTTAATGTGAGCTTATCCGTGGAATCCGGTTTCGGACATGCCGAAGCAGGCATACCGCTGTACACCGGAATCTTAAACACAAAGCTATGGTCCAAAGAGCCGGTATCCGCATATGCCTTTTTGATAGAGGGAGCCTCCGATTCAGGCGCCATGATATTCTGCATATACTGATGATTATAGGTATTGTTTGAGGTTACGTTGAATTTCTGCAGATACAGCGTATCCTGCCCTCTCCTGATATAATCCCTGCCAATGACTTCCGCGCCGCCCTTTAACGACTTGTATCTGGTATCCCATCCTCTGTTCTTCGCCTCGGTCAGCCCACGGATGATCAGTTCACTGTCTTTCCCGTAAGCCCCTACATTAAAATAATTGTAGTAGCCCTCGAAGCCGCTGTATTTTCCGGAAATAAGCGGCGACGTGCCTTTGCTGCCCTGTTCCTGCAGCACTCTGGAGGTCAGATGAAACGGACTGACCTTCAATTCTTCTCCGATCCCGGTAAAGGCCTGTGCATAAGTCATGCCCTCATCGGGAATGCTTCCCGACATGAAGGAGTTGGCCGCAAGCGCCGCAACCGCGCTCTCCGTGTGATAAGACGCGTTGTATGTCAGTTGTTCAAACTGAAAAATAGAGGATTCTGTCAGGAAATTCCTGGGATCCATATAGTAGCGCAGGATCCCTTCGGATGCATAGCTCCATCCGCTCTGCTGCGCCGCACCGTTCTTCCAGGAATCCGGCTTGGAGCTGCTGATCCAGCTCTTATTTCCGAGTTCATTGGCAACCGCAGTATTAAATTTTAAATTGGTCTCCATTTTGACAAAGATCCAATTCGGATATTTCTTTTTTAACGCAAGGAGAGCATTCTGATAGGATGCCGGGAACTGTTCGACATCGGGATAAGTAACTGCCTCTGCCGACATCAGCTTTATTCCGCCGTTTGCGGTCTGCTCCTTGGCCGCATACTCTTCCGTCCACTCAAGAAGCTCCTCATCCGAGGTCGCAAGATACTGCTTCTCGACATAACCCTCATACTGCCTGTCCTGACAGTAGAGCGCGACCCTGTACCACGCATTGCCCTCAGCATCCAGCTCAACACCGCCAATCTGCACCGACTGGCCGCACTCTACCGATATCACGTTGTCGGCGCTTTTAGACGGAGCCGCCTTAACATCATATGTATCACACAGATAAACGAGTGCGAGAATGCTCTTATGCTCCGTGATCTTCGCCAGATCTTCCCGGGCCTCTTCAATGCTTTCTATCTGCTGCCGGGCATCCTTTGCCGGAGTCTCTGCCGTGACCGACGAAGCTTCTGTCTCCTGATCGGATTTCTCCTCAGTCTCATAGGCAGACTCATCCTGCAAACCGGCGGACTCCGCCTTCTGCTGTGTGTCCGCACCTTCCGCTGACTGCTGATCCCTCTCCGCCGCCAGGCTTCCCACAGACTGACACAACAGCAGACTCAAAACTGACAGCCATGTCAATATTTTTATCAGGGGTTTTTTTCCTCTTTTGAATCTCATCTGCACCAGGCTTCCTCTTAACTAACGTATATTTTCCCCAAAACAGGATATTGATTTACCATAATTTTGCATTATGTCAACACAACTATACTACATGGGGTTTCATTATGTCAACTAAATTTAAGTGGGCAATATTTGCCGGGCAATATTTTAACCTTGCAAATTGTTTTTTATTCTATTATCATATAAAAGGATATCTTTTTACAGACAGGAATACAGAAACAGATAATCCGTGGAAACCATTGACGGGATGACCGTTCATCGGGCTCTTTGTGAGGGAGCGTCACAAACAGGCCCCGGCGGTTCGTGCGGGATCGCTTTTGCGGATCCTTCACCGTTCCATTGCATAAACGCTCCGGAATGGAAGATTTTTATGCTTCATATTATAACGGACTCTGCAAGCGATCTGCCTGCAGCATATATAGAATTGCACAAGCTGCATGTGATCCCTACCCCCGTCGTAATAGACGATGTGGATTACTTTGACGGGGCAACGATCCATACCGGAGAATTTTATAACATATTGGACGATATCAAGCGCAACGTTACAACCTATCATATCAATCCGGCTATGTTTACGGAAGCGTTCCTTCCCTATGCGAAGGCGGGGGACAGCGTCATCTATCTGTGTTTTTCCACAGGGATCGCCGGAACCTACAATGCGGCCAATATCGCGTTTGCCAATATTCAGGAGGATTATCCCGATTTTGACCTGACGATCATCGACTCCAAGTGCGCGTCCGCCGGGTTCGGCCTGTTAGTGTATAAGCTTGTCACAATGCTGGAAAAGGGCGCGTCAAAAGAAGAGCTGATAGAAGCGGCGGATTATTATATCTACCATATTAAGCATGTCTTTACGGTACAGACACTCGCTTATCTGATCAAGGGAGGCCGGCTCACCAAGCTGAAGGGTACTCTGGCTGAAACTCTGGACATGAAGCCCGTTCTGATCGTCAACGACATCGGTGCGCTGTCAGTGATCAAGACCGTTCGCGGACGCAAAAAATCGCTCCGCTATCTTATTGAATATGCCAAGGAGACCGGATATCATCTGGAGGATCAAACGATAGCGCTCTGTCACGGGGAAGACCGGGAATCTTTAGATTTTGTCAACAAGATGGTCCAGTCAACCTTTCATCCGAAGGAGACGCTTATTTCCGTGGTCGGCTGTGCCATCGGCGCCCACACCGGACGCGGTATAGTCGGATTCTGCTTCTTTGATGCGGATGACGGCAAATACGCAAAATATTTTACCAAAGAATAGTGCGGCATCACTGCTTCACATCCCAGTTCTGTACATCGTTAAAAAATCCATATGTACACGGTTCTGCGCCGATCACGCGCTTATTCACCGCCCCCTGTCCGCTGATGACATAGACGGAAAACATCGGAACCTCCTGCTGCAGCCTGCGGTCAATATCGGAATACAGCTCCCTGATATCGGCTATATCATCTGATCGCTGCGCCGCTTCCAGATCATCCATGATCTCCCGGTCATAATATCCCGTCCAGCTTCCCTCACCGTTTAAAAGCCATGCCACATCCGGATAAGGATCGATCGGAGCACAAGTATACTGTACCGCCATAATGTCATAGTCGCTCGTTCCCGCCATCGCCATCAGCTCAGTCAGATCCGCTTCTATGATCCTGACATTGATACCAACCTCTGCCCATTGCTCCGCAATAGCGCGCGCACCGCTTACAAAAGTGTGGTCGCCGGAATTGACATAGAACCTGAGGACCCGTGTGCTGTCCCATCCCGCATCCTCCAGCAGCGCCCGCGCTTTCTCCGGGTCAAACTCTACCGGTTCAAGAGACTCGTCATAATACGGACTTACGGATGTCAAAAACCCGTCGGAAACTTCACCGTGTCCCTTGAGCAGCCGATCCACCAGCTGCTGCCTGTCAATGGCATACAGCATTGCCTGGCGCACTCTCGCGTCCGGAATATTGGCAGTCTGGATAAAGGCAGACTGCATCGTTACAGGCATACCATAGATCACATTTACATTGTCGAGCCTTTCTATACTCTCATAATCCTCCTGCGGGATCGTAGTCAACGTGTGGTGTGTGATATCGATCCTGCCCGATTGCAGCGCAGAATAGATCTGGCTCCCGTCTATGATCTCAATGTTCAGTCTGTCGATCTTGGGAGCGCCCTTCCAGTAATCCGGATTCGCCGCATAGGAAATATGATCCTTCAGATCATAATCGACCAGAAAATAAGGGCCGTCGATGACATCCGGCTGATCGAACCAGCCGTTTGACGTCAGTTCGTCCTCACCGAACTTCTCGATCACATGCTTAGGCAAAATATGTAAATACCTGCCGTAGCTGTTTTGGAAGGTTGTCAATGACATCGGAGACTTGGTGGTAAACTGTATCGTCTTGTCATCCAGCACCGTCAGGCCGAAAACGGAGTCCGCTCCCTCTTCCACATAACCCGTCGTATCGTCCGTACCTTCAAACACATTCAGGAATAAAGTCGTATTCCCCACGACCGGGCTGGCATAGCGCAGCACGGAATACTCCACATCATAGGCCGTGACCGGAGTGCCGTCCGACCACATTGCGGCATCGTTGATATGTACGGTAAAATGTATCCTGTCCTCTGTGGTGACCGAATCCGCCAGCATACCCTGAAAATGCATATCCTTGTCCAGTTCTACCAGCGGGAGGAACATCAGATCTATCGCATATTTACTGATCTCTGTCTGGTCGATCGCAAAAGGGTTGATACTGCCAAGGCTGTCGGTCACTCCGATATTGATGACTTTTTCTCCCTCCGCCGAATCGGAAGAAACACCACATGCAGTCATTATGCCGATCAAGAAAATCGTCAGCGCCAAAAACGCCAGTCTCTCTGCTGTCTTCTGCATACACTCTCCTCCCTAAAACCCCGATCCATCTTCTCTTATGCCAGTACCGTAAAACATTTCCCAAAAATTGCAAAGCAATTCTCGGGAAGCAGGCTGCCGAGCCTGCTTCGACGTATATCATATCACAGATGCTGTAATCCTTGGCAGCATCAGGGAGAATTGCGGAGCAATTCTCGGGAAGCAGGCTGCTGAGCCTGCTTCAATTGTACCATATTTCAAGCTTTGATACAATTTCCGTGTGGAGAAATATACGAAATGGACATTTAAAAAATTCAAAGT
>CANQIJ010000164.1 GCA_947624025.1 uncultured Lachnospiraceae bacterium | reverse complement strand
CTGTGGATCAAGTTTGCCACGAAAGAGGCGTATGAGAGTCATAAAGAAGAACTGGACGATGCGCTGCGGTTCTCGGAGGGTAAAGACAGCGTGATCATCTATGTGGAGAATCCGAAATCAAAGCGTACGCTGCCCGCCAACCGGAACGTGTGCGCGGACGAAAAACTGGTCGAGGATCTTTCAAGACTGTACGGAGCAGATAACATCAGGGTAGTCTAATTCGTGAAAAAATATTGAAATGCGTATCTGATTAGAGTAGAATACAGATAGAAAACAGCACAGAAGGGGATGAAGGCTGATATGGCAAAACAGATCAAAACGATAGGCGTTCTGACAAGCGGCGGTGATGCCCCCGGCATGAATGCAGCTATCCGTGCGGTTGTCAGGAAAGCATTAGCAAACGGCGTAACCGTTAAGGGAATCAAGAAAGGCTATCGGGGCCTTTTGAATGAAGAGATCATAGATATGCAGAGATGGTCGGTGTCCGATACGATCCAGCAGGGCGGAACGATCCTAGGTACTGCCAGATGCCCGGAGTTTAAGACAGAAGAAGGACAGAAGAAGGGCGCAGATATATGCCGTAAACATGGGATCGACGGTCTGATCGTCATAGGTGGCGACGGCTCGTACCGCGGCGCACAGGCGCTCGCCAGACACGGCATTAATACCATAGGAATTCCCGGAACGATCGATCTCGATATCGCATGTACGGAATATACCATAGGGTTTGATACGGCGGTCAATACCGCGATGCAGGCAATAGATAAGATCAGGGATACTTCCTCATCCCATGAACGGTGCAGTATCATTGAAGTAATGGGAAGGAATGCAGGCTATATTGCGCTTTGGTGCGGTATTGCCAACGGCGCCGAAGATATTCTTCTCCCCGAAAAATACGATTATAATGAGCAGGAGATCATCAATAATATCATTGCCAGCAGAAAACGCGGCAAGACCCATCATATCATCATCAATGCCGAGGGGATCGGGCATTCGACTTCTATGGCAAGGCGTATTGAGGCGGCTACCGGCATGGAGACGAGGGCAACCATCTTAGGTTATATGCAGCGAGGCGGTTCACCGACCTGTAAAGACCGCTATTACGCTTCCGTTATGGGGGCATATGCGGCGGATATCATGTGTGAAGGCAAATCTAACAGGGTGGTTGGCTATCAGCATGGAGAGTTCCTTGATTTCGATATTGAGGAGGCTCTTAACATGCAGAAGGGCATTAACGAATATGAGTATGAGGTGGCGAGGATACTCGCACTTTGATTGGAGAGGCTGTGATAATTCCCCGCAGATGACTGCTTGCGGGGAATTATTTGCGTCCCGGGTATCGGTGCGGGCAGGCAAGCGACACATAGGTTTACATAATATATAAAAAGCGGTTGCGCTGCCACTGCGGTGCGCATGGCACATATACTGCAATACAGGGAAAGAGCTCATGATAACAAGCTGCAGCAACAGATCCGTAAGGGAAGTCATACAACTGAATCAGAAGGCAAAGGCGCGCAACGCGCAGGATCTTTTTGTGGCTGAGGGTGTCAGGATGTTTGAGGAAGCGCCTGAGGAACGGATATACAAGGTATACCTGGCACAGAGGGCACAGGACGGTCTGCGCCGCCTGTACGGAGATAAGCTGGACCGTCTGCCGGTCGAGACCGTCGCGGATGATGTGTTCGACAGAATGTGCGATACGAAGACTCCCCAGGGGATCCTGTGCCTTATCCGGCAGTTTCACTATCGGCTGGAGGAGCTTCTCGTGTCTGCGGACAGAGATGGCAGGGCGATGTTTATGATGCTGGAGGATCTGCAGGACCCGGGCAATCTGGGAACGATCTTCCGCGCAGGTGAGGGTGCGGGAGTTACCGGCATCATCATGAGCGGCCGGACCGTGGATCTTTACAATCCCAAGACGATCCGTTCCACGATGGGGTCCGTATACAGAGTTCCCTTTCTCTATACGGACGATCTGTGCGGTACGGCGGATCTTCTGAGAAAACATCATATCAATGTTTATGCGGCGCATCTGGAGGGAAAAGACGATTACGATGTATGCGACTACCGCTGCGGAACCGCTTTTCTGATCGGAAACGAGGCAAACGGTCTGAGGGAAGAAACGGCCGGTCACGCGGACAAACGGATCAGGATCCCGATGGAGGGAAAAGTGGAATCCCTGAATGCGGCGGTGGCGTCTTCGATCCTCATGTATGAGGCGTACAGGCAGCGAAGAGGAAATGGAGGAACGATATGAAAACAGGCTTTATCGGACTGGGAAATATGGCAAAGGCAATGATCGGCGGTATGCTGAAGGATCAGATCGTTGCGCCGGCGGACATCATCGGAAACGCTAAGAGCAGGGAGACGAAGGAAGCGGTACGCTCTGCTTACGGGATAGAGATCGCGGACACGAACGCGGCGGTCGCAGAGGCGTCCGATGTGCTGATCCTTGCCGTCAAGCCCCAGTACCTGCAGGAGGTCATTGAAGAAATACGCGGCCATGTATCGACGGATACGCTGATCATCAGCATTGCGGCAGGCAAGACGCTGGAGTGGCTCGGGAACGCTTTTGCCAAACCGGTCAAGCTGGTCCGCTGTATGCCGAATACGCCGGCGTTAGTGGGGGAAGGCTGTACGGGTGTCTGTGCCAATGACAGGGTCAGTCAGGAAGACATACGCTACAGTCTCAGGCTGATGGAGAGCTTCGGCAAGGCGCAGCTTGTACCGGAGCATCTCATGAATGCGGTGGGCGCCGTCAGCGGCAGTTCTCCGGCGTATGTGTTCCTGTTTATCGAAGCGATGGCGGATGCGGCGGTCGCGGCGGGGATGCCCAGAAAACAGGCCTATGAATTCGCTGCCCAGGCTGTGTACGGTTCGGCGAAGCTGGTGCTGGAAAGCGGCAAACATCCCGCCTTGCTGAAGGATATGGTGTGCTCTCCGGGCGGTACGACCATACAGGGCATCCGTGTTCTGGAAGAGAGAGGGATGCGCGGCGCAGTGATGGACGCGCTTCTGGCGACTGTGGAGCAGTCGAACAGACTGTAAAACAGCTGAAATACAGGCATAAAAATGGGACAGGCTGCATAAACTTGACAAAGAATAGGTGTTTTGCTAAAATTATCCAAACTTGAATTTAACAATTTTGTAATATTTGTGTTATAAAATATGTTAAAATATGTTGTTGGGGATAATAAGGGAGGTTACTTCTATGCTTAAAGGCAGAGGTATGGCTATTCTGTATGCAGCCTTATTTCTTTGTCTGATCTTATCCGGAGTATTTCGTCTGGATGCTGAGGCGGTTGAAACAAGTGAAAAGGCGGTTCCTTTTAACGCCGGCATAGCGCAGATCATCGATCCGTCGGCGGGGACCGGCCAGGAAGCTGTGGCGGGGCTGACGAAATCATCGGATACTTCCCGGAAAACGGAGGAAAAGGAATCCGATCTTGTGATGGTCAATGTGCAGCAGGTGATGAACGTCAGGGCGGAGGCAAGCGAGGATTCCGATAAGGTCGGAGTACTATACAAGGACTGCGGGGGCAGGATATTAGAACGTAAAGACGGCTGGACCAGGTTAAAGAGCGGCGATCTGATCGGATGGGCGAGCGATGAGTATCTTCTGTTCGGCGACGAGGCGGAGGCGATGGCCGACGATGTCGGAAACCTGATCGTCACGATAGAAACGGAGACGCTGCGTGTGCGTGAGGCGCCGAACAAAGACGCCAGTGTGATCGGACTTCTGACGGCTGATGACGAGCTTGAGATCATCGACTTTGTCAATGACGACTGGATCAGCGTGGATTATCAGGACGAAACGGGATATGTCTCGACGGAGTTTGTCGATGTGGATTTCCACATCGATGCAGGAGAGACATTGGCGGCGATCAGACAGAGAGAAGAGGAGGAGCGCCGGGCGAAGCTGACTGCCAACCAGGGCGCAGTCATTGTCGGCGGCGATGATCTGAGACTTCTGGCGGCGTTGATCCACTGTGAGGCGGGCAGCGAGACCTACAACGGTAAGCTGGCGGTGGGCGCGGTCGTTATGAACCGTGTCAGGAGCGGCGCATATCCGGATACGATCTCCGGCGTTATCTTTGCATCGGGACAGTTTACGCCTGCCCTGAACGGCAAGGTGGCGCGCGTCTATACGAGCGGCAATTTCTCGGCGGGATGTTACGAGGCGGCGCAGGCGGCTATTAACGGCGAGACGAACGTTGGCAGCGCGACTCACTTCAGACGGGCGGGAAATCATGACGGTATCCTGATCGATAACCAGGTGTTCTGGTAGGTGCAGGCCGTCCGGCTTTGGCAATAATTTCACTTGTCAGCCGGGGAACGATATAGTAAAATATAATATAGCTTTTTATGTAGCTGTGGAACGACCTGTGAAGCAGCTACATATATGTTATGTGTATATGCTGCGCGGAGTCTGTATTCTGTGCAGGGTCCGGAACGGCGAAAAGGAGTGATGGCTGATGGCCGATATCAACATGACTGTGTTATGGCTGGTGATCCTCGTAGTGCTGGTAGTCATAGAGCTGCTTACCATGGGGCTTACGACTGTATGGTTTGCGGGAGGCGCTCTGGCGGCGGCGATCGTATCGTTCTTTCATGCACCGTTTACCCTTCAGGTCATTGTTTTTCTTGCGGTGTCCGTTCTGCTGCTGTTTTTTACAAGACCGCTGGCTGTCAAATATTTTAACAAGGACAGAGTCAGGACCAATGCGGAGAGTCTGGTGGGCCGTCAGGCGATCGTGATCAGTGAGATCGACAATCTGCAGGGGATCGGACAGGTCAATGTGGGCGGCATGGAGTGGTCGGCGAGAACGAAAACAGACGGTGTGACGCTGCCGGTCGGTACAGTCACTACCGTACTTGCGATCAACGGCGTCAAGCTGGTTGTGGAAGAAAGAAAAGAGGTATAAAAATGGGTGGAATTATTGCATTGGTTGTTGTTTTGATTTTGATCGTGATCATAGCGCTGTCCTGCATTAAGATCGTTCCGCAGGCGCATGCCTATGTTGTGGAGCGGCTGGGCGCATACCAGCAGACATGGTCCGTAGGGCTTCACATCAAGGTGCCCTTTATCGATAAGGTTGCCAAAAGAGTGATCTTAAAGGAGCAGGTCGTGGATTTCGCACCGCAGCCGGTGATCACCAAGGATAACGTAACCATGAGGATCGATACGGTCGTATTCTTCCAGATCACGGACCCCAAGCTGTTTGCGTACGGCGTGGAGAATCCGATCATGGCGATCGAGAACCTGACGGCGACAACGCTTCGTAATATCATCGGTGAGATGGAGCTTGACCAGACGCTCACATCCCGAGAGGTCATCAACACCAAGATGAGGGCGTCGTTGGATATCGCGACAGATCCCTGGGGCATCAAGGTCAATCGTGTAGAGCTTAAGAATATCATTCCTCCGGCGGCTATTCAGGACGCCATGGAGAAACAGATGAAAGCGGAACGTGAGAGACGTGAAGCGATCCTTCGTGCGGAAGGTGAGAAGAAGTCCACCGTCCTGGTGGCGGAAGGTAA
>CANQIJ010000163.1 GCA_947624025.1 uncultured Lachnospiraceae bacterium | reverse complement strand
GGATGACAATGTGCCGGTGCCGGCGGATGCGGCGGCTTTTACCCTGTTAAAGGAACAGCTGGTGGAGGTGTTGGGAACTCTGACGGAGAGGGAACAGAAGGTGCTGCGGCTCCGCTTCGGTCTGGATGACGGCCGTGCAAGGACATTGGAGGAAGTGGGTAAGGAATTTAATGTGACGCGTGAGCGTATCCGTCAGATCGAGGCGAAGGCGCTGCGCAAGCTGAGGCATCCCAGCAGGAGCCGCAAGCTGAAGGATTATCTCGATTGATGGGAAAAGTGATATTGTCGAAACGTCTTCAGGCTGTGGCGGACATGGTAACGGCCGGGAGCAGGGTGTGCGACGTAGGCTGTGATCACGGGTTTGTGCCGATCTATCTGGCGGAGCATGACAGAAGCCCGTATGTGCTGGCAATGGACGTCAGGCAGGGACCGTTAGGCGCGGCAAAGGAACACGTTGCGGAGCGGGGCCTGGATGACAGGATCGAGACAAGATTGTCGGATGGTTTACATAACTATACTATCGGTGAGGCGGACAGCCTGATCTGTGCCGGAATGGGCGGAAACCTGATCATGCGGATCCTTTCCGGTGCTCCGGAAAAGACGGCGTCCTTCCGGGAGCTGATCCTGCAGCCCCAGTCGGAGCTCGAACGGTTCCGGGCATGGCTTCGCGGGCGGGGATATTGCGTGATCGACGAGAATATGATAGAAGAGGACGGCAAGTTTTACCCTATGATGCGCGTTGTGCCGCAAAATGCGGCGGGCGGCGGTACAGATCGCGGCGTGGTGACAGGCGCCGGCGCGTATACTGCCGTCTGCGGTAAAGATGTGCATCAGGCGGTGCCGGACAGGATATGCGACAGATATGGTCCGCTCCTGCTGGCAGGCGGGAATGAGACGCTGGCGGTCTATCTGAAACGTGAAGAGAAGAAATACGAAGAGATACAAAGCCGTCTGTCGGCCGAAGGGATGACCGATGGCAGGCGCTTACGCAGATATGAAGAAATATCGGCCCTGCTTGCCGATTGCCGGACGGCGCTTGCGGCGATGCCCGGACGGACGGAATAAAAGCGCAGGCGGAAAGGAGGCAGTTTCTATGGTTACGGTGAAGATCAACGGAGAAGACAAGTATTTTGAGGAGGGCATTCAGTATCAGCTCATTGCCGAACAGTATCAGAGGGATTATGACAGCCAGATCGCGCTTGTGGTGGTGAACGGCAAGATACAGGAGCTTATGAAACGCCTGAATAAGGACTGTGAGCTTGAGTTTATTACCTATGCGGATGTGATAGGTCATAAGACCTATGTGCGGTCAGCCATCATGTTGATGATGAAGGCGGTCAAGGATGTGGCGGGAATGGATGCGGCGGTCAATGTCAAGGTGGAGTTTACTATCGGCCCCGGATATTTCTGCAGCTTTAAAAACGGTCTGAAGCTGTCGCCCGATATGATAGAAAAAGTGAAGGAGCGCATGAACGAGCTGATCGACAACCATCTCCCCGTGACGAAGAAAGCCTATCACGCGGATGATGCGGTGGCGCTTTTCAATGAGCTTGGCATGAAAGACAAGGTCTCTCTTTTCCGGTATCGGAGAAGCTCCAATATCAATGTATACTGTCTGGGCGATTATTACGATTATTACTATGGCTATATGCTGCCGAATACGGGATATATCAAATGCTTTGACCTGTTCCCGTACGAGAGCGGCATGATCCTGCTGCTCCCGGAAAAGGAAGATCCGGAGACTCTGCCGGAGTTTGTACCGAAGAAAAAGCTGTTCCAGACTCTTATGATCACGAATGAGTGGGGCGAGGAGATGGGGATCGATACGGTGGGCGATTTAAACGACCGGATCTGCGAAGGAAATATTTCCGATCTGATCCTGGTGCAGGAAGCGCTTCAGGAACGCAGGATCGGGGAGATCGCCAGGGATATCGCAAGGCGGGAAGATGTGAAATTTGTCATGATCGCCGGGCCGTCGTCCTCGGGTAAGACGACTTTCTCGCACCGGCTGTCCATACAGCTTAGAAGCTACGGATTAAAGCCGCATCCGATCGGGCTGGACAACTATTATCTGAATCACGACGACACGCCGCTTGACGAGAACGGCAATCCGGATTTTGAATGTCTGGAAGCGCTGGATGTGGAACAGTTCAATCGGGATATGTGCGCGCTCTTAGCCGGAGAGGAAGTACAGCTTCCGACTTTTAATTTCAAGACCGGCAAGAGGGAATACAGCGGTAAGGTGACGAAGCTGGAGGCGGATGATATCCTTGTGATCGAGGGAATCCACGGGCTCAATGAGAAGATGTCCCATTCTCTTCCGGCCAAGAGTAAATACAAGATCTATATCAGCGCGCTTACCTGTTTGAATATCGATGAGCACAACAGGATCCCTACCACGGACGGAAGGCTCCTGCGCCGGATGGTGAGGGATGCGAGGACGCGCGGGACATCGGCGAAAAAGACGATTCATATGTGGCCGTCGGTCAGACGGGGCGAAGAGAAGTACATATTCCCGTTCCAGGAGGAAGCGGACGCCATGTTCAATTCCGCCATGATCTATGAATTGTCGGTTATCAAACAGTATGCGGAACCGCTCCTGTTCAGTATCAAGCGCGGCGAGCCCGAATACCATGAAGCCAAGCGGCTGTTGAAATTCTTAGAGTATTTCCTGGGCGTCAGCAGCGAGGCGCTGCCGAACAATTCCCTGTGCCGGGAATTCGTGGGAGGGAGCTGCTTCGACGTATAAGATCATAAAAAATATCAAGTAGAACAGACGATCGCGGCTGCGCTATGCGCAGGTGAGGAAAGTCCGGGCTCCACAGGGCAGGATGCCGGATAACATCCGGTGGAGGCGACTCCAAGGCCAGTGCAACAGAAAAGAAACCGCCCGGAGTTTCGCGAAGCGCTCAACGGAGAATCACGTAAGGATTCTCGGGAGTTTCGCGAAGCTCCGGGTAAGGGTGGAATGGCAGTGTAAGAGACTACCGCTTCCCCGGTAACGGGGAGGGCTGTGTAAACCCCATCCGGAGCAAGACCAAACAGAAAGCGACAGATCGGCCCGATCTGCTTTCAGGTAGGTCGCTTGAGGTCATCGGCAACGGTGATCCTAGATAGATGATCGTCCGCGACATAACCCGGCTTATCGTTCTGCTTGATTTTTTTTATTCCAAGATTGGTTTACATAAATCTGGCTTCTGCCGATTGGGTTTACATAATTCTACCAACAGGTTTACATAAAACAGACAATATCAGTTTATATCACATGACGAAAGGAGATTTATATGAGAGAAACCGGTAGATGGACACAGTTATGGCTTGCCTATAAGCCGCGTCAGGACATGGGAAACGGACTTTATCTGGCGCATATTTTCTGGGACGGCTTCGACAGGCAGGATCCTGTGATCGAAAATGCGCAGGCGGAGCTGGCAAAGGGGCTTGCGGGGATGCTTGGCACAGTGCCCAAGGAGGTTGACGAACTGCCCTCGGACGGGCTGATCGTGCGCCGGATCGCAGAGCATCAGCACCCGGAAGAAAATAACGTGCGTTATGAAATAAAATGCGAGACGACAGGGATGCCGGATGGAACATCCGCCACAAAGGAGGCGCAGGAAGCTGAGGTCGGGCCGGAGGGCTACCGCCTTGTACAGGAGGGGAAAACGCTGACGCTTACCGCAGCGGATGAAAAAGGGGTTTTGTACGGTGTCTTCCATATCCTGCGGCAGATCGCGCTGGAGCAGCCGCTCAAGGGGCTTCACATCACCTGTCGGCCCGACAATCCTCTTCGTATGCTCAATCACTGGGACAACATGGACGGCAGTATCGAGCGCGGTTATTCGGGACGCTCCTTCTTTTTTGAAAACGGAGAGATCCTGGTGGATGAGCGTACGAGAGATTATGCGAGATTTGCCGCCAGCGTGGGCATCAATGGGGTGGTGCTCAACAATGTGAATGTGAAGGACCGGGCGACCTGGCTTATTACGGACCGCTATTTTGATAAGGTGTCTGAGATCGCAAGGATCTTTGCGGGGTATGGCATCCGCCTATTCTTAAGTCTGAACTACGCCGCGCCCATGGAGCTGGGCGGACCGGACAGTGCAGATCCGCTTGATGAGGCAGTGATTTCCTGGTGGAAGGAGAAATTTGCGGAGGTGTTTGCCAGGATTCCCAACCTGGGCGGATTCCTTGTAAAGGCGGACTCAGAGGGCAGACCCGGACCCTTTACTTACGGAAGAACGCAGGCGGACGGCGCCAATATGCTGGCCGATCTTGTCAAGCCCTATGGCGGTATCATTATCTGGCGGTGCTTCGTGTATAACTGTACGCAGGACTGGAGAGACCGGAAGACGGACCGGGCAAGAGCGGGCTACGACAATTTTATCGGGATGGACGGCGACTATCACGACAACGTGATCCTGCAGATCAAAAACGGACCTATGGATTTCCAGATCCGCGAGGCGGTCTCTCCGCTTCTCGGCGGGCTGACACGTACCAACCAGATGCTGGAGGTGCAGGCGGCGCAGGAGTACACGGGTCAGCAGATCGACCTGTGCTACCTGATCCCTCTGTTCAAGGAGGTGCTTGATTTTAAAACCTATTGCAAACCGGAGCTTAACACGGTGGCGGATGTAGTGAGCGGGCGTACCTTCGGCAATCAGCTGTGCGGTATGGCGGCGGTGAGCAACACCGGAAATGATGCAAACTGGACGGGCAATGACCTTGCGGCGGCCAATTTCTATGGATTCGGACGGCTGGCTTTCTCTACGTCCCTGACTGCGCAGGAGATCGCGTCCGAGTGGGTGGGAATGACTTATTCCAATGACGAGACTGTAAAACAGACGATCGTCAGGCTGCTCATGGGGTCCAGAGAGACCTACGAGAAATATACAAGCCCTCTCGGTATCGGCTGGATGGTAACGCCAAATACCCATTACGGGCCGAGCGTGGACGGCTATGAGTATTCGAGATGGGGCACCTATCATCGCGCCGATCATCTGGGACTCGGCGTGGACCGCACGGATACGGGAACGGGCTATGTGCGCCAGTATCATGAGCCCAATGCTTCCCGGTATAACAGTGTGGAAACGTGTCCGGAAGAACTGCTGTTATTTTTCCATCATCTGCCGTACACCTACCGGCTTAAATCCGGCAAAACGCTGATCCAGCACATTTATGACAGCCACTTCGAGGGCGTGGAGGAAACGGAAGAGATGATCCGGGTGTGGGAGAGCCTGAAGGGGAAGATCCCGGAGGATTCCTATGCGCTCGTGCGGGAGCGGTTTGAAAGGCAGCTGTACAATGCCCGGGAATGGAGGGACCAGGTCAATTCGTATTTTTACCGGAAAAGCGGGATACCTGATGAGAAGGGCAGAGCGATTTTCTGACAAAATGCCGGCGGTCAGGCGATCATCGATGAGCGTACCGAGAAGTGGGAAGCTACCTTCGGTGATACCGATGCCCTTCCGGAATAAGAAATCATGCCGCACCGAAGCGGCAGAGATCCATAACAAGCAATGATATTTCAGGGACCGGCGCGTGGCGCCGGTCCTTTTTATATGGGCTTTAGCCTGTTGAGGGCATTGAAGTTTTTCGTGTTCCGAAAAATGGAAATGCCCGAAACCAAAA
>CANQIJ010000162.1 GCA_947624025.1 uncultured Lachnospiraceae bacterium | reverse complement strand
GGCGGCGAAGGTGCTGGAAGGGCAGATTGCATAGAAGGAGCGCTGCCGGTCAAAACGACTTTGCAAAAATAGTGGTTGACGCATAACCAAATTGTGGTATAATTTGTATTGTGTTTAAGTACATGGTATGTGTAGATGCACAAATAACCCGATCAGTCAAGTTGCTTGTCAGGGACTGAAGGGAGGTCAGAGAAGAGAATGTCAAACGTAATCGTTAAAGAGAATGAGACTTTGGACAGTGCACTGCGCCGTTTTAAGAGAAGCTGCGCGAAGGCGGGTATCCAGCAGGAGATTCGTAAGAGAGAACATTACGAGAAGCCCAGCGTAAGACGTAAGAAAAAGTCCGAAGCTGCCAGAAAGCGCAAATACAATTAAGTGAAACACAGAACAGGCTCATAAGAAATTTTGAGTCTGTTTTTCTTTTGGCCCTATTCTTCGCATATCCGGCGTCCAACTAAAATATGTATAGTAAATAAAAAGTATTCACAGACAGAATATGCAGGAGTGGGAGTGAAAGTGTTGCGAAAAATGGGAAAACGTGCCGCCGTATGGCTTGTGTTGGGGCTCTTTTTACTCAATACCGGAATGATGGGCATATCCATGTGCGCGTGGGCGGCGCCGGATGTTACGACACCGTCGTATATCGTTATGGAGGCATCTACAGGGCAGGTGATATGCGAACAGGATGCGGATGCGAGAAGAAGTCCTGCCAGTATAACCAAGATCATGACATTGCTGATCGTTTTCGATCATCTGGCAAGCGGCAGGATCCATCTGGACGATCTGGTCACTACGAGTGCCCATGCCAAATCTATGGGAGGTTCCCAGGTATATCTGGAAGAGGGGGAGGCCCAGACACTGGCGACGATGATCAAATGTATCGCGGTTGCATCGGGTAATGATGCCAGCACGGCAGTGGCAGAGTACATAGCGGGGAGCGAGGGCGAATTTGTTAAACTGATGAATGAAAAAGCGGATGAGCTCGGGCTGCAGAACACTCATTTTGAAGACTGCTGCGGACTGACGGATTCCGATGACCACTATTCGTCGGCAAAAGATGTGGCGGTCATATCGAGGGAGCTGATCACAAAGCATCCGGAGGTATTTGATTACACGCAGATATGGATGGAGGATATCGAGCATAAAACAAATAACGGAACGTCGGTCTTCACCCTGTCGAGTACCAATAAGCTGTTAAAACAGTATGAGTGGGCGACAGGGCTTAAGACCGGATTCACGTCCAAGGCAATGTACTGTCTGTCAGCTACGGCTAAGCGTGACGACATGGAGCTGATCGCTGTTCTGATGGGAGCACCTGACAGTAAGACGCGGTTTCAGGATGCCATATCGCTCCTGAATTACGGGTACAGTGTGAGCCAGCTATACAGGGATGAAAACAAGGATGCCCTTCCGGTGCAGAAGGTGGAGGGCGGCATTGAGGATACGCTGTATCTGACTTATGAGGGTCCCTTTGAATATCTGGATACGAAGGGAAGCAACCTTAGCCAGATACAGAAGGAGATCAGTCTGCCGGGCAGCGTTGCGGCTCCGGTTGCGGAGGGCGATGCCATCGGCGAAGCGGTTTACAGGATAGACGGCACACGGATAGGAAGCGTGTCCATTCTGGCGGCACAGAGCGTGGATAAGGCGGATTATATGGATTATTACAAGAAAGTATGGGTTAGTTACCTGATGAAGCGCTAAGCATATCGAACAAATGTTCGGCGATTGCGGCCGGACGTTGTTGTATGGTATACTTTATAAGTTGTCTGGGTATGACGGCGCATGGAGAAGGAGATATGTTAGGGATTGTTTTCGCCTGTATCGGCGCAGGCATGGCGTTATGTCTGCTCATATCAGTATGGGACTGTAACAGATTCGTTACGGTACAATACGAGATCGTGTCGGACAAAGTGATAAAACCATGCAGATTTGTTCTGCTGTCTGACCTCCACAATAAAACGTACGGCAAGGACCATGCCAGACTGATCGATGCGATAGACAGCGTATCTCCCGATGCCATTCTTGTGGCGGGAGATATGCTGACTGCCTTGCCGGGACATTCCTATGAACCTGCGCTGTCACTGATGAGACAGCTGGCGTCCCGCTATAAGGTATATTACGGTATGGGAAATCATGAGTACCGGTTGAAATTATATCCGGAAAAGTATGGGGCTGTTTATGAAGAGTATGTTTCCGAGCTGGTCAAATTGGGGATCAGGCCGTTAATCAATGAAAGCACATATCTGCCGGAATACAATGTGTCGATCTGCGGAGCCGAGATAGACAGGCGTTTTTACAAAAGATTCCGCAAGACGCCGATGGATGGGAGGTATCTTGCCGGGATACTGGGAGAACCGAGAGAAGACGCCTGCCAGCTTTTGATCGCGCATTCGCCCCAGTACTTTGAAGAGTATGCGGCGTGGGGCGCTGATGTCGTCGTGTCCGGACATGTTCACGGCGGTATTGTCAGGCTTCCTTTTTTGGGTGGCGTACTATCGCCGAACATGACGCTTTTCCCCAAATATGACGGCGGACGGTTCACGCTGGGAAAGACGACTATGATACTGAGCCGCGGGCTCGGGACACATACGATCCCCGTCAGGGTTTTTAATCCGGGAGAGCTGGCAGTCATCACGCTGACGCCGGAAGCACAGAAAGGACAGGCTTAAATGGCGATTTCTGTAAAATTAGAGGTGTTTGAAGGGCCTTTGGATCTGCTTCTCCACCTGATCGAAAAAAACAAAGTTGACATCTATGACATACCGATCGTGGAGATCACGGAGCAGTATCTGGATTATATCAGGCAGATGGAAACGGAGGATATGAATGTCATGAGCGAGTTCCTCGTCATGGCGGCCACTCTGATAGATATTAAATGTAGGATGCTTCTCCCGAAAGAAGTCAATGAAGAAGGCGAGGAGGAAGACCCCAGGGCTGAGCTGGTGGAAAAGCTGCTGGAGTATAAGATGTGCAAATATATGTCCTATGAGCTTCGCGACCGTATGGTCGATGCGGCGCGAAGCCTGTACAAGGGGCCCACGCTCCCCAGGGAGGTGGCTGTTTACAGACAGCCTGTGGATTATGAGGAACTGATCGGCGATATGACGCTGCAGAAGCTCCATGAGATATTCCGGCAGATGATGAAACGTCAGGAGGATAAGATCGATCCCGTCAGAAGCACCTTCGGCAACATTGAGAAGGATGAGATCGACATGGAGCTGAAAACAACCTTTGTGGAGGCGTACGTGCGCAGCCACAGGACATTCAGCTTTCGTAAGCTCCTTGAGAAGCAGAACAGCAAGATGGAAGTGATCGTTACCTTCCTTGTGATCCTGGAGATGATCAGGACAGGCAGGATAGGGATACAGCAGGACGATATTTTTTCCGATATTATCATTACGACCAAAGATGTGGACAGCGACGAGCCCGTACAGCTTACATCGGTGGCGGAATAGGGCATAGGGCAAGAGGAACGGTTATGGAAAGAAAAAAAGTGAAAGCGGTGCTTGAGGCAATACTTTTTACAATGGGAGACTCGGTCGGCATAGACAGTCTTGCCGCAGTGATCGAAGAGGATAAGAAAACGACGGAAGAAATCCTTGATGAGATGGCGCAGGATTATAACCGGGATGACAGGGGTATCACCCTGACCAAACTGGACGACGCCGTACAGATGTGTACAAAGGGAGAACTGTATGAGTATCTGATTAAGATCGCGAAGGCGCCTAAGAAGTTCGCCCTGACGGACACGCTGCTTGAGACGCTTTCGATCATTGCCTATAAGCAGCCGATCACAAGGCTGGAGATCGAAAAGATCAGGGGAGTAAGCTGCGACCATGCGGTGAACAAGCTGTTAGAATACGATCTGATCATGGAAGTGGGGCGCATGGACGCTCCGGGCAGACCGCTTCTGTTCGGTACGACGGAGCAGTTTCTGCGCAGCTTCGGCGTGAAATCCCTGGAGGATCTTCCAGAGCTGAACGCGGTTCAGATAGAAGAGTTTAAGCAGCAGGCGGAAACGGAAGTACAGATGCAGCTGGATATCTGAGGATTGATTGTCGTCATAGGAACGATGTGAGCGCATATATTTTATCGAAGAAGATTCCGGGTAAGCGTATGCGCATCTTGACAAAGAAAAGGTTTGTACAACAATTGAATAAAAGAAAGCTTTTATACAGGGCAGCGGCCTGCAGTATGGCAACTGCCTTGTTTTGCTGTCTGCTCTTTCCGGTCCTGGCACAAGGCGGAACGCAATATGAAGCAGGACAGAGGGCGGCAGAGCGGCAGGCGGCAGAAGGGGAAACCGGGCAGCAGGCGAAGCAGGAAGACATACAGCTGTATGCGCAGGCGGCAGTCCTGATGGACGCGGATTCCGGGCGCGTACTGTACGGAAAGAATGAGAAAGATGTTATGCCCATGGCGAGCACGACAAAGATCATGACCTGTATACTGGCGCTTGAATACGGTAATCCTGAGGATATCGTGGAAGTGTCCTCCTATGCGGCAGGCATGCCGAAGGTGAAGCTGTATGTGAAACCGGGAGAATCCTACAGACTCGGCGATCTGCTGTATTCCCTCATGCTGGAATCCCACAATGATTCGGCGGTGGTGATAGCGGAAGCCGTAGGAGGAAGCGTCGAAGAGTTCGCGGCCCTGATGAATCAGAAAGCCCGTGACATAGGGTGTTATGACACTTATTTCATCACGCCCAACGGTCTGGATGCCGTAGTCAACGACAGCGGGAAAGTCCATTCCACGACGGCACGGGATCTTGCGAAGATCATGGCATACTGCGTGACGGATTCGCCGGCGAAGGAACGGTTTTTGGAGATCACCCGGACCTTAAGCTATGATTTTACGGATGTGGACGGGAAAAGAAGCTTTCACTGCGATAACCACAATGCTTTTCTCGGGATGATGGAAGAGGCGTTATCCGGAAAGACCGGTTTTACCAACAATGCGGGATACTGCTATGTGGGCGCGGCAGAGAGCGGGGGAAGAACATTTACGGTCGCTCTGCTTGCCTGCGGATGGCCTAATAACAGAAATTATAAATGGAGCGATATGAAGAAGCTTGTTTCCTACGGAATGGAGAAGTACCGTTATGTTGATATTTATGAGCAGCATGATCTTCAGGACATCCCGGTGCATAACGGTATTGACGCCGGATCGGGTTCTCCGTATCGGGAGGCGCATGTGAGCGTATGTGAGGAAGGCACTTTCGGGAACGGTGCTGGCCGGAGCATGCCGTATCTGCTCTGCGATGAGGATGAAGTGGAGGTCAGAGTGCAGACGCCGGCGATCCTGGAGGCGCCGGTAGCGGAGCATGAACAGGTGGGAACGGTAAGCTATTATCTGAATCATGAGCTGATCAGGCAGTTTCCGATCGTCACGGAGAAAGCCGTCGACGTGCGCACATACGGCTGGATATGCGGATACATTCTGGATATTTTTCTCCTCTGATGTTTTCTATGGCAGTTTTTTGCCAAATATATTAAATTTTTTGGAAATTTAACTGGTCTACGGGGCAAATCTGTGCTATACTTCTTTCGTGTGCTATGCACACCAATGATATCGTTATAATTTTTATTATGAAGATAAATGGAGGGCTGAAAAATGAGTACTACTTCTCAAGCGAGTCAAAGAATCAATGCTTTGCTCGATGAAAACAGT
>CANQIJ010000161.1 GCA_947624025.1 uncultured Lachnospiraceae bacterium | reverse complement strand
CTTCGGCGAGACGAAAGCGGGCGAGTGGCTGGCGGAGCATAGCTGCGAGTATGGGTTTACGCTGCGCTATCCGGCGGGCAAGGAATACATCACCAGTATCGAGTATGAGCCGTGGCACTTCCGCTATGTGGGAAGAGAGGCGGCCACGGTCATGCGCGACGAGGGGATCTGCCTGGAGGAATTCTGGGACAGGTACCTGTAAGCGGGGCCGATCACACCATGACCCGACAGCGTAAGGCGCTGCGGAAAATATTCGTAAGGCAGAGATTATGTATCAGATCATCAAGACAGAAGGCAGAGCAAAACTGGCGCAGCTTCAGACCGTTCACGGGACGATCCTGACGCCTGTATTTATGAATGTAGGAACCGTGGCGGCCATCAAGGGCGCCGTGTCCACGGAGGATCTGGAGAGGATCAAAACGCAGGTGCAGCTGTCCAACACCTATCATCTGCATGTGCGCCCCGGAGACCAGGTCATTAAGAAGCTGGGCGGGCTGCACAGATTTATGTCGTGGGACAGGCCCATTCTTACCGATTCGGGCGGATTTCAGGTCTTTTCCCTGGCAGGCCTGCGCAGGATCAAGGAGGAAGGCGTCTATTTCCATTCCCATATAGACGGCAGAAAGATCTTCATGGGGCCGGAGGAGAGTATGCAGATCCAGTCCAATCTCGCCTCTACGATAGCGATGGCTTTTGACGAGTGCCCCTCCAGCGTTGCGGACAGAAGCTATGTGGAGCAGTCTGCGGCACGGACCTACAGATGGCTGCAGCGGTGTAAAAAAGAAATGGAACGTCTGAACTCCCTGGAGGACACCATCAATAAAAAACAGCTGTTATTTGGAATTAATCAGGGGGCCGTATACGACGATATCCGCATCGACCACGCCAAGAGGATATCGGAGCTTGCGTGTGACGGCTATGCCATCGGCGGACTGGCTGTCGGAGAATCGCATGAGCAGATGTATCATGTGATAGAAGAGACGGTTCCCTATCTTCCCCAGGATAAACCTACATATCTCATGGGCGTCGGAACCCCGGCCAATATCCTGGAGGCTGTGGAACGCGGCGTGGATTTCTTTGACTGTGTCTATCCGTCCAGAAACGGCAGACACGGCCATCTGTATACGAACCGCGGGAAGATCAATCTCTTTAACGCCAGATATGAACTGGATGACAGACCCATCGAGGAGGGCTGCGGCTGTCCCGCCTGTGCGCGGTACTCCAGGGCGTATATCAGGCATCTGCTCAAGGCCAAAGAGATGCTGGGGATGCGGCTGTGCGTTCTGCACAATCTCTATTTCTATAACACCATGATGGAGGAGATCAGGACAGCGCTGGCCAACGGGGAATTTGCGGCATATAAGAAAAGAAAGCTGGAAGGTATGCAGGCCGGCGTAGAAGGCGGCGATCCTTAAAGGAACAATTTAAAGAAGAAAAGCTTGTTTTCTGCGATCGTTTTGTGTATGATATGCAATAGATGACACGGGGTGCGGCATGGCTTTGGAATGCCGCTGCGTGTAGATAAGAATACGTGTGATCGTAAATACATTGTAGCAGGGAGGAAAAATATATGAGTATTTTATTGACGGCTGAGGGTACAGCGCCGGCTGCGGGCGGCGGTATCATTATGATCATCTATCTGGTGATCATTGTGGCGTTCTTTTATTTTATTCTGATTCGTCCGCAGAAGAAGGAGCAGAAGAGAGTGTCGGCGATGCTCGCTGAGCTGGGCGTCGGCGACTGCGTACTGACGACGAGCGGTTTTTACGGCATTGTCATTGATATTACGGACGATACGGTCATCGTAGAATTCGGCAGCAATAAAAACTGCCGTATCCCGATGCAGAAATCGGCGATCGCGAAGGTTGAGAAGGCGGAAGAGGCATAAAGAGGATGAGAAGAACAACAGAAACAAAGGAACCGCCACCGTAACGATAAGAGGCTGCGGCAGCTATGGCGGCAGTAAGAGCGTGAAGTTTAAGATCACTAACAGACTGATGTCGGCATTCCAATGATGCCCGGCAGCGGACCGAAAATATCAGGAATGCGTAACAGCCGTCTCAAGGGCGGCTGTTTTGCTGTCCGGGGCCGGAAAACTCTTCTTGAAATTCGGCACGGAATGGACTATGATATAAAAGTGGTTTTTTGCGATTAATGACACAGAAATGAGGATTAGGTATGGATTTAAAGATAACGTGTATTCCGGGAGACGGGATCGGACCGGAGATCGTGGCGGAAGCCAAGAAGGTGCTTGATGCGGTGGCGGAGAAATACGGACATGTCATGCATTACACGGATATACTGATGGGCGGCGCGTCCATCGATGCATACGGGGTTCCCTTAACCGCTGAGGCTGTTGCCGCAGCCAAGAGCGCGGATGCCGTTCTGATGGGCTCCATCGGCGGCGATACGACCACTTCGCCGTGGTACAAGCTTCCGCCGGATCGAAGACCGGAGGCGGGGCTTCTCGCGATCAGAAAAGAGCTGAACCTGTTCGCCAATTTAAGGCCTGCGGTACTGTACGGCGAGCTGAGAGGCGCCTGCCCGCTCAAGGAAGAGATCTCGGCGGCGGGCTTTGACATGCTGATCATGCGTGAACTGACGGGCGGCCTGTATTTCGGGGAGCGCAGAACGACCGAGGAGAACGGTGTGCGCAAGGCCGTCGATACGCTTGTGTACGATGAGAACGAGATCCGCCGGATCGCGGTCAAGGGTTTTGATATCGCCATGAAGCGCCGCAAGAAGGTGACCAGCGTGGATAAGGCGAATGTGCTGGATTCCTCCAGACTGTGGAGAAGCGTAGTGGAGGAGGTCGCGAAGGACTATCCCGAGGTTACGCTGGAGCATATGCTCGTGGATAACTGCGCGATGCAGCTGGTAAAGGATCCGGCGCAGTTTGATGTGATACTCACGGAAAATATGTTTGGCGATATTCTCTCCGATGAGGCGAGCATGGTGACGGGTTCTATCGGTATGCTGGCTTCTGCATCCTTAAACGATACAAAGTTTGGCCTGTATGAGCCGAGCCATGGCTCCGCGCCGGATATCGCGGGACAGGATATCGCAAACCCGATCGCCACCGTATTGTCGGCAGCGATGATGCTCCGCTACAGCTTTGATCTGGACCGGGAGGCGGACGCGATAGAAGACGCGGTCAGACAGGTGCTGAAGGAGGGCTACCGCACCGGGGATATCATGTCGGAGGGCTGTATCAGGACCGGGTGTAAGCAGATGGGAGATCTGCTGGCGGAACGGATCCGATAAGGCCGGATCCTGATAAGATCATGATCCTATAATGGAAAAGAATGCACAGGTACGCGCTTTGAATGGGAAACATCATGCCAAATGGCGAAAATTTGATATAGAAACCGTTGTTTTCATCCTGTTTCTTGCCGGGATGGCGGTGTACTATGGATGGCGTATGTTTGCGCTTACGCCATGGTATGACGAGCTGTATACCTATTATTATTTTATCAGCAGAGGACCGGTGTATGCGGCGATCCACTGGCCGCTTCCCAATAACCACATAGGGTATTCGGTGCTGTCGGCCTGTCTTGGGATCTTCGGCAGCCCCTGGTTCGCACTGCGTGGTGTGTCGTATTTCTGCAGTCTGGGGAGCCTGATCCTTCTTTTCCGGATCGGCAGACAATGGCTGGGCCGGGGTTTTTCGCTGATCCCGGTTATGGGATACGCGGGGATGAAGCTGACGAACCAGCTGGCGGTTCAGGGAAGAGGGTATGCGCTCGTAACGTTCTGTTATCTGGTATCATTGTGTGCGCTTATTGAGATCGTATCGGGGAGCGGAAGCAGAAAGCAGTATCTGATATTCGGGATTTCACTATTGGTATCCCTCTATGCTGTCCCGAGCAGCGTGTATGTCGTACTGCCCGTCTGCCTGGTCGGCGGAGTGACTCTGCTGGCGCACAGACGGTACAAACGTCTTGGGTATCTGATCGCAGCGTCCTTCGCCAGTGCGGTGTGCACGGCGGGGTTATACGGTATCGTATGGCTTGCCATCGGTTCCAATCTGTTGGTTAAGACGGAGGGCAGCGGCTATTATGGCATGAGTCATTTGTATACGCTGCTGCATGCGCCTTTTGCCGCTCTTGGGACGGGGATTGACTATATGCTGGCAACGCCCTATATTCAGAGTGTTGAGCGGGAAGGCTATCTGAGTAAGCTGGCGGATTGGATACGGGCGTTATTTAATGAATACTATGCCGGAGGGGCGGCGGCGGTCGCGGCAGTGGCCGTAGGCGGAGGTGTTCTGGCGGTTGTCCTTGCGGCCGTCAGATTAAAAAACATGCGTTATGATAATGAAGCCCCGGATGCCGATACGGCAAAGGCGGATCTGATGAAATTCTATCTGGCGGGCAGTGTCTTGTGCCTGCCGCTCATGCTGACGGTTCAATGTACGCTGCCGTACTACAGGGTGTTCTCCTTTGCGGGCGTTCTTGTGGCGCTCCTGGCCGCATGGCTGTGGCGGGCTGTATGGAGACGGTTCGTGCGGCTTCCGTTTGCCGGCGGCAGGGAAATATCCGACAGGGCAGGGAGGTATCTGGCAGCGGCAGTCAGCCTGCTGTGCATGGCGGTATGTGTATGCCTGCTCGTATCGCCGGGATACACGGCGCAGTACAGCAGCCGGGAGGCGGCGATCGCGGATGCGTATGGACAGATCGACACGGCTCATGTGGATACGGTGGGCGTGACGGACTGCGATCAGGAATATCTGTTACTGTTTCTGTACGGCATGGGAGCGGACCGTGTCACGACGGCTCTTGGGGATGCGGATGTCGTCCTGGCGGACAAGTATCTTCTGCTGGGATATGATGCGGGAGCAGACATGGAGGGCGACAGGTGGAAGCTGTACCTGACGCCGGAACAGTTTGAAGAGTCCGGTGTGCCGTCGCAGATGGAGGTCTCGTATGAAAACAGCAGATTTGTTTTATATACAAAAAATATAGCAGAGTAAGGAGAATGGGTAAGTATGAAAAGCGACAACGTAAAAGCCGGCGTACAGCAGGCGCCGCACAGAAGTCTTTTTAATGCACTCGGTTTCACGCAGGAGGAAATGGGAAAGCCGATGGTCGGCATCGTGAGCTCCTACAACGAGATCGTTCCGGGCCACATGAATCTGGACAAGATCGTCAACGCCGTCAAGCTCGGCGTGGCGGAAGCGGGCGGTGTACCTGTGGTATTCCCTGCGATCGCGGTTTGCGACGGCATCGCGATGGGGCACATCGGCATGAAATATTCTCTGGTCACGCGGGATCTGATCGCGGATTCTACGGAGTGTATGGCGCTGGCTCATCAGTTCGACGCGCTCGTGATGGTTCCCAACTGCGATAAGAATGTGCCGGGCCTGCTGATGGCGGCGGCAAGGATAAACGTTCCCACTGTCTTTGTATCGGGCGGACCGATGCTCGCCGGTCACGTACACGGCAAAAAGACGAGCCTGTCCTCCATGTTCGAGGCGGTCGGTTCCCATGCGGCGGGAATGATCAATGATGAAGAGCTTAGGGAATTTGAGGAGAAGACCTGCCCTACCTGCGGTTCCTGCTCCGGCATGTATACGGCTAATTCCATGAACTGCCTGACTGAGGCGCTTGGCATGGGACTTCGCGGCAACGGCACGATCCCTGCCGTCTATTCCGACAGGCTCAAGCTGGCGAAGCATGCGGGCATGGCG
>CANQIJ010000160.1 GCA_947624025.1 uncultured Lachnospiraceae bacterium | reverse complement strand
ATCTCCTTCGCATCGTAATCCGCTACGCCCTTCGGGATCTTCCACGCTACATCGAACAGATCGATCCGCGTGAGAGGATACACCAGCCAGCCGGAGAGCAGCACATTTCTAATCAGATACGGAAGCGCCGTCACGATCCCAAGAAGCAGATAAACCGCCGTTTCCCCATATCGTCTGTTCTTGATCAGATGATAAGCCGGGTACACCGTCAGGATCAGGATCAGCGCCGCCGACAGCTTGACCGTCATCAGAAATACTCCCAGTACACAGAGCATCGCATAGGGAAACATGCTCCGCTCATCTTCCTCCAAAAGCTCCAGCCACCGGATCACGAGATAAAACGCAGTCAGCACCATAAAATAATCCGACGCCGGAGAGATCATCTCATCGTAAATATTCACCAGATAATAGACGCACATCAGTCTTGCAAAATCTGATGTGCGCAGCCTGCCTCTCCTGATCGAAGCCCCAAGTCCGGTGCAGACGGACGCCAGAAGAAACGCCAGCCATCCAACTGTGCAGTGATACGACTGGCCGCCCAGAAAAGACATACTGTATAATGCCGACAGCGCAAAAGAGGAACTGTTATAAGCCAGCCTGCAGTGCAGGTTGCCCAGCCCCTTAACGACCCCGTATTCCTCGATCCACCTGATACTCTGCGCATGATACAGCCCCGTATCGTAATGAATGATCCCCCGGGACGTTCCGTACGCAAACAACAAAAAGAGGAATAGCATGACCGCCGCTTTTCCTCTTCCGGACCCGCGGTTTTCCCGTATATCCTCCCACACATCCCGCAGCATACCGCCCAGGCGGTACCTGTGATACCAGACTGCCGCCCCGGCACACGCGCACAGGATCAGATTCGCCGTCAGCGCCACGCCGCCGAACAGACTGAAAAACTGGGCGTATACCGTGACACACACAAGCCCGCAGACCAGATAAGCATCCGGATGCCCGACCCGGTACGCCAGCCGCGTTCCGAAGGCGTTCAGGATCGCATATCCGACCGCAAAGGTTGTGATAAAAATATAACTCCATATCAAGATCACTGACAGCATAGATGTCTATGCCTTTCTCTTATAATCTTCACAGCTCATACCGGCAATTTCCTGCAGATCCGCATTCATCATCATGGACACCAGCCCCTTAAAGTCCACGTCCCGTTTCCAGCCCAGCTGCCGCTCGGCTTTCTCACAGTTGCCCCAGAGAAACTCCACTTCGGCGGGACGGTAAAATTCGGGATTCACATCTACCAAAAGCCTGCCGGTTGCCGCGTCGTACCCTTTTTCCTCGACACCGCATCCCTCCCAGCGGATCGTAATGCCGAGCTCTCCAAACGCCGCCTCGACAAACTCTCTGACCGTATGGGTCTCGTTCGTTGCAAGCACATAATCACCGGGAACATCCTGCTGAAGCATCATCCACATGCCCTTGACATAATCGCCCGCATAGCCCCAGTCTCTCTTGGCGTTCATATTGCCCAGGGACAGCTTGTCCTGCCTGCCCGCTATGATATTGGCGATCGCCAGCGTGATCTTTCTTGTGACAAAATTCTCGCCGCGCCTCGGCGATTCATGATTAAACAGGATCCCGTTACACGCAAATATATTATAGGATTCACGATAGTTCACCGTGATCCAGTAAGAATACAGCTTAGCCACGCCATACGGACTCTTGGGATAAAAAGGAGTCTTCTCGCTCTGCGGCGCCGTCTCCGGGATCCCGCCAAAAAGCTCGGAGGTAGACGCCTGGTAGAAACGGCATGTCCCGCCGTTTACACGGATCGCCTCAAGCAGCTTCAACGTGCTGACCCCTGTCGCTTCCGCCGTATATTCCGGCACCTCAAAAGACACGCCGACATGGGACTGTGCCGCCAGATTATATACCTCAGAAGGACGGATCTCCGCGATCAGCCTCATCAGATTGCTGGAATCCGTCATATCGGCAAAGTGCAGGAAAAATTTTACCTTATGATAGTCGGAGCGAAGCAGATGATCGATCCTCGCCGTATTCGTTATACTGTGGCGGCGGATCAGACCGTGTACCTCATATCCCTTCTCCAGCAAAAACTCCGCCAGATAAGAGCCGTCCTGCCCCGTAATTCCTGTGATCAAAGCAATTTTGTGCATATTTCAATGATTCCTTTCCATGATACGATAACCGCACTGCCGCAGCAGTCCGCATACCGTCAGAATAAAGATGCCGCAGGCGCAGCCCTGTTTTTATTCTCTCATAAAACCGCAATACTGTAAAGTCACTGCATCCATTGCATAAATATAGATAACGGGAATGCCGCGCGTATCCCTGTCAGCCCTCCAGATACCGCGCCAGCGCGTCATGCCAGTCCGCAAACATAAAGTCCGTCGTCATCTTCAGCATATAATTCTCCAGGATAGAATACGCCGGACGCTTCACCGCCGCGCCGTACTCCTCCGATGTGATCGCTTCGACCGCCGTCCTTCTGCCCGCGAGCCGGAAGATCTCCTGCGCGAACTGCGCCCAGCTGCAATCCCCCTCACAGGTTCCGTGAAACAGCCCGTAATTCTCCGTCGGGAGCAGATAAGCGATCGCCTTCGCCAGCTCCGCCGCGCTTGTAGGCGAACCGACCTGGTCCTTCACAACACGCACCTTATCGTTGGTATCGGACAGACGCAGCATCGTTTTGACAAAATTCTTGCCGTCGCCGTACAGCCATGCCGTCCGTACAATGAAATGCCGTTCGCTAAACTCTCTTACAAAATTCTCACCGGCAAGCTTCGTTCTGCCGTATGCGCCCTGCGGACCGACAGCATCCGTCTCCCTGTAGGGTCTGGTGCCGTTGCCGTCAAAAACATAATCCGTAGAAACATGCATCAGCTTCGCCCCGGTCTCACTCGCGGCAATACTTAAATTCCTCGGACCGATGGCATTGATCCGAAACGCCAGATCCTCCTGCGTCTCGCAGGCCTCCACCGCCGTATAGGCCGCGCAGTTAATGATCGCATAGGGCTGTATGCTCCGCGTAAAACTCATAACCTTATCAATATCCGTGATATCCAGCTCGTCCACATCTGTATTGACCAGTTCATATTCGCTGCTTCCCGCATACTGCAGGTTGATCGCGCGTCCCAGCTGCCCGTTAGCGCCCGTCACTATCAGTTTCTTCATTCTCTCCAGTCTCCGTTTTCCATCATTCCGGCCGGCCATCAGAAAGCCCACATATATGGCAAACCTCTTTTTTTACGATAACAATATCATACATCCTGCGGCAAAATTATGCAATTCCGATCTTTTCGATTTAGGTGACAGAAGATATTCCCAAACTTTTTGCGATATTTCATTTCTATTTTGTAACTATTTTCAATTATTTTCTAGTGACTTTCCCCCTCCCATATGGTAAAATGTTCGTGAAAGCAATGAGCAGTGCGAATCCATCGCCTGAAGAAACGGCTGCTTGCAGGCAATTTCTTCGGGCGATGGATTTGCAGTGGGAAGATGACGGATGACAAAATGACTGCTTGCAGGTTTTGAGCGCCGCACTGTGCATTTCTCCTTTCAGTCACCAGGGATTGCAACTTCTCGGAAGTTGATATATATTATTACAAAGAAAGAGAGGATGAGGGATGAAAAGATTACAAGTGCTCCTTCTTGTAGCTTTGTCTTCTACTCTTCTATTATTTGGTTGTGGTAAGGAAAAAGAGGAAGAAGTCGTAGAACCTGTTGTGGAACAGGTTATTGATGACATAATTGAACCAAACGCTGATATAGAAGATTCAGAAGATACGCAACAGCAGACAGACGATGATACTCCGCCGGAGCCGGGTATGGTTCGAAGCCGCATCACTAATGAATGGGTAACCGAAGAGGTAAATAACACAAGACCGATCACGGTTATGATCCCCAACACCAAGACGGCTTCCCAGTACGGGATCTCCAATGCGGATGTCCTGTATGAGTGCAACGTTGAGGGCAGCATCACCAGACTGATGGCGCTGTTCCAGGACTGGAGCGACTACGAGAGGATCGGCAACGTAAGGAGCTGCCGCGATTACTATGTATACTGGTCATTTGAGTGGGATGCCTTCTATATTCACTATGGCGGTCCTTTCTACATAGACGAGGTTATCAACCGCCCCGACACAGAGGATATCGATGGAATGTCCAGCAGCAATTTCTGGCGCGCGGATGATGCGCACAACTCCACCGATAACGCCTACGTTGACACGGACGGCATTAAAGCGGATATCAAAAAGCTGGGCTACAGCATGGAATACCGTAACGGCTACGCAGACGAGCAGCATTATCAGTTCGCTCCGTCAGGTGAACCCAATACTCTGGAGCAGTACAGCGATGCTATCACAGCCAATAAGATCGATATGTCTCCTACTTATCCGGTGACCAACTGCTACTTCATATATAACGAAGAAACAGGGCTGTATGACAGATATCAGCATCTGTCCGGCGATTCGGACGGTCCTCATATCGACAGGGCCAACGGCAAGCAGCTTGCCTTTAAGAATATCCTGATCCAGAATACGTATTATGAAGTTCGTGACCAGAAAGGTTATCTTGCTTTCAAGTGCCACGATTCCACAAGAGACGGCTGGTTCTTCACCAACGGCAAAGGCATTCATGTAAACTGGGAAAAGAAGAGCGACTACGGCGCAACAAGATACTATGACGACGCCGGAAATGAGATCCAGCTTAACACAGGCAAAACAATGGTCTGCATCGTAGAGGACGGAGACTCCTTCCTCGTTGACAATCAGAAAATAGGGGCCAGATAAATCAATTAAAGGGGGCTGTTGCCAGCTCCCTTTTTATTGCCCAAAACACAAAACAGAAAAGCAGGTTCCGAAGAACCTGCTTTTCTTATGTTCATAAAGGTGACTGCCGGATTTGAACCGGCGATGACGGTGTTGCAGACCGGGGCCTTACCACTTGGCTAAGTCACCACATTGACTTCCTTCAGGGAGCGTTTACTCCGTATACAAAAAAATTTGCTTGTAAAAGCAAATGACTCCAACGGGAATCGAACCCGTGTTACCGCCGTGAAAGGGCGATGTCTTAACCGCTTGACCATGGAGCCTTGTCGCGATTCTTCAGAAGATGCGGCTGCCTCTGCAGCCGCTTCTTCACCTCCCCGAGTAGGGCTCGAACCTACAACCCCGCGGTTAACAGCCGCGTGCTCTACCATTGAGCTATCGAGGAAAACACAAAAAGAATTTCTAAGTCTGCACAATACGCAGACTAATAAATTCTATGTTTTGTGTAAAAGAATTACTTCGTAATTCTTTCTACAAAACACCCCATATGGGATTTTTTCCGTTGAAGAATCGCTCCGCGATTCTCCGCATCTAAGAGTAAATCTGAAAGGATTTTCTCCGAGGGACATGCCCTCAAAACCGAACCTGAAAGATACCACTTGGTTAAGCCCTCGACCGATTAGTACTTATCTGCTCCATGCATTGCTGCACTTCCACCTTAAGCCTATCTACCTCGTCGTCTTCAAGGGGTCTTACTGTTTCCATGGGATATCTCATCCTGAGGGGGGCTTCACGCTTAGATGCCTTCAGCGTTTATCCCTGCCGGACTTGGCTACCCTGCCGTGGCGTTGGTCGCCAACAGGTCCACCAGCGGTCCGTCCATCCCGGTCCTCTCGTACTAAGGACAGCTCCTCTCTGATATCCTTCGCCTGCGCCGGATAGGGACCGAACTGTCTCACGACGTTCTGAACCCAGCTCGCGTACCGCTTTAATGGGCG
>CANQIJ010000159.1 GCA_947624025.1 uncultured Lachnospiraceae bacterium | reverse complement strand
AGGCATCTTTTTTTCTATTAAGATCAGAAAAGCACTTCCAGCTTAAGTATTGTCGGAAGTGCTTTGTCTACAGTCTGAGATCTGCAGAAGCTGCAGATCTTTAAAAAGTGGGAGTCTTTTTAACTACGGCGCATTGTATTTTTGCCGATGTATGCATGATAGGAAATATTGAGTCCTTCATATGGAAGCACATATCCCTCATCTATATTGATGATACCGTCATCCCTTTCATTTTTGCGGTACCAGCCGTTGTATTTGGTTCGTACGATAGAGTCCGGAGAGCACATCTCCACCCAAAGGATATGCTTCGTGTGGCGTAGAGTGGCCATGTCGATGGGTCGCATTCCTGTAGAGGATTTATAATTCATGTAATCCGGCTCCGAGATATAGACGGCACGGATATCGGAATTGTCAAAGGCAATTTTACCGTTTTTTATGATAAATGCGTGTTTATCGTAATTTACGATGGCCGGCTGGTCTTCAAGCGTATAATTCTCAAAAGAAAGGTAAACGACCTTGCCGTCGAATGCGCCGTAATCTTCCGGCTTCAGGCGGATATTGGCTTCTCTTTTTTCAGTTTCAGTAGAATTTGGGTCATCGGTATATCCCCGTATATATTCTTCTGAAACATTAAAATAGTTCGCTAGAAGTGTTATCGTATCGTTATCTGGAACGCGGCGCCCGTTTTCCCAGTGGGAAACAAGCATGGAAGATTTTTGGGAACCGGACAACTCGGAAAGAGCATTGGCCAGGTCTTCCTGTGACATATTATTCCTGCTCCGAATGAGACCAATCCTGTTTCCTATAACGATACTGGAAGAAGCTTCATCGATTTTTCTCATGGTTGGTTTGTCCTCCTTAATTTGGGTAATTTGTGGTATATAGATATTATACAAAAAATTGGGGAAAATACAATATGTATAATTTACAAAAAAAGATGCTTTTTACGAAAAGAATTTTCTTGAAAACCCTTGCAAAATAGCAAATTTATAGTATAGTATACATAGTAAAACTGTAATGACTTTTAAAGGAGAAACAGATGAAAAAACATATCATTTTTGCACCGTGTATCGCAGCAATGGTTTTCTTATTAAACGGTTCCTTTTTGGCAGAAGAACCGGTCAGTAAAAAAATAACCTTTGAGATCGCAAAGGATTACGAAGCCTGCGAATTTACAATCACTACGGAAAAAGAGGGAAATTTTGATGTAGCCCTGAAGCCGGAAAACGGAGTAGAAACTTATACCGGCAGTATAGAAGAGTCCAACGTATGTTCTGTTAGTGTAGAAGATGTAAAAGCAGGAAGATGGAATGTCACCGTCACGTTAAAGGAACAAGAAAACGACCAGAAGGAAAATATGAATGGGGATGGAAGCGATCAGGATCCTGCCGGCGAAGCGACAGAAGAAACAGACGAGACTCTGATAGAGACAGAAGACGGGAACGAAGAGATGCCTGCCGGTGCCGAGGAATTGATCGGTAAGATACAGGTCACGGCGAAAGCCATAGATAAAACCGCTTTTTCCATGGGTAACGTGCAGGTGGCTAGGGATATCGTTGGCCTGCAGTTATATTTTAAGGATCATGCGATCGTGGCAGAGTGGACAGATACAAGCTGCGGAAATGTCAAAGTATCTGTAATCAATACTTATACGGACCAGATCCTTGATACCAAAACGGTGTCTGGCAGATATTATGAATATGAAATTCCGGAACTGGTATCGGAGATCACCGTAGACATTGTTCCTGCGACCAGTTCCAATATCACAGGCGCCAACAGCCGATTTGACATGGAAGTTAAAAATGATCCAGACGCTGAAATCACATACGAGGATAAGGAATATGTGAATACCGATACGATCCCTGTGACTGTAGAACTTTCCGAAACGTATTCTCTTCTTTTTGTGGTAAATGGAGAGGAAGTAAAAGAAACAGGGCTTCTTGCTCCTGGAGAATATGTTTACGATATTCCTGTAACGGAAGGCACAAACGAGATCCTTACTTATGTAGTGGACACAGATCATAACATGAAGTCCACGCCTTATACCGTGATCAGAGACAGCATCAAGCCGGCGCTCACGCTGGATATGGAATATGACGGGATCACCACTTATGATGATACCATCACTATTACAGGCACTATCAAAGATTATGACACACTCATGATCAATGAGACGGAACCTATCGTAGCCGGGGATGGATCCTTTAAATCAGAGTACATTCTGCGGGATGGAGAAAATCAATTAAATGTCAAGGCAACGGATCTGGCGGGAAATGAAACGCTCTATACAGCAGTCGTGGTCAAGGCGATCAAAGAAACTACGCTCCGGGATTACGCCGGACCGATAGGAATCGTATTCCTATTGTTGGTTGGGATCGGCGTGAAACTCTGGAAAAGGAAAAAGGGTGAGCCGCAGGAAAAAGAAAAGACAGACAAACCGGAGAAAGAAAAAAAAGTAAAAAAGAAACCAGCACCTGCACAGAATGAAAAAGATAACAGAAAAAAGACGGTATTGATATATCTCATAGTTGGAGCCGCAAGCGTCACCATCAGTTATCTGTTCTTTACCCATGTGATCATTGGCGGATGGATCCCGTCTTCCTCCATGGAGCCTACGTTACAGGTCGGCGACTATGCGATATCGAACGGTCTTGCATACCTGAAGCATGAACCGCAGAAAGGGGATATCATCATATTCAGACATGCCGATGTAGCAGATGGAGAGACACTGATCAAAAGGATAGTGGGTGTTCCGGGCGATTCTATCATGTTTATTGATGGCTATGTCTATATTAACGGTGAACTGGTATACGAATCCTATCTTCCGGAAGAGACAGAGACCAATTCCTTCAAGGATTTTGAGAACATTCCAGACGGCTGTTACTTTGTTATGGGCGATAACAGGGAAAATTCCGAAGATTCCCGTTTTTGGAATGATCCGTACGTCCAAAAAAGTGAGATCCGTGGAAAGCTTCTTTCTGTGATCCCTTTTGCAAGGTTAAAGGAAACCGTGCAGGATATCTTCTGAAAACAAAAAAGGCTGCCCATATGAGACAGCCTTTTTTCTATTCTGATTCTACCTGCCGATTTTTACAAAATCGGTAATCAACATCCTGTCGCCGTGAGGCACATAGGCTACGGTGACAAATACTCCGGAATTAGCGTCTCTGGACTTGAAATCAGCCCAGACAGCGGAATTGAAAGTTGAAATGTAGTCCTTGCATACGACAAAGACCTCTTCCCGGTTTTTGCCGTCAACAGCCTTAAAACACAGGTTTCCGCTATTCCCAAGGGGAGTAAGCGGGGTCAGTGTCTTAATCAACTTTTCTCCCTGTGCAGCTGGTGCAGCCGGTTTTCCCGATGCATTTTTTGCTTCGGCCGATTTTGTCTGTGGACTGGGAGTAACCGGCTGTTCTTCAGGAACAGCCGGCTCATCCCCAGGCTCATCCTGGTTCTGCTCATAATATCTGGCATTACCATTCATGGCGTCCAGGCAGTAGCCTGTCAGTTCCTCAAAATATTTTCCGCTGATGCGGCGGAACCATTTAGCCATGATCCTCAGCTGATCACTCTGCACCGGTACATTGGCGTTCAGTTTCTTTTCTGCGTACCAGCCGTGAACCACGACACCGGCTTTACCGGAAAAAATGCTAAGCTGTTTAGCACCGTTCTGACCGGTCACATAAGAGAACGCCGGATTCTGTTGGCTGCTATTTTCAAGCCTGCGGTCCAGTTCCCTGGAAAGGATCATATCACAGAAATTATCAAAGATATCAACATCCATATAGACATCGAATCCCATTCCCTGAGACCCTTTTTGTACAAAACTAAACATCACCTTGTCTATTCCGAACGCGGGCTTGACTTTCAGAAAATACCCGTTCAGGGTGTAGAAAGCGGCAATGCAGCCGCTTTTCATCAGTGCGCTTCTTGTATTAGGGCGCTTTTTCTCTTCCTTCATGATTTTCCTCCTTTTATGCTACCTGATTGGAAATCAATGATTCCTTGTAACATTGATTGATTTTTTCTGCCAGGAATGTTGTCCGGTCATATTCGGACTCTTTGTGTAGGGCGGTTATGACTGCCTCTTCCTCACGCAGAAGAACACATCTTTCTTTGGCTCTTGTGACACCCGTATAAAGGATGTTTTTGTTAAGCATCGCCGTATGAGCATTCGTGATCCCCATGATGACGCTCTTGTACTCGCTGCCCTGGCTCTTATGAATGCTCATTGCATAAGCCAGCGACAGATCCTTTGCGGTAGTGTTGTCGTATTCGACTTTCAGATCGCCATATTGCGGATAGGATACTGTCAATGAACGGTTTGTGCAGTTCACCACATATCCGACATCGCCGTTGGCGACTTCCTCCCGGTTTTCAAGCTGCATTACTGGATCACCTGCGGACAATTTAATCTCCAGTCCGCCATCAGATTGGATACTGAGGTAGGGTCTATCCCCAACAGGATTCACGATTTCCTGTATGATGTTGTTAAACCGGTCGGAACACAGTTTTCCGGATCTGCGGTAGGGCAGAAGACAGACTACGTTATCCGCGCCATACGTTTGCCGCTCCTGCAGGAAGATCTCCACGAGCTGATCCATTGGATCCGATTCATTTTCCCCGGCAGTTACAATAACAAAGTCTTCACCGGCAGAGAAATCAGGATCTTTATTGATAATCTTCTGAATGTTCCCGAAAATATTGCTATCTTCGGCCTGGCGGAAGGTTTTTGTAAGCATGGTTGCAGGTACAACTTCCGAAAAGATCAGATCCCGTAGAATAGCGCCGGGCCCGACACTGGGAAGCTGCTCGATATCGCCGACAAAAATCACTTTATCGCCTGTTTTTATTGCCCGAAGCACCTCGTAAGTGGTTTCCATGTCCAGCATGGATACTTCATCCACAACAAGGATATCACCGCCGAAATAGCGGTGACGGAAGTTGCCGGGAGCAAGTCCAAGTTCCATCTGAGTCGTTTTCGCAAATGATCCGGTGGATTCCTCAATTCTGCGGGCCGCTTTACCGGTTGGTGCAGTGAATCGGATGTCAACAAAGACATTAAGCTGCATCAATACATAGGTAAGTGTCTGCAGCACACAGGTCTTGCCGGTACCGGGTCCGCCGGTAATAACACAAAAACCGGATGTGACAGCCATATTGACTGCTTTACGCTGCTCTTCATGCAGTGTTTTTCCAAACTTGAGTTCCGCTTTTTCAATATAGTGGTCAATGACTTCCTGATCCACTGCTAACGGATGATAGCCATTCATGATTCGTATGATATGTTCAGCTATCTCTGTTTCCATATGATCCATTTTTGGTGTTGTATAGTACGTTCGCCCGGTACCCTCCGGGGAATAACAGATCACATTACCCCGCTCGACAAGACCCGGGAGAGGTGCTAAGGATACCTTACAACGCTTGGCCTTTTCTTCCAGTTCCTGCTTTTCAAGCCAGATGGAGCCGTTTCCACGGCCCCCTGTAATACAGTTCTGGATGAAATATTCTAGTTTCATCTTTTTCCTCCTATTAATTTTTATTGATTGCGCAGAGTTCCTCATCACCCTCCAGAGATAAATACCGCCGGCCTGTCGCACGAGGCTCATACGATTTGATTAATCCGGCGTTAATGAGGTAGGGAATCGGACGTGCAGATATTCCGTTATCAACCGCCATACGGATGAGGCTTTCCTCCAAGACCCATTTGAAACCCGCTCGATTAAGTTCCTCGAGAATATCAAGGATTTTTCTGGATTCTACGAGAACAAATTTCAGTTCATTCATAACCTTACCTCCTATTTTTTTGC
>CANQIJ010000158.1 GCA_947624025.1 uncultured Lachnospiraceae bacterium | reverse complement strand
CCCAGCATCTCCAGGAGACGGTGGGTGATCGCAAGGCCGAGCCCCGTTGTGTCATTGGTATTCCTGGTCAGCGTATCCATGCGCTGAAAAACGCCGAACAGCTTCTCCATATCTTTTTCCTTGATGCCGACGCCCGTATCCTTTACCGCCAGATCCAGCTCGATCTCATCCCCGCTCAGCTTCGTCCATCCCAGATGCAGCGTCACCTTGCCGCGTTCCGTGTATTTGACGGCATTCGACAACAGGTTGCCGATGATCTGCCTGATATGGATCTCATCTCCCGACAGCTTATGGGGGATGTCCTTGGCGATATCCAGCTCCAGATCCAGCTTCTTCTTGCGAAGCTGGATGGATACGCCGTTGATCAGGTCGTTGAGCAGCGAACTGAGATCATAGATCCCGTCCGTCAGTTCCATCTGTCCGGCCTGAAGCTTGGTATAATCCAGGATATCGCTGACCAGCGTCAGCAGGATATTGCCCGCATGCCTGATATCCAGGGCATATTCCTTGATGGCGTCCTCATGGCTTTCCCGTAAGATCAGCTCGTTCAGTCCCAGGATCGTGTTGATCGGTGTGCGCAGCTCATGCGACATATTCATCAGGAAAATATCCCTGGCGTGCTCCGCCGCACTGATCGCTTCCTCCATCTGCGCCTTCTCCTGTGCCGTCAGCCGGTCTGCGGCCGCCTTCTTCTCTTTATCCTTCTGCGTTTTTGGTTGTGCATCCTGTCCCATAACTTTCCCTTCCTTCTCTGTACTCCCTTATATATATCTCTCTGCAGCCGCTTCAGGCTGCCCTTTCCCGGCCATGATCCGTTCTGAGCCCCGCCATTTGCCCGCCGTAGCGTTCCGGGCGTTCATGCTTCAGGCTTTTTGATGCGCTCATACTTCACGAATTCGTACACCACATCGAAATACGTCTGCTCATCGCTGTCCGCCGTGATCTCCCACTCGCCCGTTTCATCCAGATCGGGAAAAAAGGCGTCCGCCTCATATGCGTGATCGATCTTTGTCACATGCGCCACATCACAGTAGGGCAGCATCATCCGGTAAACGCTTTCCCCTCCGATGATATAGACGTCTTCGCTCGGATAATCCTTTAACTTCTCAAGCAGCTCTTCCTTACTGTGTACGACGACGGCATCCTTCACATGATAGTCAGGATTGGTTGACATAATAATGTTGGTTCTGTTTTTTAACGGCAGCCCCTGGGGAAAAGTCTCCAGGGTCTTTCGCCCAAGCACTACGACCTTTCCGGTCGTCACCTGGCGGAAAAATTTGTGATCCGCCGGAATGCTCACCAGGAGCCTGTTCTTACAGCCGATCGCCCAGTTCTTGTCTACAGCTACGATCAAATTCATCTATCAATCCCTCTTTACCTTATCACTCTGCGATATCGATAGCAAGAGCTTAAACCCCCGATACCGTCATATCGCGATCGGTATCTCCTCAATCTGCGGTCCCGTGACATAATTCTCCACCTTCACATCGTCACGGGTAAATTCATAGAAATCCTTCACATCAGGATTCAGCCAGAACTCCGGCGCTTCATAGACAGGTCTCGCGATCAGTTCCTTTATGACCGGGATATGCCTGTCATAGATGTGCGCATCCGCGATCACATGTACCAGCTCACCGGGCTCCATGCCGCACACCTGCGCCAGCATATGTATGAGCACAGCATACTGCACTACATTCCAGTTATTTGCGGCGAGCACATCCTGCGAGCGCTGGTTCAGTATGGCGTTCAGCGTCAGCTTGTCATGCCCCTTCTTCTGCGTCACGTTAAAGGTCATACTGTAGGCACAGGGATACAGGTTCATCTCGTGCAGATCCTGATGGACATACATATTGGTCATGATCCGGCGGCTGAACGGATTGTTCTTCAGATCGTAGATCACGCGGTCCACCTGATCCATCATGCCTTCCTTGTACTGATGCTTTACCCGCATCTGATAACCGTACGCCTTGCCGATAGAGCCGTCCGCATCGGCCCACTCATCCCAGATATGGCTGTGCAGGTCATGGATATTGTTAGACTTGCTCTGCCAGATCCACAGCATCTCATCCGTGGCGCTCTTTAAGGCCGTCCTCCGAAGCGTCATGATCGGAAATTCCTTCGACAGATCATATCGGTTCACCACGCCGAATCTCTTCACGGTATAGGCCGGCGTTCCGTCCGGCCAGTGCGGTCTGACTTTCTCACCCTCGGTGCTTGTGCCGTTCTCCAGGATATCCCTGCACATCTCTATAAAAATATTGTCAGCCAGACTCATTTCTCTGTCCTCCTAATATCCGTGGCCGCGCTGCCGTCATGCCTTATCCCATTTGTCGCACAGCGAATTGATCTGATCCGCGAACTTCGCCAGATCCTTGTTCGCGCCTCCCTCATTCTTATGGATAACGGCAATAAGCCTCTGCCCGCTGGCAAGCAGTCTTGCAAAGACATCCGAGATGCCTTTGGCCTTCTTCCTGACAGCGACCGGTTCGGCCTCATAAATAAAGCTGCCGTTTATCAGATCAAATCTTGTACCGCTGTAGGGCGCATAGGCGTCGAAGCCGTGCTCGACCTTCAGACATTCCGTAAACAGCTTGCACACACTGTCCTCGCCGTGTACCACAAAAATCTTCTCCGGCTTTGCCTTAAACCCTTCTATCCACTCGATCAGCCCGTTCTTATCGGCGTGACCGCTCATGCCGATCAGCTGCCCGATCTTTGCCCGGACCTCGATCTGCTCGCCAAACAGCTTTACCTCCGTTGCGCCCTCTGTGATGGCTCTGCCAAGCGTTCCCACCGCCTGATATCCTACGAAGAGTATCGTACACTCCGGGCGCCACAGATTATGCTTGAGATGATGCCTGATACGCCCCGCCTCACACATGCCCGAAGCCGATATAATGACCTTCGGACTGTTCTCAAAATTGATCGCTTTGGATTCCTCGCTGGTAATCGCAAGGCGCAGCCCCGGAAAGGTGATCGGATTGATCCCCTGGCGCACCAGTTCCATCGCCTCGTCGTCAAAGCATTCGTATTCGTTTTTGTGGAAGATCCCGGTCGCCTCCACCGCCAGCGGACTGTCCACATAGACCGGAAAATCCTCATGGCCCTTCACCAGTCTGTCCGTCTTGATCTGCCGCAGAAAATACAGGATCTCCTGTGTTCTGCCGACTGCGAACGAGGGGATCACAACGTTGCCGCCCTTATCAAAAGTCGTCTGTAATACCTTCGTCAGTTCGCCTATGTAATCCGGTCTGTCGGCGCTGTGATAACGGTCGCCATAGGTGGACTCCATGATCACATAATCCGCTTCCTCCGTCTTCTCCGGATTCTTGATAAGCGGCTGATCCACATTGCCGATATCTCCGGAAAAGACTAACTTCTTCGTGACGCCGTCCTCCGTCGCCCAGACCTCGATACTGGAAGAGCCAAGGAGATGTCCGATATCGGTAAACCGTATCTTCACACCGTCGCAGACGTCGATCACCTTCCTGTAATCGCAGGGAACGAGCCGTTTGATCGTTCCGTCCGCATCCTCCATCGTATAGACCGGTTCTGTCACTTCGTTTCCGGCGCTTCGTCTCGCCTTGCGGTTCTTCCATTCCGCCTCCTGCATCTGGATGTGGGCGCAGTCGCGCAGCATGATGCTGCACAGATCGCAGGTCGCCTCCGTCGCGTAGATGCTGCCCCGAAAGCCCCGTGAATACAGAAGCGGCAGCATACCCGAATGGTCGATATGCGCATGGGTCAGAAAAACATAGTCGATCAGCGCCGCATCCACAGGCAGCTCACTGTTCTCAAAAACATTGATCCCCTGTTCCATACCGTAATCCACTAAGATATTGACATCGCCCACCCGAAGATAATGACAGCTTCCCGTCACTTCATGATCGGCTCCTATAAACATAAGTTCCATATACAATCCCCTCCTGGGTCATTTAGGAAGAATCACACAGCGACCCTTTAAAGCAAATCTCAAAATTATTTATTTTATCATACCATTTTTTACATTAGGCGTAAATAAATTTCGGCAACTCCTGACTTTTTTTCCATAGAATAAAATGAAACAGAACTCTGTGAGGTATCATCCGTGTCATGTCATTCTCTCTGTCCGCACTGTTCCTCTTCCTGACCGCCGTATCCATCGACTCTCTGACTGCCGGGCTGACCTACGGCGCCGGACGTGTGCATATCAAACCGCCCGCCTATTTTATCCTGACCGGAATCCCCGCCGCCTTCGTTGCGGCCGCCAACCGCATCAGCTCACACATCGCGCTGCTTTTTCCCCCATCGGTCCTGCCCGTTCTATCGTTTATCCTTCTTGCACTCATCGGGCTTAGCAAGCTGTCCGAGAGCCTGATCCGCCGTCTTGCGCACAGACGCCCCAGTCTCCGCAGAAACTGGGGCTGCAGGATCAAGCAGATCCATATCGTCTTTACCGTATATCTGTCGCCGGAGGATGCCAACAAGGATGACCTGCAGGTCCTGAGTCCGAAAGAGGCTCTTCTTTTGTCGCTCGCCCTCTCTCTCGACAGTGTGCTGGCCGGCATGGCTTTTTCTGCCGGACCGCTGTCCTTCGCGGCTATCTTTTGCCCAGCCGCCCTGTTTAACCTGCTTTTCTTCTCAGCGGGATACGGTTTCGGGCATCTGGTCTCTGCGGTGCTCCATGTCGATCTCTCATGGATCAGCGGGCTGTTCCTGCTGCTGCTGGCATTTCAGGCTCTACTGTGACACCGCTTCCACATTTCCGCGCGACCGCTTCCCCGTAGTTTGCTCCGTCTGCGCAGCCTCCCGTTTTCTGCCGCTTACCGCCACGAGAAGCTCATGGACGATCAGCGGCGTGGCAGACAGCGCCATTAACTGCATCCACTCTGCCATACTCAGGCGGACTGTGCCGAACAGGCCGATCAGGAGAGGAATTTCCGTCACCGCCGCCTGCAGTGCGATGCCGACCGCCAATGCGCCGAGCATATACGGATTCTTTTTGTGATCCATTTTAAAGACCGACCGGTTGACATCCCTCATGCCGATGGCATGGAATAACTGGCTGATCCCAAGCACTGTGAAGGCATGAGTCTGCGCCCTGGCAAGCACGGAAGAGATCTTCAGCCCTTCAACGATATTATGTAAACTAATCGGCAGATTCTCCGCCACGATCCAGTCGTATGGAACCTTCAAAAAAGCCGCCAGGCTGACGCCGCCGATAATGAACCCGTAACAGATCACGCAGAGCAGGCCCCCTTTGGCAAACAGCGACTCTCCTTTTTGCCGGGGTTTCTCCCGCATCAGGCTCTCACCCTCGTTGTCGTCCACTCCCAGAGCCAGCGCCGGCAGGGAATCGGTGATCAGGTTGATCCACAGGATAAAGCTGGCCTTAAGCGGACTCGGAAGCCCCGCCACGATCGTGACCAGCATGGTCATGATTTCCCCCAGGTTGGAGGACAGAAGGAACAGCACCGATTTCCTGATATTTTCATAGATACTCCGACCCTCCCTGATGGCGAGATGGATCGTCGCAAAGTTATCGTCCATCAGCACGAAATCCGCCGCGCCCCGCGCCACATCCGTTCCGTTCTGCCCCATGGCGATCCCGATATCCGCCGCCTGCAGAGACGGCGCGTCGTTGACGCCGTCCCCCGTCATCGCTACGGTCTTGCCGAGCGTCTTGTACCCTTCGACGATCCGCACCTTGTGTTCGGGCGTCACTCTGGCGAACACCTTCAGGTCGTTCAGCTTCTGCAGGAAACCGTGATCCTTGAGACGGTCCAGTTCTTTGCCCGTAATACACTGGCCCGGGTTATCCGCGATGCCAAGCTCCTTAGCGATACAGTATGCCGTGTCCGGATGATCGCCCGTGATCATGACCGTAGACAC
>CANQIJ010000157.1 GCA_947624025.1 uncultured Lachnospiraceae bacterium | reverse complement strand
TCTCTTTTGACTTGTCCGATTCCGTAGTGCTGTTTACCGATTACAGCCTAAACGGATCAGCCGAAGCGGCGGGAGAAGGCACGATCGTCTGGAGCATTCTTCGCGGAGAGGAAGGTATGCCCGAGGGAAGCAGGAATCTGACCGGTGAAGAGGACGACTGGAACGGTTATGAGACCGTGTCCGATTCGCCCTATTTTACCATGACGGAGAATGACAGGCAGGACGATCCTTTCTATCAGACGGTAACGCTTGCGGCTGTCAGCGCGGAGGATACCGCAGGCGGCAGTCCTGATGAGAAAGATGATCTGTACTATATCCGGGCGGCGTATTATCCCGGAGAGGGACAGGAGCAGGCGGAGGATTTTTACACGGCTGTCACGGTGCCCTTTGTGCCTGTGACGGATGCGCCGCAGTCGGAAAGCGAAAACCGTGTGACGGACGCAGAAGAGCCGGAACAGGAAGAGCAGCCGGAGGGCGAAGAGACAGAAGCCGGCCGGACGCAGGAAGAGCTGACTGATAGCGAAGAGACGGAGACGGAGTCGGACCGGATACAGGAGGAACCGTCGGAGGCCGGAGAGAACGACGCCGATTTGCCGCAGGACGATGAAGGCGCCGAAGAAGCTGCCGATACGGGATCGGTATCGGAGAACGCCGCTTTCGTAGCTGCCGATGCGGCGCTGACGGCGGATGAGGCGGCGGATGTGACAGCTCCGGATCAAGAAGCGATCGAGTCGGAGCTTGTAAGACCGACCGTAACCATAGACCAGACCCCTGTTAAGGATCCCCTGAAACCGGGCGATACGGTGCAGCTGACTGCAGCCGTTGAACCGTCCGGGCTTTCGTCCGGGCTTGTGTGGAAGAGCAGCGACACAGACGTTGCCGCCGTAGATGCACAGGGCATGGTCACGGCGGTCAAAGAAGGGCAGGCGCAGATCACGGCGGTGTGCGGCGATGCGTCCGCTTCGGTCCGGGTGGAGGTCCTGAGAGCGGACACCGGGAAGAGGCTCGATCTTTCGGGCAAAATATGGGTTGCCGGTTTTGAAGTAGAGAGCGACGACCTCGTCTATACGGGGCAGAAGATCGTCCAGGATCTGCGCGTCTATTACAATGACATCGCCTTACAGGAAAAGACGGATTATACGCTGAGCTATAAGAACAACGTCAATGCAGCCACGTACGATTCGGCGAAGGCTCCCAGCGTCACCGTCAATCTGAAGGGCCAGTACAGCGGGAGCGTGACCTTGTATTTTACGATCAGGCCCAGGGATATCAACAGCATCGACCCGTATCCGGCGAGTGTATCTGCGAAAGAGGCTTCGCCGGGCTATGAACAGACCCTTGTTTATGCCAAAAGCCTGAAGCTTCCCAATCCCGAGCTTAAGCTTGGCAAAAATAAGCTGAAGGTCAATAAAGATTTCGTCTGTGACTATACGCCCGACCCGTCTGCCGCAGCGGACGGATCTTTGCCCATGCCGGAGAACTACAAGGCCGGGGATTCCTATGAACCGGGCAGATCGTACCGATATACGGTCAACGGGATCGGCAATTATACGGGATCCTTGCAGATGCGGCTTGTAGTCGTGCAGGATAAGGGTCATAATTTTGATTCCGCGTCGGTGAAGCTGGATGCCGGCCGGTACCCCTATCATGGAACGCCCTTATCCAAAGAGGATGTTAAGATTGCAAGTGTGAAATTAAGCAATAAGCTCGTAGGGCCGGACTGTTACGACTATGAAGTCTGCTCGGATGATCCGGCGGGCGCTTATGTGCTGGTATATCCGAGCCAGGCCGGGCTGAACGCAGGGTATCGCGGCAGTAAGAAGGTGAGCCTGAAGCTGACCGGCGACAGGAGCATCAAGGACGCCGTTTTGGGAACGGGCTGGAAGGACGAGATCCTCTTTTCCCAGAAGATACTGGAGGAAGCGGGCGGCTTCTACCAGGCTCAGACCGATGTGCTGACATACGAATCGGAGAAGCTTACCGAAGGGAAGGATTATACCGTCAAATACAGCAATGCCAAAAAAACAGGGAAGGCGACCGTCACCTTCACCGGAACCGGGCGATATACGGGAACCCTGAAAAAGACCTATCAGATCGTTCCGAACCTGGCGCCGGGAAATATCAGTATTGTCTGGAAGAATGTGTCGCGCGCGGCCGACGGAACGCTCACTGTGGCTTACCAAAAGGGCGGCGCTGTGCCGGAGCCCGTCCTGAAGGATCAGGACAATAACGTCCTGAAAAACAAGACCGACTATACGGTCAAGCTGAGCAGCAATCAAACGGTCGGGGAAAAGATGTCCTGCGTGATCACGGGCAAAGGAAATTATAAGGGATACAGCCATACTACGGAGCTGCAGGTAGTGGGCGGGGATATCGGCAGGGGAACGCTGTCCGTTCCGGATAAGGCTTACAGCAAGAAGGCCAGCGCCTGGAAATCGAAGGTCACGGTCAAGGATATCAACGCAAAGACCCTGACCGCAGGAAAAGATTATGACAAGGATGTCATATATGAATATGAGGGAATGGAGAGCGGCCAGCCGCCCGCAGCGGGCAGTACCGTCAAGGTGACCGTGCGCGGAGCAGGCTGCTATGAGGGCTCGGTGATCACCGGAACCTACCGGATCTATCAGGAAAGTATCAGCAAATGGAAGGTGAAGATCGACGCGCAGGAATATACCGGGAGCGAGATCACATTGGATCAGAGCGATATCCATATCTATCTTACCTCCGCCGATATGAAAAATGGTAAAAATGAACTGCCGGGAACATGTTATGAGATCATCGGCTACACGAATCATATCAAGGCGGGCAGCGCCAAGGTAACGCTGCGCGCATCGGGCAGCTACAACGGAATATTTTACGGCGGAACGAAGACATATACTTTTAAGATCGAAAAGAAAAAATATCAGTTCAACCATGTGAAGAAGGTCACGCTGGAGCAGACCAGCCTTACGGCGCGTCTCGGGGATAAGAAAAAGAGCCTTACCGCCACACTCGTCGCGGAGGATCCGGGCAAGGCTCTGTCGAATCCCCTGGTCATCTGGTCTACCTCCAACAGCAGTGTCGCGACAGTTGTCGCAGCTGCCGTCGGCAGTCCGAACGCTGTCGTTACCTTCCTAAAACAAGGGACCGTAACGATAACGGCGACCTCACAGGACGGCAATAAAAAGGCGCAGTGCAAGATCACGATCATCAATATCCCGCGTCTTGTAGAGGCGGATCAGGTCATCAGCCTGAAAGTGGGAGAGACCAGGCAGCTGACTACAGAGTGGGAGGAGCCTCAGCCGGAGAAACCCGTTAAACTGATATGGGAGAGCAGTAATCCTGACAAGATTTCCGTAGATAAGAACGGGCTTGTTAAGATGGAAAGCCCTGGCGCGGCGGTCATCACTCTGAGTGCACAGGGCAGCAGTTATATCCAGCAGTGCACGGTGATCGTCGATCTGGGCGAGGAGGATGTTCCGCCGGCTGAGTATGAGCCGGGTGATAAGGTCTATACCTATATACAGGATCCGGGTACCGTTGACGACGCGATAGAGATCAACAAGGTGTTAAAAGAATGGGAGGAAAATCCGGATCTATACAGCTGCGTGTATCTGCCGGCGGGCGTGTATCATATCGGCGCCCTGCCTGTGAACTATAATAATGGCGGTATCGTGCCTGCGAGCAACCAGAAGCTGATCATGTCTCCCGGAGCGCTTCTTGAGGTCATACCGAACGACAGTCAAAATGATTACCGGTGTATCTATGTGTTTGGACGCACAAACGTTACCATCGCGGGCGGGCAGATCATAGGAGACCGGGAGGAGCATATGGGAACTGAGGGCGAGTCCGGCCACGGGATCGAGATCAACGGCTCTTACAATGTGACGGTCAAGGATATCGAAGTGTCGGAATGCTGGGGTGACGGTATTTATCTGGGAGCCCATTCCATTGGGGATAAACCGTCCTGCGACGGTGTAACTCTTGAGAATTGCAACCTGCATCATAACCGGAGAAACAATTTGTCCATTACGGATGCCAATAATGTCACGATCAGAAACTGCGATTTTAGTTATGCGAAGGGAACCGACCCGCAGTACGGCATTTGTATAGAGTATAACTACCGTCCAACCGAGCATGTTGCAATATACGATTCGAGATTTAAAGGAAACGCCAAGGCCAGCATGGGGATCATTAAAGAGGCGGTGGACGTCAGAATTGAGAATTGTACCATGGACGGCAACTTCTATAACATGGCCGGGAAAAATGTAGTCCTCAAAAATACGAATATTAAAGGAGAGATCGTGGACGCCGCCCACGGGATCATAAGAGAGTAGCCGGTAAGAGAAGCGGATGCGCCGATCAGTCTATTCCTGCGAGGAAGCTTTGGATCGTTCCGTAGTATTTTTCCGGATCTTTATCCTGGGGCTGCCCGTGTCCCGCCCCGTCGATGATCAGCAGCTCTTTGGGGCAGGATGCGGCCGCATACAGGTCTTCGGACATCCGGGCGGATATCATGGCGTCGGCGGAGCCGTGGATAAAAAGCGTCGGCGTACTGCTTTGCCTGACGGCATCGATCGCCGAAGCGTCCATCAGGTCGTAGCCGCCGCGCGCAAGCAGCGCAAGCCGCGCGGAATCCACCAGCGGAAAAGCCGGCAGATGAAACCATTCCTTTATCTTATCGCCGAACATGGAATAGGCGTCCGTATAGGCGCTGTCCGCAATGACGGCCGCAATGTGATCCGACAGATCCTTTTCGCCCGTCATCATCAGTGCGGTGGCGGCGCCCATCGACTGCCCGTGCAGCACGATCACGGCATCGGCGTCCTGACTTAAAATGTAGTTGATCCATAACGCACAGTCGTAATGATCCGTCCATCCCATTCCGATAAAATCTCCCTCACTTTCACCCTGACAGCGCAGATCGGGAACGATCACATGATATCCCTTTTCCTGATACCAGCAGGCGAAGGGATACATTTCTTCCTTCCATCCCGTGTAGCCGTGCAGCACAAGCGCCCATCTGTGGCCTGCCGCGTCCTGGCCGTTACGGCTTTCCGTAATCTCCTGCGTATCGTATCCGTGCGGGGCATCGGTCTGTTCCGGGCCGGCTTCATCCGGAAAAAACTCCGTGGCGATCAACGTATAACCGTCGTCGGTCACGACGGAGATCTTCTGCGATCTCACCTTTTCCAGCCATGTATCTGTTTTGTTCAGTGCAAGCTGACGGTTTACCTGAATATCGGATGTCTGCACCTGCGCGGCATAGCTTTCGTCGGTGATGCGCTGGAAGGCATCCAGCCTGCGCATAAAAGAAGGCACCAGTGCGGCGCTCACAAGAAGATTTACCAGAACGATATACAATACGGCCAGCAGTAAGACTATGACAGCCGGTATCCTAAAGGCTTTGCGTTTCTGCTTCAATGTCACCATTTCCTTTGTAAGAGATCTCCGCCTTTATTTTACTATACTGCCGTCTTTTCCGCCAGCCGTATTGTATTGTCAGTTATGCTATTTTTTTACAGGCATTTATATTGTCAAAATGATATTACAATATCAAAATGATAATATAAATTGACATTTCAGACAAAATATACTATGATGTAAAAAGTCTGACAGTCTTTTGCGCAGCTGTCCGTGCCGCGCGGGACCGGATATCAGTCACGAAAATACAAACAGGATAAAGCTTCGGATTACTGAGGAGATCTCATTATGATTCTGGGAAGAATACGGAAAAAGGATATTTCCATTACCTACAGAGTCGGTACATTTGATCATGTGATCGATGAAGGACGTATCGATTATGGGAAAATATTGCCGTCCAACTACGTTAAAACAGAGTGTATGGGGCCTTTTCTGGGCGGCCGCTGTGTTGAGATCTGGGAAAAGAGATAAATCGGCGAGGCTGCCGTTTCATATCTGACTCTTTTTCAG
>CANQIJ010000156.1 GCA_947624025.1 uncultured Lachnospiraceae bacterium | reverse complement strand
CGGACGATATGGTGCTGATAGATTTAAACGGCAACAAGGTGGAGGGAAGATACAACCCTTCCTCCGATACGGCGACTCACCTGGAGCTGTACAAGGCCTGGCCGGAGATCGGCGGCGTGGTGCACACTCATTCGTCCTACGCCACCAGCTGGGCGCAGGCGGGGAGAAGCATTCCCTGTTACGGAACGACCCATGCGGACTATTTTTACGGGGAGATTCCGTGCTTAAGATGTCTGACCGCGGACGAGATCAAGGACGCCTATGAGAAGAATACGGGACTTCTGATCGTCAGTGAGCTTAAGCGTATGGACAAGGATCCGGCGGCGGTTCCGGCGGCGCTGTGCAAGAACCACGGGCCCTTTGCCTGGGGCAAGGATGCGCACGAGGCGGTACATAACGCCGTGGTTCTGGAGGAGGTGGCGAAGATGGCTTACCGTGCGGAGACCATCGACAAGGATATCAAGCCTGCCCCGCAAGAGCTGCAGGATAAGCATTATTACAGGAAGCACGGCGCGGGCGCTTACTACGGCCAGGGAAAATAACGCCCTTCGTCCGCCGTGGCAATAAAGCACAAACAGAAAGCAAGAATTTGGTGGCAGCAGGCAGAGGTTTATGCTATCATAACAATATATCGCGTTGCGATCGGCAATGATTCCGAAGCGGTTCACAACAGCCGCTTCGGAGAATATGCAGTATGAATAAAACGGAGGTTGGCGATGAACAAACTTGAGTTGCAGAAAACAGCTAATGAAGTCCGTAAAGGGATCGTGACCGCTGTGCACAGTGCAAAAGCGGGACATCCGGGCGGATCGTTGTCCGCAGCGGACATCTTTACTTATCTCTATTTTGAAGAGATGAACATCGACCCGAAGGATCCTAAGAAGGCGGACAGGGATCGGTTCGTCCTCTCTAAGGGGCACACGGCGCCGGGCCTGTACTCGGCACTTGCCAACAGGGGATATTTCCCGGTGGAGGACTTAAAAACGCTGCGGCATCTGGGTTCCTACCTGCAGGGACATCCCTGTATGCAGGAGACGCCCGGTGTGGATATGTCCTCCGGCTCTCTGGGACAGGGTATCTCCGCGGCGGTAGGCATGGCGCTTGCGGGCAAGATGGATAACAGGGATTACAGAGTCTACACGCTTCTGGGCGACGGCGAGATCCAGGAGGGCCAGGTATGGGAGGCCTCCATGTTTGCCGGACACCGGAAGCTGGACAATCTGGTAGTCATCGTGGATAATAACGGACTGCAGATCGACGGAAAGATCGACGACGTATGCTCTCCCTATCCCATCGATAAGAAGTTTGAGGCGTTTAATTTCCATGTGATCAACATCGACGGCAATGATTTTGATCAGATCGACGCTGCCTTCAAGGAGGCGAGGGCGACCAAGGGTATGCCCACCGCCATTATCTGCAAGACAGTCAAGGGCAAGGGCGTTTCCTACATGGAGAACAACGCCGGATGGCACGGCAAAGCGCCTAATGATGAAGAGTATGCGATAGCGATGGCGGATCTTGAGAAGATCGGACAGGAATTGGGAGGTGCAGACTGATGGCTGATGTAAAGAAGGTTGCTACACGTGAAAGTTACGGTAATGCACTTGCCGAGTGCGGCGCCGATTTCCCTGATCTGGTCGTGCTGGACGCGGATCTGGCGGGCGCGACCAAGACGGGTGTATTTAAGAAGGCTTTTCCTGACAGACATATCGACTGCGGTATTGCAGAGTGTAATATGACAGGTATTGCGGCGGGTCTTGCAACCTGCGGCAAGATTCCTTTTATCAGTTCCTTCGCCATGTTTGCGGCGGGACGTAATTTTGAGCAGGTGCGCAATTCCATCGGTTATCCGCACTTGAATGTCAAGATCGGGGCGACCCACGCCGGCATCACGGTAGGCGAGGACGGCGCGACCCACCAGTGTAATGAGGATGTGGCGCTGATGAGAACCATTCCCGGCATGACGGTTATCGTTCCCTCCGACGATGTGGAGGCGAAGGCGGCGGTCCGTGCGGCGATCGAGTTTAACGGTCCGGTTTATCTGCGTTTCGGCCGTGCTGCGGTTCCGGTGATCAATGACAGACCCGGCTACAGATTTGAGATCGGCAAGGGTGTGCTGCTGCGCGAGGGCACGGATGTGACGATCGTTGCGACGGGCATTACGGTGGCTTCCGCTCTGGAAGCGGCGGATATGCTGGCAGCGGACGGCGTGAGCGCCGAGGTTATCAATATTCACACCATCAAGCCGCTGGATGAAGAGTTGGTGGTCGCATCCGCGAAGAAGACGGGTAAAGTAGTGACCGCCGAGGAGCACAGCGTGATCGGGGGCCTGGGCAGCGCGGTGTGCGACTGCTTATCACAGAAGTGCCCGACGCCTGTCTTAAAGATCGGCATGCAGGACGTGTTCGGCGAGTCCGGTCCGGCGAACGCCCTCGTTGAGAAGTATGGCCTGGACGGCAAGGGTATTTATAACTCTGTCAAAAGCTTTGTGAAATAAATGCTTGGTTCCTGACCGCCGGCGTCTGTACCGGCGGAAGGGATCCGATATGAAGGAAAGGCATGGGCATATCAATGTCTGAGAGTTGCAGCAGAAAGAATATACTTTCTCCTTCCATACTGGCGGCGGATTTCTCCATACTGGGGGAACAGATCAAAGAGGCGGCGGCAGCGGGCGCGGAATATCTTCATATCGATGTGATGGACGGCGTGTTTGTGCCGTCGATCTCCTTCGGGATGCCGGTGGTAAAGACGATCCGCAAGACGACCAATATCGTGTTTGACGTACATCTGATGATCGTGGAGCCGGAGCGATACGTGAAGGAATTCGCCGAGTGCGGCGCAGACAGTATTACTTTTCATCTGGAGGCGGCGGAGGACGCCGACGAGCTGATCGACCAGATCCACGGACTGGGCTGTAAGGCGGGGATGTCGATCAAGCCGCAGACTCCCGTGGAGGCGGCGAGAAAATATTTAGCGAAACTGGATATGCTGCTTCTTATGACGGTGGAGCCGGGCTTCGGCGGGCAGAAATACATCCCCGAATCCACGGAGCGGTTAAGGCAGCTTCGCCAGATGGCGGAAGAGCTCAATCCCAATCTGGACATACAGGTCGACGGCGGCATCACACAGGAGAATGTCAGGATGGTGCTGGATGCCGGCGCCAATGTGATCGTGGCGGGATCGGCGGTTTTTAAAGGAAATATCACGGAAAATATCAAAAAGCTGACAGCGCAGTTCTGACTGCGCTGTTTTTTTGCCATATTCTGAGCAGCCGCGATACAACAAAATGTTGTGCAATAAATTATTCTACCCCAAAGTTAATGATTATAATAAATTATATTTGTACTTCAATTAAAATAAAAAATGTAAAGCAAAGCAGGTTACCGTTTCCTTCCGAAATGGTACAAGGCTTTCTGTTACGGCAAAGTTTGTCATTTCCTGTATATTAAACTACACATTACGTTTAATTTTTTGAGAAAAATCGGATCAAATTTGCTTGCTATTCTACAAATAATAAAATAGTATTGAAGTAGGCGAATATTTTGTATAGCATTATTGTAATGCTACTTGTTTAATAGCAGGAGGCAAATATGATACTTGAAAATTTAACAGATTGTGAGCAGTTGGTAATGAAGACGGTATGGGATGCCGAGGAAGAGCTTAGCCTTATGGAGATCATGCAGCGGGTGAACACTAAGTACAATAAACAGTGGAAGCCCCAGACAGTATCTACCTTTCTTGCGCGTCTTGTGCGAAAGGGTTACCTGAGACATTATCGTCGGGGGCGGTTGTTCTTTTATCAGATCCTGGTTCCGGTGGAGGAATACAAAGGACAGCTGACCAGCGATTATGTCAATTTCTGGAATCACGACAATGCAGATGAATTTCTCTGTGCCTTAGTGCAGGAAAGACCGTTACGACAGGATGAGATCGAAAGGATACAGACTTTGATCGATGAATTGGGCGAGTAATTTATTTGTTGGATTGTTATTGATGGATCTTACGGGTACAGTCTTCTTTCTGGCGGGATCGGTATTGCGCAGATTCGCCGATAGGGACGCCGTATTTCTGAGATTTCTGACAAAAGCGACGCTGTTCGCTTACTTAGTGCCCTATATCTACATTGTACTATATTTGACTAACTGTATTAGCGCAGATGCTGGTGTAGATGGTTTATCTTTATTCCATATCACCCCGATGCTGCTTACGGTGTATGAGGTCTTGGGCTGCCTCTGGCTGGGAATATTCCTCATCCTGTTGACCGAGCGGTTATACCGCCGTTATCAGTGGGCGCGGCTGTGCCGTGGGAACATACCAGAGGAAGACGGGGAGATCGCCGGGATCTTCTCGGAGATCTGTACGGAGCTTGGGATCAGGGAGGGCCGGGTGGCTCTTAGCCGGAATGATTCCGTCAGGGTGCCCTGTATCACCTACTATCACGGATATGTGGTGATCCTGCCGCTTGTGCGGTATACGCCGCAGGAGGCGCGGGTGATCTTCTACCATGAGCTGTGCCACTATCTGAATAAGGATCTTCCCCTTAAGACGGTCGGTTGTATCGCGGCTCTGCTGCATGCGTTCAACCCGGCGGTCCACATCCTGATGAGACAGATGGATCTGCTGTGCGAGCGCTGCTGTGACAGGGCGGCATGCGAGAGAGGAAGCGGCCGGTTTACCGGGAAGGAATATTTCAAGATCATCATGCGGTCGCTGGTGAGCGGCCATAAGACGGATAAGTACCAGTTGTTTGCCCTGGCGGACGATATGACGGATTACGAGAGGAGAGTGGAGTACATGCTGGGTTATCATAAGAACGGCGGTTTGAGAAGAGGAACAGCCCTTGCGCTGGCGGTATGCTTCGTGGCGGGAAGCAGTATGACGGCGCTGGCGGCAGGCGATGGGATGACGGGAGCCTACAAGGGGCTGACCGATGAGTTGAGCGCACGGACAACAGATGTAACATATGATGATGGTGCGATAAATGTGGCCGAGGCCGACGATCCGGTGCTGGAGGAGCATTCGCGCCAGTACGATCTGGACCCCGAGAAGGTCACTGTGATGGAGGAAGAGATCGTTCCTTATTCGAAGATCAAGCAGATCCACTGGAAGGTTCCGGCGGGCGAAACTATGGTATCCATAGAATTCTGGCAGTCACCCGGCGATATCGTAACGATTGTAGTGGAGCCGGATCGTGACGATATAGAGTATGAGATGGGTATTCAGGATCCCACGGCGCTGATGCGGTATGTGGAGGGAACGGGCAGGCTCAACCATGATTTTCTCATTGACAGGACAGGCTTACATGCTTTCTACATAACGAACCGGAGCGAGACGGAGACAATAGTTATTGATGCAAGTATCATTAGGGATTAGGCGTAAGGCAATGACATCAGCGCTTGGGCGCTTTGCCTGACGGCATACAGATATTTGGGAGCCATAACAGATTAACGGCTATTACTGTGATTTCATATAGATCCGTTCTTAATTTACGGGAGCTCCTGGGTTGTCCGCTCCCATTCAAAAGCGGGAGTAAAAAGGGATTCCGCCGAAGGTAAACGGCGGAAATAGATGGAGAGGGTGTCGCAAGATCATCAAGATCAGATGGTTGAGCGGCACCCTTTCCCGTTGCGGCAATACGAAGGACTGTGATTTACTTGATCTGTTCTACGGAATTACGCAGCATCAGCAGCTCGTAGTAATCTAAAAAAGACTGCGTGTTGTGCTCGTCGAGCTCCACGATGGTATTGAGCATATCGCTTACGGTGTAGTCGGCGGACAGGTGATGATTCAGCACTTCGATGCTCGCCTTGTAATCTGTCCGCTGAAGCAGGTAGTCTGTGGAAACGTCAAAATAGTCCGCCAGCATGATCAGAGTGTTGAGATCAGGCATATGCACTCCTTTTTCATAGTTGGAGATCGTTGCCACCGTCACGTTTAACTGGTTAGCCAC
>CANQIJ010000155.1 GCA_947624025.1 uncultured Lachnospiraceae bacterium | reverse complement strand
CATTGACGCCTCCTATAACAACGGCATCCTGGAAGTCAGGTTCCCGAAGAAGGAACTGGCGGCCAAAGAGGAAGTTAAGAAGATCGAAGTGAAGTAAACGTAATCTCTTTTCTCTACCCTAAAAAGCCGGGCGGGCCAAACCGTCCGGTTTTTTTATCGCTATCTTGATGTCGCAAATTGCGGCTTCAAGCTATCCTGCCATATCCTTACACACATCCACCCACGCGACATAGCCGGAATACTTCTCCAACTCCGCAATCGTCAGCTCTATGGCGCTGTTGCTGCTCCCACAGGCGGGAAAAACTGTCCGGAACCGCTTCAGCGACTGGTCCAAGTATACCCTGACGCCCTCGCGGACCGCAAAAGGACAGACGCCGCCCACCGCGTGGCCGACTAACGTCTCCGCCTCCTGCGGCGTGAGCATTTTGGCTTTCGTCTGAAACTGTTCCTTATACTTATGATTGTCGATCCTCGCATCGCCGGCGGCCACGACCAGAATCGGCGCATCATCAACCATAAAGGACAGCGTTTTCGCGATCCGCCCCGGCTCGCAGTGAAGCGCTTCCGCCGCCAGCTCCACGGTCGCGCTGGAGACATCGAACTCCAGCACTCTGTCTTCCATGCCGTATTTCCTGAAATATTCCTTTACTGCCTCGATTGCCATTTTCTTTTCCTCCTTCTGCCGTGCTCATTGGCACAATTTCTCCGTGAGCAGTTCATACGCTCTCTCCAGGAAATCCTCCCGGCTTAGCTCTTCGCTCGTCAGCTCAGTATTGATCACATATACCTTGCCGCTGCCTTCTTCCGTATAGGCGCACCATGTGCCGTCTTCCCCGCACGTCACCTGAAAGTCCACACCGTGAACGGTGACAGGCTCCCACTCGGATGCGCCTGCCACAGACGGTGCACCGTCCATCGTCACCACTTGAAAATACCCGTCATACGCACTGTCTGCATAATCGTTTTCAAGAACCTCATCCGTATCAGCGGTATCTGTCGATACAGCCGCCGTCTCATCGGTACGCGCCGCTGTGTCCTCGGCATCCGCCGCTGCACCCGACGCGGCCTCGGTATTCCCGTTCTTCTTCAGAGGCTCTTTCCGTGCCTCCGCATCCTGCGGCGCTGCGTCAGTCTTCCCCAAGAGCACCCCTGTGCCGTTTGTCGCTTCGTCTTCCCCCGCCCGGTCTGCCGTTACATCCACAGCCGAGGCATCCACACCCTCTTCCTCTGCAGCTTCCGCCATCATATCCGCAGCCGCACTGTCAGCCATCTCCGGCGTTTCCTCCAATGCCGTTTTATTCGTACGACCGCCGATACCGATCACGCTGATGCCGAGCAGGGCAATGCACAGGGCGGCAGCAGCCGTCAGGGGAAAAGCCATCCTGTTCGCTTTGCTGCGGGAACGCCCCGCCCCTTCTGCGGCCTCATGCACGACATCTTTTGACGCAAGCCTCTGTTCTTCCGTCCTCACTGCCTTTTTGGTTCTACGGATCAGATCGGCGGGCGCATGGATCTGCCCGGTCTCTTTTTGATACCGGTCCATAACGTATCGATCTGTGATCTGCTGATCTGCATTGTGTTTATCCATCATCAAAGCTTCCCTCTGCCTGTAGACTTTCTATGAGAACTGCTGCCATAATGCCTGTCTTATCGGGCATCCGGCTGTTAGTACTGCTCCTGTATCAGATCCTTCAGCATTTCTCTTGCCCGGTGCATCTGCGACTTCACCGTGGTTTCCTTCTGACCGGTCAGCCGCGCGATCTCTGCCACCGTTTTCTCTTCATAATAATACAGATGTATCACCAGACGGTATTTCGGCGACAGCTTCTGCACTGCGGCCCACACCGGATGCTCCTCCGGCAGCTCCGGGCCGCCGCAGCCGTCCGCCACCCGCCCCGGCTCTTCGAGAAAGTCCACGTTTTTGTTCCAGTACAGCCCGTAATGCTTTTTCGCGCAGTTGATCGTCACCCGTATCAGCCACGCTTTTACATGCTCCCAGGATTCCATGTCCCGGATGTGGCTTACCAGCCGCACGAACACCTCCTGAAACAGATCGTCTGCATCGATTGTATTTTTCATCTGCGACAGCGCCAGGCGGTACACCATGTCGGCATATCTGTCAATCGCCGCTTCTGCCGTTATCCGTTCCTCTGTTGGCATAAAAATCCCCTATCAAAGATAATGCTTCCTTTTCATTATACATGATAGGGGATTTCATGAACAGAATAAATTGGTTAGTTGAAAGTGCAAAATTTTTTTTATTTGACTGTCCTTTGGGTGCCGTTATCCCACCCGGTGGGTACGCGGTCCCTCTTCTCGACCATCCGGTCATACTGCCGGTACATTTTCTGTACCTCATTTTCGAGAATATAATAATGACGGATATAGGGGATCAGAAGGATCAGGATCACAACCGCCAGCAGTCCGATCCCCGGCGTAAAGGATACCGCCGCCAGCCCGAAGGCGATCATTTCAAGCAGCGCAAATGTGATCGTCACGATTAGGTGGATCAGTCTCTCATGCTGGAAAAAAGACACCTGGATCAGATGCTCTCTGATCAGGGCATCCCAGTAACCGCTCTCCCTCTCGTCCTCTCCGGAAAGAAGTCCGTCTATGTATTTTCTGTAATTTAAAATACGCTGTTCCATGAAAATGTCTCCTTAAGGCAGGATTCTGGTTTTCCAATATATAGTAATTACGGGATTATCATACCTCGATCAGCTTTTGCACCCGAAACCGGCGGACGGGATCTTGAAAAAGATGAAATCCTGCGCAAATTCTGTCGCCGCCTTGGACAGCACCGACAGATTTACGTCCGGCTCCTGTTTCTCTCCCGTGGCGCGTTCTATCGCGTAACATTGCAACATTCTGCTGCTGATCTGCTGTCTGCACGCTGCGATCTCATCCAGATAATCCTGCTCTCTCTCCCGCTTCATCCACAGCTTCTCACACAGCATCAGATATTCTTTATGCTTCTTCTTACGTTTTTCTTCTTCAGCCACTCTCTCCCGCTGCTGCTCGGCCAGCCGTCGGCTTCGATTGTCCTTCGCAAAGCAGCAGCCTCTATACTCTTCCCTGGTCGCCCCGAAGTGATGGGAACGGTATGTGCTCTCGCCTACTGTACCCCACGGGTAGTAAGCGGCCAGATCGCGCCGCAGCGTATCGAGCACCCATTTTTCATACTCGGGATCCGCTTTCATCGCCGCAAAGCCTTCTTCCGAAATGCTGACAGATACCGCGTCCTGTATCTGGGAGCTGTTGACGGGCATACGGAGGATCTGCTCATAGATGTAACGCTTGTACTCGTCCATTGTCATATCCGCCGCAGAGTAGGTTCTGACGGCGCCGTCAACTGCGCTGACACCCGCGGCCGCGTTCTCCACCGCCTGCCTAAACGAGCCGTCCTGCCCTGCTGTGTGCGTTTTGCCCATCACTGCCTGCGCGCTGTTAAGCATATTCAGATAAAATCTTGTCGTGGCATCCAAAAAAATACCGCCCATAGAAAAATCCTCCTTTACTAATAAATACGATCAAAGGATGGGAAAAGTTTCATGTGGCTGTATCTTTTAAGCGCGCCGCGCTGTCAGCTTCTCCAGTTCTTTTTTGACAAATTCGCGCTTTTCTTCTTTTACCAGATAATACAGGTACGCGTCCAGCACATACTGCTGCGGCATTCCGCGTCCCGCGATCTTAAAATTCACGAAGCCCCTCTCGATATAGCGCCCGATCTCCTCATTCGATATAAAAGCCGGACGTTTCCTGCACTCCTCAAAGGTCTTGTTAGGATTGGCGTTGGGACAGGGGAACAGATCTTTGACATCAAACTCGAGCTGCGCCCTGGATTGCTGTGCGTAGTGCTCCGCCCTTCTCTTACATCCCGGCGTGCATACCTCGTTTACCAGTATCTCAATGGAGCGCGCCTTGCCGCGTTCCTGCAGCTTTTGCAGGATTTTTTCATTATGATTTAAGTCATAGTCCAGCACTACCAGATAATAATCCCTGTCCAGTTCATGCAGCAGGCTCTCCTGCGCCGTCAGCCGCTTCGTGGTCGATGAAATTAGCGGAAAACGGGGATATTCGCTGCGGATATAGTCTTCCAGTACCGGTGAATTGACCAGGACCTGGTTCAATCCGTTATCCGCCAGCCGCATGATCAGATTACAGTACGTATCATATGTATGCTTCTGTTCCAGGACAGAATTGGTCCAGGTAAATCTGACGGGCACACCTTTGCTGTTATAGAGGTTCAGAGTCGCTATGATATCCCTCTTCCCGGCGGACCCCATCACCACGCGGCCGCCGTTCCAGATCGCACCCGGAAAGGTCCCATAGACTGAGCCGACACAATAGCCCTCTCGAAAGGCCTCGGGATACTTCTCCATCAGCGTGATCACACCGTAATTCAACTGTCTGAAATAACAAAATCCCGGCAAATGCCAGTATATTTTTTCAGCCGCCATTCTGATCTCCTTTTCCTGATTTGTATTTGTCGCATACATTGACTCAGCTGGTCAATGCATGGTTTGTTTCTGTTTGAACGCCTTATCATTTTCTTTCATTCCCTGCCTATTCCCTGTCGGCGGGACCATCTCTCTCCTGACCGCCGTATTCCTTACGGCCATTTGGAGGGCTTCGGATGCGCCACCGTGATCAGATGGTTCGCCGCCAGACTGTTGAGCAGCGTGGTCGCGGCGTCTACCCGGTATTCCGGACGGATCAGATAATGACAGTATACCTCCATGATATAAAAGAGATTCGCCGTCCGGCCTTCCAGCTTGAAATTCGTAAATCCCATCGGCACATATTTCTCCCAGATATCCTCCGGCGAAACATAGGTACAATACCCTTGTATCGTGGCAAACTCATTATGCTCGCCGTAATCGCAATGCCAGGGCTCTAAGGGGATCTGCCTGTCCGGCGTGCGCGTGCGGTTTTTGAGCATGATCTTCTGGTTCTTCGCCTCATTCTCGTAATGCTTGCCCCTTCTTGGACACTCCGGCTGGCACACTGCGTTTACCAGGATCTCGCAGCGCCCTTTATCCTTGATCTTTTCCAGCTCGTCAAACCGGTTGTTAAAGTTGTAATCAAGCACGACCAGATGATAATCTTTGGACAGTTCTTCGTTTACCGCATCGATGCTGCGGATCTCCTTACAGGTAGAGCTGTTGATCCGAAAGCCCGGATAGGTCCTGCGGATATACTCTTCCAACAGAGGCGATACCACAAGAACACCGTTTTTGCCGTTGTCGGCAGCCTTCATGCAGAAATTGCAGTAAGGATCTTTTAAGTCTTCTTCATCCAGAAACATATTCGTATATGTATAGCGTACGGCCACGCCCTTTGCGTTAATACTCTTAACGGCGTTCTCAATGTACCCCGCATCGCACTGGTCATTAGGCGAACGTCTGCCGCCGTTCCACAGCGACATGGGAAATTCTCCGAAAAAAGAGGCGATACGCACCCCTTCCCGGAAATACTGCGGCCGCTTCTCCAACATTGACAGCAGTACCATATTGAGCGGCAGATTCTGCCGCAGTCCCGGCAGATGAAAATTGACTTCCATTTCTCATGTCCCCTTTCATTGTACCATATCTCTGATGCCTTTTACGGTTATTTTAACATATTCTTTTCGGCAATTCTACAGCAACATACCGCCCCTGACCTGGCGCGGGCGTTCCCGCCCCTGTGCGGCTGTCTCTGAATGGAAGACCGTAAAAAAGGAGATGACGCCATAAAACGCCATCTCCTCCATATACTTTATGCTTTTGACTATATCGTCACTGCCACCGTTATTACTGCTTCAGCGAAGCGTTGAACTCGTCAACAGCCGTTTGCCATTCAGCCAGATTCTGCTCCAGAAGAGCGTCTGCATCCGCGCCAACACCTGCCTGATACAAGAAGTTGTCGTTAGGATTGAAGTTAGGAACGATAGCGTGTACATCGTCTACGCCTCTGGTGGTCATCATGTCGATGGTCTCGTCTACGGAACGG
>CANQIJ010000154.1 GCA_947624025.1 uncultured Lachnospiraceae bacterium | reverse complement strand
CTTTAATCCCCTATCTGCCTTCCTTCATGATCCAGATGATAATTGTCCCGATAGATCAGCTCCGAGATCGGCACGATCTGATATCCTTTTTCCTCCAGCGTTGTGATCAGCGTATCTAAGGCATCCGCCGTGTACTTCGCACCGTTATGGCACAGGATGATACTGCCGTTGCCGAGATGCTTATGCTCCGTAACTGTCTTAATGATGGAATCCACGCCGTAGTCCTTCCAGTCGAGAGAATCCACATCCCACTGAATCGGATAGTAGCCGCACTCCTTCGCCACTTTTATGACACTATTGTCATAATCGCCGTAGGGCGGACGGAACAGGAACATTTCGTATCCTGTCAGCTCCTGCACCTTTGTATGTACATCCATCAGCTCCGACCGCTTTTCTTCATCGGAGATCTGGCTCATATTTTTATGGTTTTCGCTGTGGTTGCCAAGATCATGCCCGTCTGCCAGGATCCTTTTCACATCGTCCGGATAGGATTCTACCCACCCTCCTGTCATAAAAAAAGTAACTTTCACATTGTGCTTCTTCAAAATATCCAGGATCTTCTGCGTGTCCTCATTTCCCCATGCCGCGTCAAAGCTTAAAGCGACTTTCTTTTCATCGGTCTGTACGCAGTAGATCGGCAGTTCCCGCCCGTTCACGGTGTTGCTGACCGTAATGGAATCCGGCAGCATCCGTCCCACGCCCTGGAGCAATGCGACAGTCGCCAAAGCAAACGCCGCCGATTTTGCCACTTGCAGCATAACCGTCTGTACAAAATTTTTTCTTTTGACATCCTCTTTAGTCTGACCGCCTGTATGAACGCTGCCGCCGCAATATTGTCCCCGGTATTCCGATTCCTGAATCGGTTGTGTCTCATTGAGCCGCGTCTTATGCCATTGCTCACCGTATCTTATCCCTTCGCTTTCCCGTCCGCCGTCTTTATGCCTCTGTGCGGACCAGGCTTTCACTTCTTCCGGATCGGGCCACACGCCCTGATTACTGGCATTGGCATCTCTTTGAACCTTCCCTTCCAGTTCATGCAATGCCAGCCTGATTTTATCATTCCATGACATTTTGTATTTACGCATAACAATACCCTGCATATAGTTGTTATTAAAGTATATGCAGGGTAATTTGCATCTTGCGATAAATTTTATTTGTTTTTCTTCATACGCTCCAGTTCGTCCTCTATGGCATCCACCCTGGCTCTTGTCTGCTCGATCCGTGCGTCCTCCGGCGGCTGCTCCTTAGCCGCATGCCGTCTGTTTCCGAAAAGGATCCGGGCAAGCAGTCCCGCCCCGCCGAATATCAGCACCAGGATCAGCGCCCATTCATATAATGTGATCCGCGTCAGGTGAATATTAGTCGTCATAATGACGGCCAGAATAATAATCAGTATTCCTGCTGCCGTAAACGCCTTGGACGCAAAGCTTCCTTCCGAAGCAAACATCCACACCACGCCTATGATAAACGGGATCATGATAAGCCCGTTGCTCATGTACATCCCGCCGATTCTAAATCCCATCCCGAACAGTCCCGAGGTCACAGTGACTTTCTGTGCAAAAATAAACAATCCGGCAATAAGCATCGCAAGCCCCGCCAGGAACTGCAGCAATTCGTTTTTGGCCCTTTTCATTTTCACCTCATTCTGGAGCGTTTTCGCGACGGGGCATGAAGTAAATTCCTTCGGAATTAACTTCGCCATCAGGGGAATTTGTGACACTCCGGCACAAATTCCCGTGTGAGAAATCAGCACATCAGTGTGATTTTTACGCCCCGCACATGATTATATCTATGTAAAAAAGTATAGCTGATTTTTCCCTTTCTGTAAATCCGCAAATCTGCCGCTTTAAAATATTATGGTATTTTAGTATTGTGTTGCTATAAAATATTACAGGCAGTGTCACGAACATGGTAAAAAATGTATTAAAAAATCTAAAATATTCAATTTTCCTCTTTACAAATCAGTTAAAATACCGAAATAATATATGTAGAATATCTATGTCTATATGGCGCCATATGCCGATACGCAACTTTATGAAGACATACTGACACAATACATAAGACACGGAAGTCGTAATTTATAAGAACATGGAGGGAAAGAAAATGGGTATAGGATTAAACGGTTTTAATTCCGGTTTACAGGACACTTATTCGGCTCTGCTCGGCGGAACAGGCAACAGCGCATCGGGTGCATCTACGCTGCTTACGGACTATGCTTCCATCAAGAACGGCAGCTACGGCAAGATGATGAAAGCCTATTATGCCAAGACTGCAGAGGAGGAGGGAACCGCTTCCAAGAGCAGTTCCAAGGACAAGGAAACGGACGGCGCTACAGCCAGCGCGGCGCGGAAGATGTACGAGACAGCTTCCGGTATGAATTCCCTTGACTACAGCGAGGAAAATCTTGACGGACTGTATGACAGCGTTTCCGCTTTTGTCAAAGATTACAACACGATGATCAAAAACGCTTCCAACAGCAAGATCGATTCAGTCAAGGCACAGGCGGACGCCATCAACGATATGACCTATTCCAATTACAAGCTGCTTGCCAGAGTCGGTATCACCATGAACTCTGACCGCACGCTGTCCATCGACGAGGACACCTTCAAGAAAGTCAACAGCAAGACGGGCGCGACCAACGTTCCCACTTTAAAGACGCTGTTCCAGGGATATGGCTCCTATGCCGACAAGATCACTGACAAGATGAGTAAGCTGTACCGCACGGCCGGCGAGGGTGAAGAAGTCACTTCCGCAAAGGCGAAATATGCCGGAAGCGCAGGCAGCTACACTCCGGCGGAAAAGACGGACGATACCGATGAGACCAAGCAGGCGCCCGGTTCTTCCAGAACTGCCAAGGATGCCGCATCCGCGACGGCGGCAAGCGCTCTGTACAAATCCATCGAGAAGATGGGCGCTATGCAGATCGACAATGACAACAAGGACAATATCTTTGACGCATTTACTTCTTTTGTCAAAGATTACAACAGTCTTATGAAGAACGCCCTGGAGAGTGTGAACTCTAACGTGATTCATCAGGCGGATTACTTAAGGAATCTGGTAAACGGCAACAAGAGCGCATTTGCAAGGATGGGCGTAACCATTAACGGCGACAATACCCTCTCTATCGACGAGGACAAATTCAAGGATTCCGATATGAGCAATGTAAAGGATCTGTTCTCAGGCGCATACTCCTTTGCCGAGAAGATGACCGACAGAGTAAACCAGATCTACAAATACGCAACGCAGGGCGACACGCTGGCAGATCAGACATACACAAGCCAGGGCGCGTACAACGCCAGCGGCACAGGCTCTGTGATCGATACGACGATGTAACACATAATAGTGCGACTTTGCGAATGGCGCGCGTTGAACTGTTATTAAAGAAGCACCGGAAATCCGGTGCTTCTTTTGGTTCTTAATATATGGTATATTTTCTTTGTCTTACGCGAACGGATTCTCCGTCGGGTACGGCAGGCTCTTGGGCTGATTGTAACCGATCTCGCTTACATCCACGCCGATATACTTGAATACTTCAAACAGCGCTTTACCGAAATGTCCGAACGCCACTGCGCCGTGATGAGGATAATTCTTCTCGATCAGCACATGACGGTAGAATCTTCCCATCTCCGGAATAGCGAATACGCCGATACCGCCAAAGGATCTGGTAGCTACCGGAAGTACCTCGCCTTCTGCAACATATGCGCGCAGAATATTATCGGCTGTGCTCTGCAGACGGTAGAATGTAATATCACCGGGAACGATGTCGCCTTCCAGAGTACCCTGGGTCACTTCCTCAGGAAGCGTTCTGGCCATAATCATCTGATACTCCATGCTGCACTTGGACAGCTTCTTGGAGCAGGTATTGCCACAGTGGAAGCCCATGAACGTATCGGTAAACTTGTAATTAAATTTGCCCTCGATAGACTCCTTATACATATCCTTCGGCACTGAGTTATTGATGTCAAGCAGCGTAACGATATCATCGCTGACTGCCTCGCCGATAAACTCACTTAAGCATCCGTAGATATCCACTTCGCAGGATACAGGAATACCTCTTCCCGTCAGGCGGCTATTCACATAGCAGGGAACGAAGCCGAACTGAGTCTGGAATGCAGGCCAGCACTTGCCGGCGATAGCAACATACTCACGATACCCTTTATGCTCTTCGATCCAGTCAAGCAATGTCAGCTCATACTGCGCTAACTTAGGCAGAATAGTGGGCTTATTATTGCCTGCGCCAAGCTCTGCCTCCATATCCTTAACCACATCCGGAATACGGGGATCGTCCGCATGCTTATTGAATGCCTCGAACAGATCCAGCTCAGAGTTCTCTTCGATCTCTACGCCCAGGTTGTAAAGCTGTTTGATCGGTGCGTTACATGCAAGGAAGTTAAGGGGTCTGGGACCGAAAGATATGATCTTTAAGCTGGACAACGCTGCAACGGCGCGGGCGATCGGAATAAACTCATGGATCATGTCTGCGCAGTCCTCGGCGTCGCCTACCGGATATTCCGGAATGTAGGCTTTCACGTTACGAAGCTTTAAGTTATAGCTTGCATTTAACATACCGCAGTATGCATCGCCACGTCCCTGAACCAGATCACCCTGGGACTCCTCAGCAGCCGCAACAAACATCTTGGGACCTTCAAAATGCTTTGCAAGAAGTGTCTCGGAAATCTCCGGTCCGAAATTGCCCAGATAGATACAAAGTGCATTACAGTTGTTATCTTTTACATCCTTGAGAGCGTTCACCATATCGATCTCACTCTCAATAATGCAGACAGGGCACTCGTAAATATCTGCCGCATCGTATTTTGCCTTGTAAGCTTCCACAAGGGCTTTTCTTCTGTTGACTGCAAGAGATGCCGGGAAACAGTCACGGCTTACAGCAACGATACCAATTTTTACCTTAGGTAAATTGTTCATAGTTTTATATCCTCCTTATATGACCGGCGCCGCCGGCAAATTTGCTATTCCCTGATATCCAGATTCTTTCCGATAAGACCGATGTGTGCTCCCGCATCCAGTCCGCCTTCCGCATGACCGATCAGCCATTTGTTCTGCGCCGTGATCAGGGAGTCCTCCCATCCCTCATGTTTCTCTTTCAGCGGATAGTTAGTTCCCGCCGGCAGAACGATGCCGACCTTGAAACCGCCGTCATTTGCACTGCAGGGCGCATAATGCAACGTGGTCGCATAGATTTCGACCGCAGTTCCTTCAGGCACCAGAAACGCCTCCATTTTGGATGTGTCGTAGGTGAAATCGTCCGTAATATCCTGCTGCATCCCCAGAATCAATACAGCGTCCGTTGCCGCCACATTGATCTCCGAGCTTCTGTGGTACTCTACGGCATTGAGCTTGTAATTATGCCCGTTGCAGTATCCCACCTCGATAGGCAGCTCTCCGTATGTACGCTTCTGAAGCTCCTTCGCCGTCTGCGTCGCCTCAAGCGCCGCTATGGACGGCTCATATGCCACACCGTCCGGCAGGGGAGTCTCTTTTTTGATCGCTTCCACAAGCTCGCCAAAATCGATCCCCTGCACGACCCTGCCATACTTGCGAAATGACGGGTCTGTCACTTTTTTGATCTCCATGTTACCATACCCCTTTCTCTATTTTGTCATACAATGTTGTATTGCTATACGCCTCTGCTGTGTGCATTTGTGCCTCATGCCGCCCGATCACAGGATCTTGTCGAAGAGCTCCTTACACGCGGGATAGATCTGCTTAAACTGCTGATAACGCGCCTCATATCTTTCCACAAGCTCTGCCTCCGGCTCCACCGTATCCACAACCTTGACGATCTTTGCCGCAGCCTCTTCCACATTGGCGTACTCGCCGCATGCAACTGCTGCCAGCATCGCACCGCCCATTGCCGGACCTTCCTCGCTCTCGATCACGTCCACTTTCAGGTTCATAATATTGGCGATCATCTTTTTCCAGAGCGGGCTCTTTGCACCGCCGCCGCATATCTTGGTCCTCTCGATCTGAATGCCGAGGGACTTCGCAACCTCCAGCGAGTCACGCAGGGCAAATGCCACGCCCT
>CANQIJ010000153.1 GCA_947624025.1 uncultured Lachnospiraceae bacterium | reverse complement strand
AGCGAACCGGCAGTCACATCCGCCAGATCCTGCATGTCGAAGATGGACAGAAGCTCCAGCGCCTGCTCATGGCTTTTCTTCTCCGCGCTCCAGTATTTCGGCAGTCTGAAGATACCGCTCCACATACTGTACTGCGTACGATTATGCAGACCGATCTTGACATTGTCCTCCACGCTCAGTTTTTCAAACAATCTGATATTCTGAAATGTTCTTGCGATCCCCGCCTGGTTGACCTGGATCGTGTTCATGCCGTCTATATCCCTGCCGTCTAACAGGATACGTCCCCGCGTAGGCTGGTACACCTTGGTGAGCAGGTTAAAAACCGTGGTCTTGCCTGCGCCGTTCGGTCCGATCAGCCCGGCGATCTGTGTTTTTCCTATCTCTATGTTAAAATCATCCACGGCAGTCAGGCCGCCGAAATCAATGCCTAAGTGTACCGCTTCCAATACGGGAGTCTGTGTTTTATCTTTTTCACTCATTTGTCTGCCTCCTGTGATCGGTTTCTGCGCAAAACAGCGTCCTTCACCCTTATCATCGCATCCTTTGCGTTACAGTTGTTGGTCAGGATCATAACAAGGATAAGAACCACTGCGTATATGAGCATACGGTAGTCCTGGAATTGACGCAGCATCTCCGGCAGGACCGTCAGGACCGCCGCCGCGATCATGGAACCCCGCAGATTACCGATGCCGCCCAGCACCACGAATACCAGTATCAGGATCGATGTGTTGAAATCAAACTTCTTCGGCACGACCGTGGAGTAATTGAGCGCATAGAGAGCGCCCGCCGCACCTGCCATAGCCGCCGAGACCACGAATGCCATCATCTTGTACTTCATCACGTTGATCCCGCAGGACTCCGCTGCGATGCGGTTGTCCCGGATCGCCTTGATTGCGCGCCCGCTGCGGCTGTTCACCAGATTCTGTATGATAAAGAGCACGATCAGCACGAGAATAACGGCGCTCACAAAGGTGGACAGCTTCTTGATGCCAAGCGCGCCCATCGGTCCGTTGATGATCGTAATGCCGTCCGCTTCCATGCCAAGGGATACCGCGTCCTTCATGCTGACATGCAGTCCGTGTCCGTCCACACCCACATAGAGACAATTCAGGATGTTCTTAATGATCTCACCGAAGGCCAGAGTAACGATCGCCAGATAATCGCCGCGAAGACGCAGCACCGGGACCCCGATGATCGTTCCCGCCGCCGCAGCGCACAGCGCGCCTGCCGCTATGGACAGGATCAGCCTGAGCCACGACGCGCCGATGACATTCTGCATACAGGTCGCCATGATCACGCCGCAGAACGCGCCAACGCTCATAAAGCCCGCGTGTCCCAGACTCAGCTCTCCCGATATGCCTACCACCAGATTCAGGGAAAGCGCCATGATCACATAAGTACAGATGGGAATCAGCTGTCCCGAAAGGGAGCTGCTGAGCCTGCCTAGGGAAAGCATGATCTGGAATATAAGAAAGAATACCAGCACAATACCGTAATTGATAAAGCTGCTCCGCGCACTCTTAGATAATTTCTTCATAACGTTCCACCTACACTTTCTCGCTGATCTTCCTGCCCAGAAGCCCCGTAGGTTTCACAAGCAGTATCAGTATCAGCACGGAAAAAACGATCGCATCCGACAGCTGCGTGGAAATATATGCCTTACCGAATATCTCAATGATACCTAACAGGATACCGCCAAGCATTGCGCCCGGGATCGAACCGATGCCGCCGAATACCGCAGCCGTAAAAGCCTTGATGCCCGGCATCGCGCCCGTAGTCGGCATAAGCGTCGGATAGGCGGAGCACAGCAGAACGCCCGCCACTGCCGCCAGGCCCGAGCCTATCGCAAAAGTCAGAGAAATCGTTGCATTTACATTGATCCCCATGAGCTGCGCCGCATCCTTGTCCTCAGACACGGCACGCATGGCTTTACCCATCTTAGTCTTGTTGGTAAACAGCGTCAGCGCCACCATAATTACAATACAGGCAATGATCGTGACAAGGGATACCGCCGAAATCTGTGTGTTCCCGATCACAAGCGGCGGCAAGGCCACCATGTTAGGATACGCTTTCGGATTGGATGACCAGATCAACAGCGCCGCATTCTGCAGAAAATAGGATACACCGATCGCCGTGATCAGAACCGCCAGAGACGTCGCGGCACGAAGCGGTTTGTATGCCAGCCGTTCAATAACGATCCCCAGTACGGTACAGACAAATATGGAAAGCAGTACGGACGGGATCACCGGCAACCCAAGATAACTTGTGGCGCAGAATGATATATAGCCGCCCACCATAATGACGTCCCCGTGAGCAAAGTTTAACATCTTTGCAATACCGTATACCATTGTGTAGCCAAGCGCAATGATCGCATACACACTGCCAAGGCTGATACCGTTGATAAGATAGTTTAACATTTAAATACCATACCTTTCTCTGTACCTGCACTATGTGAAAACAAAAGGGGCTGCCAAGCGACAACCCCTTATGAAGCTTCTATATCAGAACTTACAGGCCCGCATATGCGCCATCTTTGATCACAACCGCCTTGGGCGCTTTGTTGACCTCGCCCGCCGCAGTCCATGTCATGCCTTCGCCCGTGATACCGTCTACGGAGAAGGAAGGATCAGAGAATACGGAGATCAGTATCTCGCACAGATCCTGGTAGCTTACGCCGTCCACATTGAATCCGCCGTTCTTATCCGCATAGTAGGTGAGCGCCGCATACATGGCATACGCACAGTCATAACCGTCAGCTGCGAACTGGGAAGGGATCTCGCCGTTTGCAGTCTGATATTTGCCTACAAAAGAAACCGTCTTGTCGTCCGTTGCATCCGCCGAGAACGGGGTAAGAAGCATAACGCCCTCCGCCAGAGAAGTATCGAACCCTTCCAGAGAGAGAATACCGTCCATACCGTCCACGCCGAAGAACTTTACATCATAGCTCATGGACGCCGCCTGCTGCATGATCAGGGACGCCGGCGTATAATAGATCGGCAGGAAGATCAGATCCGCGCCTGCATTCTGTGCCTCTGTCAGCTGCACGGAGAAATCGTTCGCTGTGTCATCCGTAAAAGTCGTAACGGATACAACATCCATGCCGAGGCTTTCGGCCGCCGTCTGGAACGTCTGGTAGATACCCGTTGAATACGCATCGGAGTTATTATAGATCACGGCAACCTTCTCAGCCAGTCCGTTATCGGAAATATACTGTGCGGAAGCCGAACCCTGGTTGGGATCGGAGAAGCACAGCTGATATACATTGTCCTTGCCCTTGGTAACATCCGTAGCGGAAGCCGAAGGAGTCAGCATAAACATACGGTCCGCATTGGCCTCGGAAGCGACCGCAACACAGGGCGTTGTGGTAACACAGCCGATGATGGCCTGTGCTCCCCAGTCCTTCAGATTGTTGTAAGCATTGACAGACTTCTCGGCGTCATGCTCATCGTCCTGGGAGTTTAACTCGATCTGGAAATCGGAGCTGATCGCGTTGATCTCCTCCACCGCGATAGCGGAACCGCTGTCAACCGCATTACCATACAGAGCCGCAGCGCCTGTAAGGGGTCCGATCACACCCAGCTTCAGCGTTCCTGTCAGGGAACCGCTGCCGGTGGCGTCAGCCGCAGCATCATCTGCTGCACCGTCGTCTGCGGCCGCAGCATCGTCTGTTGTCGCAGCATCGTCTGTTGTCTCAGTTGTTTCGCCTGCATCTGCGCTGTTGTCTGCCGTGCCTGCGGAATCACCGCCGCATGCCGTCACCGAACAGACCATTGCCGTTGCAAGCAGCATTGCCAGTAACTTTTTTTTCATAATATTTTCCTCCATAACATAGATTTTATAAAAAATGACCCTCTCCTTTAAATAAGAAGGTCACCTTTGACGATTTACCCATATTCATAAAAGCTGTCAGCCTATCTGATCTGTCTACTAATCTTTTGTAGTATACAATCACCTGTACCGGTTTGTCAATCCTTTTTTCTTCCGGGCCGGGAAAACGGCAGACACAGACCGGTACAGACCGTTTGCCCAAAGGATCCGGCGCCCGGCTTCTACAGCACGATCTCCTGTCCCGGCTCGAGTATCATCGCACCTTCCGTCCGGAAGGCTTCCGCCTCAGACCGGTCAAACAGCTCGCCCGGCTTCATATGGATCGGAACGGTATGCTTCGCCCCGATCAGCTTTGCACATTCCGCCGCCTCCGGCGCATTCATCGTATAGATGCCGTCTATGGGAAGAAAAGCATAATCGATCATTCTGTCGGCAAGCGTCTCCATCTGCGCCGTCCTGGCCGTGTCCCCCGCGAAATAGATCAGCAGGCCGTCCGCAGAAACAAGATAACCTACGCACTCATTCTTAGGATGGTTCTTATTGTATGCCTGCGTTGCTTCTATATTGATATCCTTCACAATGAATTTCTGATAGATACCGTTCTGCAGCGCATCCATATTCTGGATGACCCGGCAGTCCTTCTTACGCGCCGGCAGCTCGATCCGGTTGTGGTCGTGATGCTGGTGCGTCACCAGGATCAGATCGGCAGGCACATCATAGCCCTTTCCGATAAAAGGATCAATGTAGGCCACCGTACCGCCATCCGTTGTAAGCCGCAGACTGCCGTGTCCCTGATAGAGTAATCTTGCCATATGTGAACCCTCCTTCTTACCGAATCTACCTGCTGCTATCGTATCACAGCGCCGCGAAAACCGCAATAGGCGCAGTCGCCGGAAACCTCCTTCTCCCTTTGCTCTTCTTCCGGATCCCTTCGGCAGCCGAGGCTTTCCCGCCCATCTTTTCTCTTGAGTTTTTCTCTTATTAGGAGTAAAATAAATTGCATAACGAAAGAAAGGATATCGGGTATCATGAAAATGAAAGAAAACAAATGGATACGCGCCGCGATCCCGGCGTTATTACTCCATTGCAGTATCGGTACGGTGTACTGCTGGTCTATTTTCAGTCAGGAGATCGCGGATTACATCGGCTTCTCCAAGGGCGCTACGGAATGAGCATTCAGCTTCGCGATCTTTTTCCTCGGCATGTCGGCGGCTTTTCTGGGCAATGTGGTCGAGAAGGACATCCACAAATCGTCTCTGATCGCGGCGATCTGCTTTGCACTGGGTATGGCGGGCACCGGCTTCTTCATCTATTACGGCGGTCTGCATCAGCACAACCCGCTGTCGCTTATCGGCATCTACATAAGCTACGGTTTTATCATGGGTATCGGTCTGGGAACCGGCTACCTGTCCCCCGTTAAGACACTGATGCTCTGGTTTGAGGACCGCAAGGGACTGGCCACCGGACTTGCCGTTGCCGGTTTCGGCGCAGCTAAGGCAATCGCCAGCCCGATCATGCAGGGTATGCTGGACGGTCTCGGCGACGGCGGCATCTACAAGATGTTCTGGATCCTGGCATGCGTATACTTTGTCATGATGTTCGTCGGACACCTTCTGTTAAAGAAACCGGAGGGCTGGCACGAACCGCAGAAGAAGGAGAAAGGGCAGGGCATCCTCTCCGTCATCAAGACGAGACCGATCCCCAACTATATCGGCATCTGGGTAATGTTCTACATTAACATCACCTGCGGCCTGGCGCTGATCTCCCAGGAGAAGATGATCGTGAAGTGTATCGGCCTGGCCGGCGTGGTAGGCATTATCTCCACTATTTCCGCGATCTTTAATGCAGGCGGACGTCTCGGCTTCTCCGCGTGGGCGGACACGATGAAGGACAGGAACACCATTTACAAACTGATCTTTATCCTGTCCATCGTATTTACAGGCCTTGTAATGATCACAGGCGGTATCAAAAACGGCGCGGGCAACATCCTGCTGACCGCTCTGGTGCTGGGGCTGATCTTCGTAGTCAATGCCGGATACGGCGGCGGTTTCTCCAATGTGCCGACGCTTCTTTCCGACCACTACGGCATGGGCAGCATCAGCGCACTGCACGGCGTGACACTTTCCGCGTGGGCCTTTGCGGGCTTACGGGCAACCAGATCGCCAACTTCATCGTAAACCGCACAGGTGAGTTTATCACAGACGCACACGGCAACAGCATCAATC
>CANQIJ010000152.1 GCA_947624025.1 uncultured Lachnospiraceae bacterium | reverse complement strand
TATCCGTGGAACCATGTGGACGGTCTCTCGGTTTCCTCCCCGATGCAGACCGTATGGGAATAGATCTTAAGTCCCGCCCTCAGACAATCCCTCAAGAAAAGGCTGTCCTCTCCGTTGCTGTACCTGGCTCCGCCTCCGAACAGCAGGGAATAATATACATTGGCCCGCAGCAGCGCATCCCGCCTGGCGGTAATGCTGTATCCCGGATATCTGCCGTAATTGCGGTAATTGATACGGTGGATGTCCTCGTTCCAGTACGTCCTTCTGGAGGGCGCCACCTTCACATTCACGAGGATCATATCCGCACCGGGCAGCTCCTCGTACGCCCTGCGCACCTTTTCCTCATAATCCCCGTCCAGGACAACGTCCTCGTCCATAAAAACACAGATATCCCCGTCCGCATGGAGCAGCGCCGTATTGCGGCTGAGCCCCACGCCCCGCTCCGGCATGGAAAACACCTTGACCCTGTGACCCTTATATGCGATCTCTTCATAGCCGTATCTGTCACACTGATTGACAATCACCGCATCGGTATCGATATGCATTTGTCCGATCAGGGTATCGGCGTCTTGATCCACTGCCGATACCAACAGCTGAATATCCATAGGAAACCCCGTATGCTTTCTGTCCCGCCCTGCCGGTCATGACGCCGTCAGCGGTCCCTGCATCACTGTCTGCCGACAGCGCGCCCGTAATATCTGCGCAGGAAGCCTTCGTCGGCGCCGCTGATCGCCGTGCCCGCCAGGCGGCATCCCCGGAACGCCAGCCTGTCCAGAATGTATCCCAGATAAGCGGCATGGACCCTGCCGCAGGCCGCCGCCACGATCACGCCGTCAGAGGCGCACAGACGCTCCCACTGTTCGTTTGTGATCTCCTGATCCTGCACCGCATCGAGAAGGACGATATCGCCCTCCCGTTCCTTCAGGCAGGTCAGGTCGTCCTCCCAGGCCTGTCCGAGCGCCCCCGGTGCATTCACATAGCCGATAAAAGGCGCGTCCGTCACCTGCCGCAGATCACTTGCGACCAGGATACGGTCGTCCAGAACATAGTAAAACATCATTCCAAGGAGCATCAGGACCGTGCAGACCGCAGCTCCCACAAGCACCGCCTGCACCGTTCTGGAGTCCGCCGTCACCAGACTGCTCTCCGTCGTCTGTATCACTTCGATCTTATGAAATTCCTTTGCGGTATCCCCGCGCTCTGTAAGCGACTGTCCCACGGCGCGGATAATGGCGTCGCAGCTCTCTTTATCGTGGGTCGTCACAGTGACGGTCAGAAGCCGCAGATCGGACAGGATCTCCGCCTTCGTCGCCGCTGCGACCTCCTGTCTCGTATATCCTGCCGGCAGATGGCTCATCGTCACATCAAGGATCGGATCCGTCGCCAAAAGATCGTTCCATGTATACCCGTTATAGGCCTGATAGATCTCCCCGGTCTCATCCGGTGCAAAATCAAGATATATCTTGGACACCGCCCTGTATTCCCTTTCGGACTCCGGCACGATATGCGACACCTCGTATATCGCAGCGCCGAGCGCGGCGCCCGCGGCTGCCGCCAGCAGCACCAGCCATATTTTCTTCAGAAAAACAAGCGCCAGTTTTTTCATATCCATGCCCGCATCGGCATATCTGATCTCACGCATATATCCAACCTTTCCCTGAAATACCGCCGCCAGGTACGTCTCACTTACGCATCGCAGTCGTCTGCGTACTGTCCACGCCCTCCGTACTTTCCGGCTTGATAAGGATCTTCAATGTAAGGAGCATCAGCTTTAAGTCCAGCCATACCGAATACTGCTCGATATATGTCAGATCCAGCTTCAGCTTATCATAGGGCGTCGTGTTATATTTGCCGTACACCTGCGCATAGCCCGCCAGCCCCGCTTTTACCTTCATGCGGAAAGCGAACTCCGGCATCTCCTCCAGATACTGCTCTATGATCTCCGGCCGCTCCGGCCTGGGACCTATGAAGGACATATCGCCCTTTAAAATATTCAACAGCTGCGGCAGCTCATCGATCCTGACCGCGCGGATGAACTTACCCACCGGCGTGATACGCGAATCGTTCCTGGAGGCAAGCCTCGCCACGCCGTCCTTCTCCGCATCCACCTTCATGCTGCGGAATTTCAGAATATAGAATCTTTTCTGACCGATCGTACACCTGATCTGCTTATAGAAAACAGGACCGCCGTCATACAGCTTGATGGCAGCCGCCGTGATGAGCATGAACGGCGACGCAAGGATCAGAAGAAGGATCGAGCACACCAGATCGATCAGCCTTTTCACGATACGCTGCTCCGCCTTCAGAGCGTATTCCCGCGTCAGATAGATCGGCGTATCGAACAGATGCAGCTGGTCCGCGCCCTTAATGATGACGTCCGATATTTTCGGCATCATATAGACACGGATCGAGCGGCTGTAACAGTATTTAAGCAGGCAGTTCCTGTCGGCAACAGGAATATCCCACAGCACCACGGCGCCGTACTCCCCGCAGATCTCGTTCTTCACCGCCTCCAGCCCGGCGGATATGTTCATGCTCTTGCTGATCTTATACTTTTCCTTTCGGGATTCAAATTTGGCCACGATATCGTCAATGGACCTCTCCCCGTGGATGATCAGGATCTCTCTGGGCGGAAAAGCCTTGTAGTAACAGGTATTGCACACAAAGACCCACGCGGCGGATACGATCGTCTGGATGAGCATGGTCAGAGCGATCGGTCTGACACTCACCACCCAGTTTGCCATCAGCGAGATCTGGAAATAAGAGATCACGTTGGCAAACAGCAGCGCGAAAAATTCCGAAATAAACACGTCAGTCGGCTTCAGATAGCCTATCTTAAGCACACCGTAAGTGCTTGCGAAGAAAAAAAGCAGCACGAAATAGATCAGGATGATCAGCACATGGCCCTTGAAGAAGAAATTGGCCTTTCCGTGAAGCCGCAGATAGGGATAGTACTCTTCAAACCAAAAGTAAGCATAAACTGCCGTATGAAAAAGCAGACCGATAAAGGATAACTGCAATATGATAAGCCGTTTCAATGCCTCTGTCCGTTTCATGATGGTACCTCTTCTAAGAAAATCACTTCTCTACAGGCGCCGCGCCGTCGCTCTGTACGCCCACAGGATAAAACAGCGCAGGCTGGCTGCCACGCCCAGTCCCTCCTGCCTGCGGTACAGATTCCAGATACGCCTGATGGCCGCAAGCTTATTGGACGATAGGGATCTCGCAGGCCTGCGGTATATGGCAAGCACCTCGTCAAGCCCGTATGCCTGATACCCCGCCCGCAGGATCTGCCACCACGCGGCCGTATCCTCACTTTCCACATCGGGCATACGCATCAGATCCGCCGGGATGATCTCTCTGTCCATCAGCACGGTAGTCGTAAAGATCACCGTCCGCGACAATGCCTGCCTGTAAGTAAGGGTCTCAGGCACATGCACGACCTTCCCGGTAGGCCTGGCCTGCCCGTCGCCGAACTCATAGGCCGTAAACACAAATCCCGCCTGCCTGTCCGCCATGAACGCAAGCTCTTTGGACAGCTTATCGGGAAACCAGATATCGTCCGCGTCCAAAAAAGCGATATATCTTCCTCGGGCCGCATCCAGCCCGGTGTTGCGGGCCAGGGCCGCACCCCCGTTTTGTTCCCTGCGCAGCAATACGATGCGCTGACGGGCCCGGCCGGCATACTCTTCCCGCGAACAGGACGCCTCCTGCTGCCGCCGGACTGCGGATGAATCGTCCCCCGGCTCTTTCGCCGCGTCCACCGGACTGTAGCCGCCTTTTTTCAGCGTGTCACGGATGACCCCCGCGCTGTCGTCAGGCGAAGCATCGTCCACCAGGATCAGCTCCCACTCCGGATAGCTCTGCCTCTCCACCATCGCGATCGTCTCGGCGATATAAGCCTGCGCCCGGTATACCGGCACAATGATACTGACCAGTCCGTCCATTTAGAAATCCTCTTTTACCAGATATATAGGTCTTCTCTTTACTTCCATATAGGTCTTGGACAAGTATTGCCCGACGATTCCCAGGCAAAACAGCTGTACGCCGCTTACGAGCAGAATGATGCACACGAGCGAGGGCCAGCCCGAGGTCGGATCGCCGAAGATCAGCGTCCTGACGACCGTAATAATGATAAGGATAAAAGCAAAGATGCAGAAAACCGCTCCCATCACGGCCGCTATGGTAAGCGGCAGCGTGGAGAAGGCCGTGATCCCCTCCAGCGCATAGATAAACAATTTCCAGAAGGAAAACTTCGTCTCGCCTTTTCTGCGCTCTATATTCTCATACTCGATCCACTTCGTCTCATAGCCTACCCATCCGAATATGCCCTTCGTAAAGCGGTTATATTCCGACATCGCAAGGATCGCGTCCACCACCTGTCGTGTCATGAGCCGGTAATCTCTTGCACCGTCCACGATCTCCGTCCTGGATATCCTGTTCATCAGCCGATAAAACCTTCTGGCAAAAAAAGACCGGACCGGCGGTTCCCCTTTTCTCGTAACACGCCTGGTCGCCACGGAGTCATAGCCCTGTTCGATATAGCCGTACATCTCGGGCAGAAGCGACGGCGGATCCTGTAAGTCCGCATCCATCAGCACCACAAGATCTCCCTTGGACTTCTGCAGTCCGGCATAGATCGCCGCTTCTTTGCCGAAATTGCGGGAAAAGGATACCAGGTGGATCCTCTCGTCCAGTTCCCGCAGTTTTCTGACCTCCTGCACGGTTTTGTCCACGGAGCCGTCATCGATATACAGCAATTCCACTTCAATGCCTTTTTCCTGAAAAAAAGGCGCATTCTTAAACAACTCATCATAAAAGTCCCTGACGTTCTCTTCCTCGTTGTAACAGGGTATGATAACGCTAAGCAGCTTCATGCGGTCTACCTTGCCTTTCACCGATCAACCTTCACCTATCAATATGAAATATTTTATCATACATAAACAAAAAAAGGAAGAGACGTATCTCTTCTTGAGTTTCCGTAGTTTTATCCACAGCAGGCCGCTTTTATCTGTACTGCAGTAAACAACTTCGGAAAAATCCTTAAAAAATAAGGAACCGCATTCCTTTTTGATGTAAAATAAAGTCACCACAACCATACTCCACTAAACAAAAAGAGAAAGGATTCCTTATGACTCATTTTACATCAAATACTTACCAGATGAAACGCGAAATTTTAAATTTCTCAAATAAAATTTCCAGACACCTTCCCAGGCCTGGCAGGAAGTTCACTGCCGACATGACCTATGGCATCCTCGCTTCCGGAAGCTGTCTTCTCACCGATATCGTTGACCAGCTCCATGAACCTTCCAAAAAGATCAATTCCGTGGAGCGCCTCACAAGACATCTGAACAAAGGTGTCCCCACAAAGGCTCTGCAGGCATATCTTGCCACGGTTCGTAAATGGGTCCCTCCAGAGCCCGTCATACATATCGATGACAGTGACGTGGTTAAACCAGACGGCCATAAATTTGAGGCCCTCGGGCTTGTCAGGGACGGCTCTAAAAGCACCGATACTAAAAATGTCTATGAAAAAGGTTACCATGTCACGGAGGCCTGCGTGTTGACGGACAGCAATCATCCGGTCAGTATCTTCTCCCAGATCCACTCTTCCAGAGAAAAGAATTTTACCTCCGTCAACGACATTACTTTCGCCGCCATGGAACGCGGCGCAGCCTTGTTCGGGAAAGCCACTTTCGTCATGGACAGAGGATATGATGATAACAAGATGTTCCTGAAACTCGATGAACTGGGGCAGGATTATGTGATCCGGCTTACCACAAAGCGCAAGCTGTTTTTCCACGGAAAATGGGTTTCCGCCACACAGCTCCGCAACCAGCGCAAAGGAAAGATCAGGACACCTTTGGTCTACAAAGGCAGGAGCCATGATGCCTATCTTTCCCATGTAAAAGTACAGATCACTGCCTCCAAAAAGGACATTTACCTCATCCTGGTCTATGGCATCACGGAACACCCCATGATGCTTGCCACCAATAAGGAGATCCGCTCAAAGGAAGATGTCATCCGGATCGCAAAGCTGTACTTCTCCAGATGGCGTATCGAGGAATATTTCCGCTGCAAAAAGCAGATGTTCCGCTTTGAAGATTTCAGGGTGCGAAATCTTGTGTCCATCAA
>CANQIJ010000151.1 GCA_947624025.1 uncultured Lachnospiraceae bacterium | reverse complement strand
AATGTTTCGGAAGAACTTGTTATATTTGAGGTTGCAATGATCCTCGTTTCCAAACCTTTAGCTTTTAATCGGGTTGCCATCTGAACATATCTTTTCGCATTCGACAGAAACAGGAGATCAACCTTATACAGATCAGGCAAAAAATTAACCGAAATCACCAGCGGGTTATATTTTTCCATATAGTCCAAAATTCTATCCTTTTGCAAATATACATTATTGCCTGATCCCAGGACCAAAACATTCTTATTATGCAATATTCCGCTTAACTCGGCATATACATCTGCGTCTTCACATTCCTTGTTTTGATATTCCATATATAATTCTTCAATATAATTCTCATCGTAAAGAAGCTTTTTCTCTTCACATATATTGGCCAATATCCTGTTGATCGATCTGACAGATAAGGTTCCTTTATCCTGCAGAAAAGCTACATAATTGGGGTGACAGTCATTGGATGCCGAAAGAAAAAATTTAAAGCTGTACCCCCAGTGTATCTGACGGTAGATATCCAGCATCGTGACATCAATAGCTTCCAGCAGTTGATGTGTACGATATTTTTTCCCATTATGTTCATTCATGTACATGGACAGCAGCTCCGTCGGCGCATTGCCAGCGCTTTTTCCCATGCCGTACAAGGTTCCGTCTATGATCAGGGTTCTGTCTAATTTCTTCTCCAGCACTTCGATACAGTTGGCATATGCCAGCTGAAAATTGTTATGAGCATGATAACCTAATCCGATTTCGGGTCTCAACTGTTGGTCTGCCATGACGAAATAATGCTCCAACTGCTGCTTATGCAGCAGCCCATATGTATCAACAAGTGAGAACGCATAGGGACAGATATCATTTACCAGACCGGCAAGCTCCGCAAATTCTTCATCATTGTAGCTGGTAATAGATACCGCCTGTACAAAAACAGCATATCCTTTTTGCTTTAATAAACCGCAAAAGCGAATGGCCTCATGCATCTTTTCCTTTTTAAAAATGACGCGTATGCCGTCAAGATAAGATTCATTGCACATCTGTACATTCTCTATTCCGCAGGTCCCAAAGTCTATCATGCCAACCACCATGGAGCGGTCTTTCTTTAATTCCCCATAGGAACGCTCGACACTTTGGGTATCAGGCAATATGCTGCGCTCGTAATCGTATTCTCTTCTCTCGTCCAAAAAGCCAATCTCAATAATATCCACTTCGGCACTGACAAGGCGTTCAAAAATAGTTACAATATTATCGTGCCCAAATTTCCAATCATTAAGGTAGCCGCCATCTCTCAGTGTACAGTCTAACAATTTGATCTGTCCCATAGTTTTTGCACCTATACGCCTCTTAAAAATATAATCCAAGCTCTCATTCATGCCATTTTCATCAAACCGGCACTTTACATTTCGACAGCTTCTATAATCGTTTTCGCCATATAGTCGATCATCTCATCCGTCATCCCGGGATATACGCCTACCCAGAATGAATCATTCATGATCCTGTCCGTGTTTTCCAATGAGCCTGCGACTCTGTAGCCTTCCTTGCTTTCACGCATTCCGTCAAAGCAGGGATGCTTTACCAGATTACCCGCAAATAACATTCTCGTCTGGATACCTTTGCCTTCTATATACTGCACAGCCTTATTTCTGCTCACTCCGGCTTTGCAGGTTATCAGAAAGCCAAACCAGCTCGGTTTTGAATGTTCACATGCCGCAGGCAGGATCAGTCTGTCCTCTGTTCCCGACAGTGCATTTTTCAACCGCTCAAAGTTGTGGCGCCTTCTCTCCACAAAACCCGGAAACTTTTCAAGCTGTGCGCAGCCTATTGCCGCCTGCATATCGGTAGCCTTCAGATTATACCCGAAATGCGAATACACATATTTGTGGTCATACCCGGGCGGAAGTTCACCGTATTGCTTATCAAAACGGTGCCCGCATAAGTTGTCATGGCCGGAAGGGCATACACAGTCGCGTCCCCAGTCTCTGAAGGAACGTATCGCTCTGTTCAGCAGCGCATTGTCTGTGTAAACCGCCCCGCCTTCGCCCATTGTCATATGATGGGGCGGATAAAAGCTGGATGTGCCGATATCGCCTATGGTTCCTGTGAATTTTTCCACGCCGTCTATCGTATACTTAGAGCCCAACGCATCGCAGTTATCCTCTACAAGCCACAGATCATGTCTGTCGCAGAAAGCCTTGACCGCCGACAGGTCGAACGGATTGCCAAGCGTGTGCGCTATCATAACCGCCCTGGTCTTGTCGGACAATGCCTCTTCGAGCAGATCCGTATCGATGTTGTACTGAGGAATCGTCACATCAACAAACACAGGCACAGCGCCGTATTGTATTACAGGAGCAACGGTGGTCGGGAATCCGGCCGCTACGGTAATCACCTCGTCACCGCGTTTTATCCTTCTTTTTCCAAGCAGAGGCGATGTCAACGCCATAAAAGCGATCAGGTTAGCCGATGAACCCGAATTTACAAGGGAACAGTATTTTACTCCGAGGTATTCCGAAAATTTCCGTTCAAATTCCTCCGTATATCTGCCCGAGGTAAGCCAGAATTCCAGCGCACTGTCTACCAGATTGACCATCTCGGCACTGTCATAAACTCTGGAAGCGTAAGGGATTCTTTGCCCTTCTTTAAAATCTTTTTTGGTATTGTGATAGGTATCCGCATATTCCTTTACCATGGCAAGGATGTCTTCCCTTGCCTGTTGTTCTGTTTTATTTTCAAACATGATTGATTTCTCCATATCCTTCATAAAACTGCATGTTACCGATATGTCATTGCCATACCATCCACGGGGCTTGTCCGGAGGCGATCATCTCTTCCAGCTGTTTCCTGTCCCGCTGGGTATCCATACACTTCCAGAAGCCTGTGTGTCTGTATGCCATCAGTTCTCCGGCAGCGGCGACAGCCTCGATCGGCTTTTTTTCAAACACGGTACTGTCATCTTCTAAATAATCAAATATTTCAGGGTTCAGGACCATATATCCGGCATTGATGACGCCGCCGTCCGTATTGTTCTTCTCCCGGAACCGACTTATGACACCGTTATCCTTAATCTCCAGAATACCGAACTGCTGTCCCACGTTTACCGCCGTCATTGTGGCAATCCTGCCGTGCGACTTATGGAATTTAACAAGCTCCTGTATATTGACGTCCGAAACTCCGTCCCCGTATGTCAGCATAAAGGTCTCGTTGCCTATGTACCGCCTTACCCTCTTGATACGCCCGCCGGTCATGGTGTTAAGTCCCGTATCGACCAGCGTAACCTTCCACGGCTCGGCTACATTATTATGGACGGTCATTTCATTGTTATTACAGAAATCAAAGGTCACATCACTGTTATACAGATAATAATCTGCGAACCATTCCTTAATGACGTGCTGCTTATAACCGCAGCATATGATAAAGTCATTAAAGCCGTAGTAGGAGTATTCCTTCATAATGTGCCACAGGATAGGTTTTCCGCCGATCTCGATCATTGGTTTGGGCTTTAAATGGCTTTCTTCGCTGATGCGCGTGCCGAAGCCGCCGGCTAAGATCACGACCTTCATTTTGATAAATGCTCCTTTTCATGAAAAAAAAGTATATAACATGTGCCCTTATCATGATATCATCAACGCGAAAGCTTTGCAATACACGCCGGTGCGTCCAAAGATTATCCGTCATAGGCTCCGGCCGGACTTACGTCTTATCGATCAGGTTGCGTTATCAATCTTTTACATACCCTGTCCATTAACAGCGGCACCGCGATCCCGGCAGCCAGATAGATCCATTTACCCGCCTCCGTGCCGCCCACCGGATACACATAGCCGATATCGCTCCTATAAAGCTCTCTGTCAAAAGCGCTGCACAGCCCCGTAAATTGCCCGCACAGATAAAACAGTCCGTTAAGCAGCGTAAAGATCGCCACATGATGCATCATGACCGCATAGGTATGTCGCCCTATGAAAATAAAGACATTGGAAAAAGAAGGCAGTGCGCTGATCAGCCGCGCTATGCGAAGCCAGAAGGCAATGCCCGTCATCACTGTAAGATAAGGCACAACAGGGCCGTTCGCGAATCCCGTCACCCACACCGCGCTGAAAGCCAGACCCGCACAGACAACGGAGAGCAGCACCTGCACCGATATAACGATCAGAAAATAGATCCCATCCGCAAGCGTATCGTATCTCTCCAGTTTCTCCCGGTAGATCCTGCCCATCTGATACCCCGGCATCATGAATAAGATCCTGCCCGGGAACTTGTAAAGCCCCCAGACATGTCCTCCGATCGCCAGCTGTACCGTAATCATCCCCAGGATCAGACACACGGTGAAGATCAGCCATTCGTTCTTCAGATGCAGGAATCCCAGCGCCTTGCGCGCCAGCACATTGATCACTTCGATCAGAAAAAGCGCCGGCACAAACCACGCCGGAAAATTATACAGAAACTGGTGCCCGTCCGTAAAGGGCGAAATGAAAAGTGTCCGAAACGACAGACCTTCCCCGAAGGAAAAGCCTGCCAGATGCAGTATCTGTGCCATGATCCCGTAAAACAGGTTCCACAGGAAATAAGGCACAAGCAATGTAAGAAATTTACGGCGGATATACCGGAAAATATTTTCCTCCGCCTCGTCCCGGTAAAAATATCCTGACACAAACAGAAAAATAAACACATGAAACGAATAATAAGGGAACAGACCACCGAGATCAAACGCATTAAATCCCAAATGCCCCGCTACGACAAAAATAATTCCCAACGCAGACAACACTCTGAATTGTCTGTTTTCTTTATCATATGTGTTCATCATACCCCTTCACTGGCTTTCTTTTCCTTCCATGCATCTATATCACTACAAATGGCAAGCATTTCGTCTACAACCAATTCTGCACTACGCGGTTTAACATTATATAAATATCCAAGCATTCTATTCATTGCCTTCGGACTTCCCAGCTGTTTTGCAATCTGTATACCAAGTTCTTTCGGAAAGCCAAGCCGGATAATGGCATTTACCAATTCATCTCTCACCCTTGCCCATTCAACTTTATAATCCATCGGCCAATCTGCTCCTCTACAATTTTGATGCAAGTTCTTTTCGTATTATGGTTACCTGACGTATGGCATCATCGCATTGCCTTTTTGCTTCACTAATCTTTGACTGAACCAAGACATCAGCTAAAACCCCATCAAACACGAAATCTGCGAACGTAAGAAATTCATTGATATGAATTGAACTGTATCCACTCACATCCCGAAGCTCCTTACTAAATTTCTGCAATGCATACTTAGCTTCCTGGACCTCCCGTTCAGCATTTCCCATCTTGCTATGCTTAATAAGTCCGGTAATCATCCCTCCGCCAAAAATATCCACCAGGCCCCAGTTTCCAGCGCTCCCAAGATATTTTCGCGCCGACCCTAAATGATGCAAGGCATTATCTGCTGCGGATATCGCTTCTTCAATTTCTCTACGTTCCACTTCATTCATCAGCATAACCTCACTAATATCAGACAGTTAGTCCTCCGATCTTTTACCTATCAATCGAACTATATCCTTTTCATCCGCCCCCTGGTACATCTCTTTCACATGATTTACAAGACGCTCCCATGACACAGACGGCTTCTTAGCGATTCACAGTTACAAAAGAAACATCCACTTCTTTTGCAAACTCTTCTTGTGTCACATTGCCAATGGTTTCACTTTCTTAATATCTTCAGAAAAACTCATTGCTTACCGCGTTATTTCATTTAAAAAAATACAATCTACAACAAATACAGTATAATTCTAAATACACATTCTTGCAACATTTCTATAACATTCTTATAAAAGCCATTCGAGTAAAAGCAAAAATAATCTTCTAAGAACGGAACTAAAGCAGTATTATCTAATATTTTATAAACGTGTTTTCTTTGACTTGATCGCAAATCAATCGTCTTTTTAACCGTATATTTCACAAATCTATAAAACAAAGTATTATTTATCCAAAAGTTTCATCAGTACTGAGTATGAGTACAAATCTTTAAAATAACTATATCTTTCATTGTACTAAAGAAGGTGCGCAGCTTCCTACGCACCTCTCCATCAGCTTATCATAGTATGTTCCTGTCTGGGCAACGACCCGCTGCTATACAAGCATTTCCTCACGCTCCGCAAGCCACTCACGGACTATATCGGTATCGACTTCAACCGTATCCGCGATTTCCTCGAAGGATATTCCCTTGTCCTGAAGCTTATACGCCGTTGCTCTGGCTTTTTTCATCTCGCCCGCCGAAACACCTGAGTCATA
>CANQIJ010000150.1 GCA_947624025.1 uncultured Lachnospiraceae bacterium | reverse complement strand
CAAAATCATTATACCTCAAGGAACCAATACTCTTTTTATTTATTTTCTGTCAACTGTCAATATCTTTACTCCATCGATAAAAACGCAATTTATGAGCAATGTCTCAAATAAAAATTGCAATTTGCGGCAGGCTTGATAGAATGTAAGAAAGAGGTAAGCAGGATGGAGTCCGGAAAGATCAAATATTCCATAAAACATAAGCTGGGTATGCTTACGGCGGTCATTGCAGTTCCTTTTCTGATCATGATCGTGTATCTGATCTATGCGCTGCACAGCTACAGTGAGGCATATGATACGATCGTGAGCAACATGACGATAGCCAACAACTATAATCTGAACTTCAAGGAAGAGATGGACGAGAGCCTTTACAAGCTTGTGGTAGGCGCCGTGACCTTTGAATCCATCGGCGAAGACGGCAGCCTGGAGGATCCCTATGAGCTGATCGGGGAGCTGCGCAGCGAATTCGGAAATCTGATGAGCATCACTACGGACGGAGAGAGCCGCGCCTGGCTGCAGATCCTGATGCGCAACGTCGATACGCTGGAGGACAGGGTAGACGACATCAGGACCAACCTGAACAATAAGAACAGCTATGACATGAACATAGAGATGCTGGACAATAACATCTATATCATGACGGAGCTGGTTCAGGATGATATCCAGTACTACATCTATTACCAGACGAAGAGCATGGAGCATCTGACCAAGCAGCTCAACAGGAGGGTCCATGTTTTCACGGTGTTCTGCGCCGTAACGCTGGCGCTCGTTCTGATCATCGTGATCGTGTTTACCTTCCTGATCGTTAGGGGGATCATCAGGCCGATCCAGGAGCTTTCCCGGGTGGCGCAGAAGGTTTCGCAGGGCGATTTCTCCGCGCGCGCGGATGTGGATACCCATGATGAGGTAGCCGTTCTGGCGGACAGCGTCAATATCATGACGGAAAACATCGAGGGCTTTGTGCGCAAGATCAAGGAGGATGAGAGCAAGATGCGCCGGGCGGACCTGCGGCTTTTGCAGGAGCAGATCAATCCGCATTTCCTCTATAACACGCTGGATACGATCGTGTGGCTGATCGAGGGCAACGATCCCGACAAGGCGGTGAACATGGTCATGTCGCTGTCGGAATTTTTCAGGCTGGTGCTCAGCAAGGGCAAGGAATCTATCACCATACAGGAGGAAGAGATGCACATCCGCAGCTATCTGGAGATCCAGCAGGTACGGTACCGGGATATCCTGGAGTATGAGATCAGCATCGATCAGATCCTGAAGCTGACGCTGCAGCCGTTAGTGGAGAACTCCCTGTATCACGGCATTAAATATAAGCGGGCGAAAGGCCGTATCACGGTGACGGGCACGATGGCGGAGGACAGGATACATCTTAAGGTAGAAGACAATGGCGTCGGTATGGAGCCGGGGGAGCTTGAGAAGCTGCGGGGCGAGATCGCAAAGCCCTGCAAGGACACGGATAAGGGCTTCGGACTGGCGAATGTCAACGAGCGTATCAGGATGAATTACGGCGCCCAGTACGGTATGACGATCGATTCTGTTCCGGGGCAGGGAACCTGCGTGGAGGTCGTGATCCCCGCAGTGCCGTACGCAGAGGCGGCGGCAGCGGAGGATGCGCGGGCGCACGGACCGGAGAATGGAGAGACGGAATGAAACAGAGCATTCACATCAACAGAATAGCGGTCCTATTACTGGCGGCGGTTCTCCTTGTCCTGCTCCTGCTGGGCTGGGGGCTTGGAATGTTTGCGGATATCGAGGAGGAGCCGTATGTCAGCGAGGATGCGGACAGGATCGTAGTGGGCGTGTCGCAGCTTGGCAGCGAGTCTATGTGGCGGACCGCCAATACGGAGTCGGTACAGAATACCTTTACCCAGCAGAACGGCTACTTTCTGATCTTCAATAACGCGAGACAGAAGCAGGAGAACCAGATCAAAGCCATCCGCAGCTTTATCTCCCAGAGAGTGGACTATATCGTTTTTTCTCCCGTGGTGGAGACGGGCTGGGAGACCGTGCTTCAGGAGGCGAAGGAGGCGGGCATACCGGTCATTCTGATGGACAGGAACGTGGACGTGGAGGATAAGAGCCTCTACGTCACCTGCGTGGGGAGCGATTTTGTCACGGAGGGCGAAAAGGCGGGACACTGGCTGGAAGACGACCTGCGGCGCAGCGGCAGGGCGGACGAGGACGTCAATATCGTTGTGCTCAAGGGTACGGAAGGCTCCTCCTCGCAGATCGGGCGGACCAGGGGCTTCTTTTCCGTGGCGCAGGATCATGATAATTGGCACATACTGGCGCAGGAGTATGCCGATTTTACCTCCGCCAAGGGACGGGAAGTGATGGAGGGGATGTTAAAAAGATATTCGCAGATCGATGTGGTGGTGTCCCAGAATGATGACATGACCTTCGGCGCACTCGAGGCGATCGGCGAATCCGGCAGAAGCGTGGGCGTGAACGGTGATATCACGGTTATTTCCGTGGACGGTACGCACGAGGCGCTTGCCATGGTGGCGGACGGCGTCATCAACGTGGATATCGAGTGCAATCCGGATCAGGGAGAATATGTTTCGGATGTGATCAGGATGCTTGAGAACGGAGAGCAGGTTGAGAAACAGTATTATGTGGACGAGGATGTCTTTACGATAGACAATGTGACTCAGGATGTTCTGAGTAAAAGGAGTTATTGAGAAGAATACTGGGGGTAAGGTTATGCTTAAGGTATTTCTGGTGGAGGATGAAAGTATCGTTCGGGAAGGGCTGCGCGACAATATCCCGTGGCAGCAGTGGGGGTATCGCTTCGTGGGCGACGCGGCCGACGGCGAGATGGCGCTTCCGCTCATACAGAAGACACAGCCGGATGTGCTGCTGACGGATATTAAGATGCCCTTTATGGACGGATTGTCCCTAAGCCGCATCGTGCATCAGGAATTTCCCGATATGAAGATCATCATCATCAGCGGACATGACGATTTCGAGTACGCCAGACAGGCGATCACCGTTGGCGTGGAGCAGTATCTGCTCAAGCCCATTACAAGGAGTACGCTCCAGAAGGTGTTGTCGGAGCTGAAGTCCAAGATCGAGGCGGAGAGGGAGCAGAAGAACTATCAGGAAAAATACCGGGATGAGACAAGGGAATACGAGCAGTTCTCGAGGACCAATTTCTTTGTGAAGGTATTCGAGGGGAGGATGCCCGTGCAGGATATCTACGAGGAGGCGGCAAAGCTGTCCCTTAAGATCAATGCGCCCTGCTACAATCTTCTCATGTTCAGCCTTCAGGAGAAGAAGACGGGGGAGAGCGGCAGCCTGGAATCGGAGGCCTTCGCGAGAAAAAGGGAAGAGCTGCTGCGTTATTTTGTGCGATATCCCGAGCATGTGGTCTTTCGGTGGAACATCAATACCTATGGAGTCCTGATCAAGGGGAGCGTTGAGCAGACAGGCGAGCTGACCGCCAGATGCCTTGAGAACGTAGAGCGCATCTGCCGCCCGGATGAGGAAGAGTTTGAGTGGTATGCGGCCGCCGGCGAACCCGTAGAGCGTCTCAGTATGCTGGCCGACTGCTACGGAAAAGTCAACCATCTGTTTGCTTACCGTTTTCTGATGCCGTCGGTACATATACTGACCAAAGAAGTGACGGATAATTATATGCCGATTAAGGAAGGCGGTAATATTGCAGATATCGATTCCGACAAAGTGGCGCCGGAGCTGATCCGTGATTTCCTGCAGCGGGGCAGCCATGACGAGATCGGGGAATTTGTGGACAACTGGCTGCACAGCCTTCAGGAAGCTCTTGCGTCGAAGCTGTTCGTGAATTATCTGATATACCATATCTATTTTGTTGCCACTGCGTATGTGGAAGCCCTCGGGTATGATAGGAAGGAATGGCTGGAGCTTATGGGAGAGGAACGGATACAGGAGCTGCATTTAAGCGCCGAAGAGCTGGCGCCGTATATACGCAGCGTTATGGAGAAGGCGATGGAGCTGCGCGACCGCGCCTCGGATAATCAGAGTAAGAAGATCCTCAAGAGGGCGCTTGATTATATAGAAGAAAATTACGCGCAGGAGACCCTGTCCCTCAATTCGGTGGCTCAGGAAGTAAACGTGAGCGCCAACTATTTCAGCGCCATATTCAGTCAGGCAATGGAAGTGACTTTTATTGAGTATGTAACGGGTAAGCGCATGGAAAAGGCGAGAAGGCTGCTGCGCCAGACAGATAAAACGGCGGGGGACATCGCCCTGGAGTCAGGGTATAAGGACCCTCACTATTTCAGCTTTGTGTTTAAGAAGACAAACGGGTGTACGCCCAGAGAATACCGCGCGAGAGTCAAGCCCTGACGCCTGCGTATAGGCGTTCCGCGCGCCCGGGCCCGGTTATGCGCCCGGCATCTGGGGGGGGGTCAGCGCGCTTTCCCTGCTGACCAGCTCCCAGGGAAGCTCCTGTGACGAAACGGGAATGCCCTGCAGCGCCCGGAGCATACATTCGGCGGCACTTGTGCCCATCTCGTGAGGCTTATGGGTCAGGGTCGTGATCCGGACATTGCTTAATTCGCTTAAGTAGCTGTTGTCGAAGCATACGACCGAGATGTCCTGCGGGATCGACAGACCCGCGTACTGCAGCTCTTTGATGAGCCAGTATGCGATCTCGTCATTATAACAGACCAGCGCGGAACACGCTTTGATCTGTTTCTGGATAAAGTCTGAGAGAAAGGCCGTATCCTGTTTCTTTTCCAGGGCGTCCAGCTGGACGGTCGTAAACCAGCCGATCCGGTCGTCCGGCACCATGTGTCCGCAGTCGCGCATGAAGGCGGCAAATCCTTGATAACGTTCAACGCCCTGGATGTCGTCCATCTTGAACAGCCCCGCGATGTCCGTGTGCCCCTGGGAGACGAGATGCTGCGCAAGAAGATAACCGCCGTAAAAGTTGTCGTCCTTGATGCAGACCGCCCAGGAAGGCGCGGGAATGATCCCGCCGTGCAGAAAGACAACCGGCAGCCTGCGGTGCAGCTCTTCATAGAGATCCAGGTTGGGACTGGGCAGGGCGCTCTTGCAGCCCTCGGCGATCAGTCCGCGCACCGGCTCCCGCAGGATGCTCTCCAGATACTCCCGTTCCCTCACCAGCTGATTGCCGGTCACGAACAGCTTCAGGCTAAAACCGTGCGAGGCGAGAGAAGACCGGATATCGGCGATCAGGTCGGGATAGATGTATTCCTCATCGCTGGAGATCATCAGCCCGATCGTGTTTTGCGCCGGGTCGGCGGACAGCCCCGTGGCATAGGAGCCGCTGCCCTGCCTCTTGACGATCAGCTTCTGCTCGCACAACAGGGAAAGCGCCTGGCGGACGGTCTGCCGGCTCATATGATACCGCCGGCACAGCTCGGCCTCCGTCGGAAGCCTGTATATTCCGTTCCGGATGTTGGAAGAGATCATATCCGTAAGCCTGGCGGCAAGGATCCTGTATTTGGGCTGCATACGTCATGCTCCTTTCTGTGTCTTCGCCGATTGGGGAAACGGCTGTCTGTATACCGTAAGATAACTGCAAGAATGGTATATTCCGGTAAAAAATTTATTATAAATACGGAAAAATCTCAAAAAATCAAATTTCCCGGGCGGCATATGGGTAGAAATGACAACCGCATCCGGTGTAAAAACGGGTTGATATTCCGGGATAAATCATAAAAAAACGAACTTATACATAAAAAATATAACATATTTTACCAAATTTGTATTTATTTATTTTAAAAAAATAAAATTTGTATTGTTTGTTTCACCAAAATAGAAAAACTGGAATGAAATAACATTGACGGCATATTTTTATCTTGATAGAATATTGGCACAGAGCAGACGAAAAGAGTCTGCCCTGAAACTTCAGATTCTAATTCAATCAATTAAGGGAGGAAAATGGAATGAAGAAGAAATTGGCACTTTTATTAGTAGCCGGCATGACGATGGCTTCCGTGATCGGATGCGGCGGTTCCGCTGAGACGACAGCTCCGGCGGCAGACACAACGGCGGATACGACAACAGAGGCAGACACCACTGCAGATGATGCGGCAGAGGCAGACACCACTGCAGACGATGCGGCAGCAGCAGATACCGCAACAGATGATGCGGCAGCAGATACGGCTGCTTCAGGTGAACTGATCAAAGTAGGTATCATCAATAACGATCCTAATGAGTCCGGTTACCGTACGGCGAACGATGCAGACTTAAAGGCAACCTTCTGTGAAGAGAACGGTTACGATGCATCTTTTGCATACAGCCTGAAGAACGAAGAG
>CANQIJ010000149.1 GCA_947624025.1 uncultured Lachnospiraceae bacterium | reverse complement strand
ATGTAAGGAGCCATCTTAGGGTTCCATCTTCTTGTCTGATGTCCGAAATGAACACCCGCCTCCAGTAACTGTTTCATTGAAATAACGCTCATTTTTCTACCTCCGTTTGGTTTTGCTTCCATATGCCTATGCCGCTGCCACTCCGGCGTTAAAGGAGCACCGGCCGCCGCCTGTGCGCCGGCTTCAAGAACCGTAGCACCGCATATGTGATTACTTGTCATGCACACATTAACGCGCACTAGAACACAATACCATAAAAAAGCCCCTTTTGCAAGGGGCCATCACACTTTTTCTGTCCGTTTTAATGCCGTGCCGCCATATTCTGTCATTCCTGCCCGGTCACGATACGGGCGATCTGCTCGTCTCCTGCGTCCGCCGGAATGGAAAAGGTTCCGGTCCTCAGTCTCTTGTCATAGCCGTGCTCGCACAGAAAATCATCAAAAGTCTCCGCGGAAGAGATCACGCCCACGTCCTGAAGCTTTTTCGCCACAGTGTAAGAACCGTCTCCGCTGACAATGATGATCGTCTTAAACGTCTTGGAGGAAAGCTCCTCCTCCGCTTCCGGGGTGCTTATCCCGGTCTGCGCCGTATCTTCCGCCTCGTCCGGCTTCGTCTGCGCAGGCTCGTTCTTTGCATCCTCAGACTCCTCTTCCTCCGCGGTCTGAAGCTCTTCACTCTTCGCCGGAGCGGTGTCGCCCGTTTCCGCATTTTCTGCGGTCTGAAGCTCTTCGCTCTTTGCTGCCGGAGTAGTGTCCTCCGCTTCCGCATCCTCTGCGTCCCCAGGCTCTTCTTCCTCCGCCGGGGCAGCGTCCTCCGCTTCCGCATCGTCCTCTGCCAAAACCGTATTTTCTACCATCCCCAGTTCCTTAGCTCTGGCTATGATCTCCGTATCGGTCATCGTCTGATCGCCCGACAAAGCTATCCCCATAATGATCGCCGCCACAGCGATGCCGACTCCCAGACCGCGCAAATAATATTTTAATTCCATGTACTGTCACCCTTTATCCGACTGTCTGTATCTCTACATGCCTTCAAACAGGTCGATGACCAGCTTCACTTCTCCCAGTCCAAGACCCAGCTCTTTTGCGATCGCCATATTGGATTTCCCTGCTTTATGCAGCTCCAATATCCTCTCATTACTATTACGCCCGTTATCTTTTTCCTGATCAAACTGTATATCAACGGGAACCGCACCTTCTCCTTCATTTTCCCTGTTGGGATTTCTCCTGGATCTCGTTCTCCTGCCCGGTCTTTTCTGTGCATCCGGCCGTGGAGCGAAGAAGCCCATGCTCGCAAATGCCTCGCTGGTGGACATATCCCTCTCCATGCTTTCCCTGTCGGGAAGATCCCTCTCATCATCCTCCGGGAGCCGTTCAACGATCTCAACCCTCCGGGGCGTGATCGGCATAAACTCTTCATGATCCTTCTGTGCATCCGGCTCCGTCTGTTCTCCGGCATTGTTTTCGCCGCTCATACCGTCAGCTTCCCGGACAAAATTGCCCTCCCCGATGATCTCCGAGGCATCCGCCAGAAGAGGAGCATCCTCGCGCACCAGTACGGCAGGCTTCGCCTCACTCTGCAGCGCCTCCTGCGCTTCTTCCACCACGTCTTCATGATAAGGCCGGGCACTGTGAAGCAATGTCAGATCGCTTCTGGTATTTTCCGCCGTCTTCATGACACTGCGCATGGCATCCTGTGCCTGTACGGCGGCGTCTTCGGCATCTTTGATCATATCCGCCGCTTCATCGGCAGCCTGCATCACCACATCGATCTTATCCGCCGCTTCCGCTGCCGTCAGCTCCGCGTCCTTGACCGTCTGCCTGATCTCATCCGCCGCCTCCGTCGCCTCATTGATCGTTGACATCAGATTATCATGCTTATCGTTCAGCATATCGTACAGAAAGACGACTTCCTTATGATTCTTGTTGATCTCCTCCAGAACCGTATCGGAATACTCGTTGACAGCCATGATCTTCTCATTCGTCACGCGCTCCATGGCCCGCTCTGCTTTTTCTATCGAATAATTGACCGTCTCGTCCACAATGTCGGCTATTTTATCCTTGACATTCTCGGTCTCACCCGCGATCAGCCTTCTGACTTCATCCTCACTGATCAGCTGTACCTCTTCGTCTATATCCTTTTTCCTGGCAGGCATCAGATAACCCAGCAGGAATACCGCCGCACCGATCACGATCAGAATGATCTCTGTTGCACTCATCTTTGTCTGTCCCTTCTATCTTCTAACGCAGTCTAAACGAAGAAGTCAAAACCGTCCGCTTTCTTCATAAGCACTTTGCCGTCCGGATTCTCTTCCAGCCTTTTCCTTTTGCGGCCGCCGTCGCCGCTGTACTCGTTGCTGCCCTTCTCCTTGGCGTCGTTGTTGCCCTCATGGTAATCAGGCTGATCCCCCTGATTCACCCTGTTGACCTGCCTATCCACCTGTCTGGTCATCTGCTGGCCGAAGTTGGCCTGATCCACCAGGCCTTTGGCATCTTCGTTATGTTTGATCGAGGTAAAATCCTGGGCTCTTGTAATCTGCCCCTGCATTTCTACAAATCCTATCGCCATTTTTCTCCATCCTTTAATACGGTGCCGACTTCACATCGCCGCGTTCCTTGACAAAACGGCAGTAATGCGTCGGCTTCTGAACTGTCATGGATACATCCTCTATGCATATCCGGGTGCCCGGATAGACCATTCCCTTTACTTTGATCTGCGCCTGTGTTGTACCGCCCGCCTGCTCCGTCAGTTCCTCCAGCTCCGCCTGCTCCTGTGCGAGCTCTTTCTGCTTCTGCTGTCCGGCGGAGGAAAGGGACTGGACATATTTAGCCTGTTCGGGACTCAGCTTGATCCCCTGCTTGATCTTCTGCATGGTGGAAGCCAATACGGGTTTAATGGACTCGATCGTCTTCCGGTTTTCCTCGATCAGCTTCTGCAGCTGTGCGATCCGGTTCTTGATCTTGGGATCGGTACCCACCTCAACCGTAGTGTCCGCTCCCATCTCGGAGCCGAGCGTCTTGACGTTGATACCGCCTGCGGCGCACACACGCCCGCCCGTAATAAAGCCTCTCTTGCCGTCCACATTAACTTCTCCGCCCGCCATGATCCTGCTGTGCAGTATGGACTCCGAAGCGACATATCCGTCTGCCTGCGCGGTAGCGTTCTCCAGAAACTTCGCAATAATGTTGCCCCCGGCGTTCAGGGTTCCCTTGCCCATGCCGTTCATGCCTCTGGCAATAACGATATTGCCGTCCGCTTCGATCGATGCGCCCTCTACCACGCCTTTGACAATGACGTCGCCCTTGGCCTTAACGGAAAAATTCGTGAACACATTGCCGTTAATCTGCACACTGCCTTCATATTCGATATTGCCGGTGGAATTATCCACATTCTCTACGACCAGCATATCCGATACGAACACCTGGCCTTCCACCAGCTCTACATGTCCGTCCACCAATGAGGTAAGTGTCAGCCCGTCCTCGGACTTCTCGATATGATTGCCATACCTGAAGCTCACCGTCTTCACATCTGCGGGTCTGACCCTCTCGCCATAGAGATTCTCGCCGTCCACTCCCGGTTCTTCCGGATGCAGAACGGCCAGCAGATCGCCCTTGTTGCAGTGGTTCAGTATGTTCAAATTGAAGAAATCCACACTGCCGTCTTCATTTAATGTGGGTTTCGCTTTCTTATCCGTATTAAATTTGTATTCAATATAAGCGTCCTTACCCTGCACCGGAGCTTTTCCCTCCGCGAGCAGAATATCTTCGCAATATTCCCTGTGCTGTATATACTGTTTTATCACATCCTGCTTAATGCCGCATTTGATCCCCTTGGCCCCCAGGTCGCGCAGGATCTCTTCCTCCGTCAGCTCTTCGCCCGTTTCCGACGCCGCATAAAACTTCGCGTATGCTTTCATTTTATCCGGTGTGACCGTCAGCTTATAGCATTCGCGTTCCGCGAACCTTTTATTCGAATCAAACATCAGCACCCTTTCTTCCTCAGCCGCAGCTTCCACTGCCCGTCTTAAACTGGGAAGATCGCAGGCACAGTCTTTCATTGTCATGTACTCGATGACATCGTTAAGATCGATCGGTCTGCCGCCGTCAGTCGGCGGGATCAGCCTGATCCCCGTTTCGTTCTCTTTATTGATAAGCCTGAAATATCCGTTCATGTCCCACCCGTCAATTACTGCCTGATTCGGTCAGAATACCAATATAATTTCCCAGCTTTGCCTTCATCTTCTGAAGGGCCCTGGTATGCAGCTGCGAAACTCTGGATTCCGACACTTCCAGGATATTGCTGATCTCTTTCAAGGTCAGTTCCTCATAATAATATAAAACGATCACCTTGCGTTCTTTTTCTGTCAGAAGCTCCAGAGCCTCCGCCAGCTTCTTCTTTAACTCGTCCCGCTCCAACACCTCTTCCGGACTGTCAAAATGTGTGCTCTTGGTGTAGCCCGCCTCGTTGGAAACCTCGCTTCCCTGCTCCAGAAACTCGTTGAGAGATACCACATTGGTGACCTTCATCTGTGACTGCCACTCAATATACTCGTCTCCCGTGATCCCCAGCCCCTGGGCGATCTCGTCATCCGTGGCATTTCTGCCGCACCGTCCCTCGATATCCTTGATCACGGCGTCTATTTTTTTCTGCTTCTGTCTGATGGTGCGCGGGATCCAGTCCATCTTCCGTATCTGGTCTAAGATCGCTCCCCTGATACGCAGACTGGCATACGTCTCAAACTTGACGTCCTTTAAGAAATCAAACTTGTCGATCGCATCGATCAATCCGAAGATACCGTAGCTGACCAGATCTTCATATTCCACATTATAACCCAGATACATACTCAGCCGGCCGGCCACTACTTTTACAAGCGGCGCATATTCCAATATGATTTTTTCTCTTACCTCGGGAGCCTTTGACTTCGCATAGTCCTCCCAGAGCTTCTTTCTGCCTGCCTCATCCATATGCGTTTTTATTCATCCTTTACCTTCGCTTCAGAACGGCTTGCCGTCTTATCCTCTTCCGCGAGCTCCTTCTCGATGACTTCGCCTTCCTCCATGCCGGCCTCTTCTATCTGGCGTTCAAACCGGTCCAGCATCCACTTGATCACGCTTCCGGCTATATAGAAGCCGATCAGGACGCATAACAGAATGATCAGCATCGACTTCATATCATAGTGCAGTATACGCATGGTAATGCTGGTGATCGCGCCGGCAAGGAGCATGACAAAGGGCGGAATCAGTCTCCGTTTTTTGGCCCTGAGCTTCCGCTCCTGCGCTTCTCTTGCCTCTCTCGCCTCGCGCTCCTGCTGGGTCTCGCCCTCCTCTAAGACGTCCTCCCCGGACTCCTCTTCCGGCTCTTCCTCCGCGCTCTCTATATCTACATTTTTACTATCGGTATTTGCTGTTTCGTAATCCACTTCCCAATCCTTCTACCGTTCTTATCACCCGTCAGATCACGCTTTCCGGCTTGCCGACCGCGCGGATCACGAAATCTCCCGTCTCGGGATAAAAAATAACGGTTCTTCCATAGTTCTTACCTGTATCTTCCGCCAAAATAGGGATCTTGAGCTGTGCCAGCTTTGCTTTGGTAGCCTGCACATTTCTCTCGCCGACACGCACCATATCGTTTTTGCTCTGAAAAGAAAACATCTGTGCGCCGCCCGCGATCTTGGCAACAAGGCGGCTTCTGTTCGCCCCTTTGGCAACAACCTGTTTCACAAGCTCCTCTATTCCGGTATCCGCAAATTTAGGGATATTCATATTGTTGCGGATGGAAGTGCTGTCCGGAAGCATGATATGCGCTAATCCGCCAATCTTCGTCACAGGGTCGCGCACCGCGATCCCGACGCATGATCCCAGCCCCAGCGTGGTAATGCTGTCAGGACTGACGCATACATTCAAATCAGCCATACCGACCTTTATCAAATTGCCCATAATATGACATCTCCTGTTTACACTTATCGAATTACACCTTCGTCGCTATGACTTAAGCCAGCCCCAGAGCCGACAGTATCTTCCCGTAGGAATCCAGATCCGGGACAAGGATGAAATATCCGTCCAGCACCTGCTCGTCAAAAAACTGCGTCTGGATCAGCAGCATCTTATCGCCCAGTTCGCCAAACTGGATCGCCGGAACGCTTAAGATCGCTCCCGCCATATCCACTGTCAGATCGGGAACAGACGGATAGATCACCAGATTGGTCAGGCCGGACAGGGAATTGAGGTATGCGCCGGTAATGATGTTGCCCACTTCCTTAAGCGCAGAAAATTCCATCTCGGAGAATTCTT
>CANQIJ010000148.1 GCA_947624025.1 uncultured Lachnospiraceae bacterium | reverse complement strand
AAAAATTTTTCACATCATATTTATCTTTCCTGCCCGAAATGATACAATCAGTTTATCAAGGTATATACGGATAGGAAACCGAACCAGAAAAGGAATGGACATGCACCTGTCTGCTGTCCGGAAGGGGAACTGTGATGAGCGATCTGTTACAACGCATTGAAGAAAATGTGGCAAAAGTGATCATCGGCAAGGAGGATGTGACAAAGCTTCTGCTGGCGGCTCTCGCCGCAGGCGGACATGTCCTCTTGGAAGACGTGCCGGGCACCGGCAAAACGATGCTTGCCAGATCCCTGGCCCGCTCCATGGATCTTGCTTTTAACAGGATACAGTTTACGCCCGATCTCCTTCCCAGCGATGTGACAGGACTGTCATATTATAATCAGGAAAAGGGCGCATTCGTCTTTAAAGAGGGCCCCGTATTCACCAACCTGCTGCTTGCGGACGAGATCAACCGCGCGACTCCAAGGACACAATCGAGCCTTCTGGAATGTATGGGAGAACACCAGGTCACGGTAGACGGCGTGACCCGATCGCCGGGCCGGCCGTTCTTCGTCCTGGCGACACAGAATCCGGTGGAAACGCTGGGCTGCTATCCGCTTCCGGAGGCACAGATGGACCGTTTTCTCATGAAGATCAGCATAGGCAGTCTGAGCAGGGAGGAGGAGCGGCGCATGATCGACCGTTATATCAGCGCGCAGCCCCTGGACACGATCAGCCCGATCTGTACGCGCGAAGAGATCATAGCGCTCCAGAATGACTGTCAAAACGTTTATGTCCATACGGATTTAAGAGATTATATCGTGGGGCTGGTACAGGCCACAAGGAAATACGGCTCCGGCATAGAGGGAACCCGAAGCATCGCGGAAGGGGTAAGCCCCAGAGGAACGCTTGCGCTGCTGCGCGCATCCCAGGGCTATGCCATGGTGCAGGGCAGGGATTTTGTCGTGCCGGAAGACATCAAGGCCGTGGCGATACCCGTACTGGCACACAGGATGATCTCGGAAACGACCCGCACCGAAGAGCGGGAATCTTTCATACAGGGGCTTCTTTACAGTACCCCTCTTCCCACGGAGGACTGGACCAGACCATGATCAGTGTATATCTTCTCGGACTGCTCCTTCTTACCGTCCTGTGGAACCTGTATTACGCCAGGCACTGGCACCGGAATCTGACGATATCCCTGCAGTTTCTTCAGGACTATGTCTATCAGGGTGAGCAGGCGCAGATGACAGAGCGGATCGAAAACCGCAAACGGCTGATGCTTCCCGTGCTGGAGGTCTCTTTTCATGTGGACAGAAGACTGGCCTTCTTAGACAGTGAAAACACAAACGTGAGCGATTTTATCTATAAACGGGATATCTTCTCCCTGCTGGGCAACCAGCGCGTTACCAGACGGCTGGATCTGGTCTGTACCAAAAGAGGGCATTATCAGATAAATGAGTCCTGGCTGAGTACCTTTTCCCTTCTGTATGAGCAGCGTTTCTCGGCGGCATCTCCGGCGGCCGCGCAGTTATATGTGTACACCGCGAGAACGGATGTGTCGGATATCATGATCGCCTGCGAACGCCTGCTGGGAAACATCCAGTGCGCCAAAAGAATGTACGAGGATCCCTTTGCCTTTTCCTCTATCCGCGAGTATACCCCCACCGACCCCATGAAAACGATCAACTGGAAAGCCAGCGCCAAGACGGGAGAGCTGATGGTCAACACCTTTGAATCGACCCTGACGGAAAGGGTAATGCTCTATCTGGATCTGGAGGACAGCGCCATATTAAAATATGAGTATCTGGTGGAAGAGTCCCTCTCCATAGCGGCTTCCCTTGCCCAGAAGCTCATCACCCGGGGTATGGATGTGGGGCTCTGTACCTGTATCAGCGCATGCACGGATGTCTCGCAGCCTCACCGATCCGAGCCTCAGGCGGTTGTGATCGAACCGGCGGGCGGCAGGAAACAGCTCAACAGGATCGAACAAATACTGGCAAAGCATAAGGCCGACGGCGATGTGATCCCGCTGCCCCGCATACTCTCCGGCGCAGACGGCGATCGCGTTTACACATCCGGCGCCGGCGGCAGCCCCGATACGCCGGATAAAAACGCTGTCCGGTCCTCTTTGGAATCATCCGATGATACCGTTATGATCTTTATTTCCAAGAACGCGGACCGGTATCAGACAGCGATCGAAGATTACATCGGCAGACAGCGTCAGGCGATCTGGGTCCTTCCCTACACCAAAAACGATACCTGCGCCGTCAAAGCCCGGCCCAACATCTGTCTGATCAAGCGGGAGGTGGATCGAAGTTGAGAAAAGCAGTCTTACGAATAACCGAATGGATCCATGCGTCGCTGATCCTTGCACTGATCCTGCCCGCCTTCTACTGTCTGGCCGCCGAGCAGCCCGATCCTAATGGGAACAGCCTGTACGTCAGATGTCTCCTGATCGCGCTGCCGGTCGTGGCATGTGATTTTGCGATCCGCAGATGCAGAGGGCTGTCCGCCTATCTGTGCGTCTGTGCCGGCATCCTGGCCGTGACCGCATCCCTGGGGCGGCTCGCGTCAGGCGCACTGCACGGCAGTTCGCTGCCCTGGGTGTATATGCTGACGCTTGTATGTGAAACCCTTTTCGTCATGATAAACCGGATCTCACAGCGGACGCACCATGAAAAGTCTGACGATCCCTCGCCGGATACTGCGCAGGATGACCGCAGGACGGGCGCCGGACACCTCTACTACGACAGCCTGACATCGCCTTCCTTTGCGGTACTGCTGTACTTCGCCGCAGTGTATGCGTTTGCGCTCAACCTGTACAATCCGGCGGTCTGCAACGCCGCCCTTGTAAGCGCGGTCATATATACCGTAAATACGATGCTCTACCAGTATATCTCCGGAACGGAAGAATACCTGGCGCTCAACAGGCGGACCGGCAATATCCCCTCCCGGCGCATCTACGGCATCGGCACCGGTATGCTGGCGATCTTTCTTCTGCTGTTTATCATCGTGATCCTGCCTCCGATGCTGACGACCGCTTCAAGGCATTACCGCGATATCCGCAAATCCATGGCGATGATCGAATTTGACTATGAGGAATATATGAGGGAAAGCGGACCGGATCTTATCCCGGCCGATCCGGCGCAGATGATGACGGAGCAGTACGGGGAACCACCCGAGCCGCCCGCATGGCTTCTCGCTCTCTTTAAAGTCCTGGAGGTCATTGTGTTCGCGGTCTTTGCCGCCATGCTGATCAAAGTCATTTACGATGTGTTCCGCACCTTCCGCGAGACAGCGGACGATAACGGCGATCTGGTGGAAGAGCTGGAGGATACCGGAGAGGGATTTAGGATCAAAAAGGTACGGCTCGCACCGCATAAGCTGTCAGAGCGGGAACGCATCCGCAAGGAATACCGCCGGTTCATCAGGCGCTACCGCAAAGAACGCCCCGCGCGCCACGAATCCCCGACAGAAATTGAAAAACAGGCGGGTATCTATGATAATGCAGAATGCAGAGAACTTCATAATATCTATGAAAAGGCGCGCTACAGACAGGAAATTTAGCCTGTCAGCAAAAGCACAGGCCCGTCCCCGAACCTGTGCTTCTGCTATGGCATATGATCAATTGAATGAAGCTGCCCGTTATTGTCAGTGACATCTGCTGCAATGTGAGCAGTCCCCGCACTGCGTGGATTTTCCTGCCTTTTTATCCCTGATGATGCTTCGCAGCGCAAGCGCCGCCGCGCCCGCTACGACTGCAAGTACTACCGCTGTTCCCATAATGTCAACTCCTTATTTTCTGCGCATTCTTTTATTTATGCACCATTATATCTTTATTTCACTGCCTTTGCAACCTTCCGGGTATCGACCCGCAAGAAAGCCGCTTCTTTGTAAGGCCGGAACAGAAGATACAGGAAGCCAGCCACCAATAGGATGGCAACAGCCGTTCCGATACCGAATCCGCCGCCCGTAAAGAATGTTCCGAGCTGATAGATGCACAGTGCAACGATATAGGCAAGGATACACTGATATCCGATGGCGAACCAGAACCACTTCGCGTTGTTCATCTCTCTCTTAATGGCGCCCATCGCCGCAAAACACGGTGCGCACAGAAGATTGAATACCAGAAAGCCGTACGCCGCCACCGGGGTCATGACCGTTGCCAGACTGCCCCAGACTTCCGCACCGTCCTCTGCAACTTCTGCAAAACCAAACAACATACCGAATGTTGCGACAACATTCTCTTTGGCGATCAGCCCGGTGACCGCTGCAACCGCCATCTTCCAGCCTTCTCCCGCCTGCGTCCATCCAAGGGGCGAAAAGAGCCATGCAATCGCGCTTCCGACCTTAGCCAAAATGCTGGCGTCAAGCTGCTCTGCCTCCAGCATACCGAAGCTGCCGTCCGTCCAGCCGAAGCTCATCAGGAACCATAATACGATAGTCGATAACAGAATGATCGTTCCGGCCTTCTTGATAAAAGACCAGCCGCGCTCCCACATACTCCTCAGAACCGCGCCCACAGTCGGCATGTGGTACGCCGGAAGCTCCATAACGAAGGGCGCCGGTTCACCCGCAAACATCTTTGTCTTTTTCAGAATGATACCGGAGCAGACGATCGCCGCAATACCAATCAGGAACGCGCTCCATGCGATTGCGCCGGAATTGTTAAAGAACGCGCCCGCGATCAGCGCAATGATCGGCAGCTTGGCGCCACACGGGATAAACGTTGTCGTCATGATCGTCATCTTGCGGTCCCTGTCATTCTCGATGGTACGGGACGCCATAACACCCGGCACACCGCATCCGGTACCGATCAGGATCGGAATAAAGGATTTACCGGACAATCCGAATTTACGGAAGATACGGTCCATGATAAAGGCTACTCTTGCCATGTAACCGCAGGACTCCAAAAACGCCAGAAAAATAAACAATACAAGCATCTGCGGCACAAATCCGATAACCGCGCCCAGGCCGGCTATGATACCGTCCAGTATCAGACCCTGCAGCCAGTCCGCACAGCCTATGCTTACGAGAAGACTCTCGACAGCGGGCGGAATGATCTCGCCGAACAATACGTCATTGGTCCAGTCGGTCACAAAGGCGCCGACCGTCGTTACAGACACATAGTACACGATAAACATGACCACCGCAAAAATCGGAAGGGCCGCCCATCTGTTAGTCACGATCCGGTCGATCTTATCGGATACAGTCAGCACATTTTTCTTATTCTTAACAACACAATCCTGAATGACGGAAGCAATATATACATATCTCTCATTGGTGATGATGCTCTCCGTATCATCATCAAATGTCTCTTCCAGATCCTTGATCTGCGCGCTCACATCCGGCACGACCGTCATCTGCTCCCTGATCTTTTCATCCTTCTCCAGTAGCTTAATGGCAAAAAATCTCTTCTGCTCTTCTGACACGCCTGTCAGAATTGCGGACACATCAGCTATGGCATTCTCCACGCGCTCATCGAACCTGTGCACGATAGGCTGCCTCTTTTGACCCGCCAGCGCTACCGCCTTATCGGCTGCCTGCTGTATGCCCGTGCCCTTCAGCGCCGAAATCTCCACGACCTCGCAGCCAAGATGTTTCTTCAGCTTCTCCAGAGAGATCTTATCGCCGTTCTTTTTGACGACGTCGATCATGTTGACCGCCATCACCACCGGTATGCCCAGCTCAAGGAGCTGCGTGGACAAATATAAATTTCTCTCAATATTGGTACCGTCTATGATGTTGATGATCACATCCGGCCTTTCACCGATCAGATAATTTCTGGCAACTACCTCCTCCAGTGTGTAGGGGGACAAAGAATAGATTCCCGGAAGATCCATGACGATCACGTCTTTGTGCCCTTTTAATTTACCCTCTTTTTTCTCTACCGTAACGCCGGGCCAGTTTCCCACAAACTGGTTAGAACCTGTCAGAGCGTTAAACAATGTTGTCTTACCGCAGTTAGGGTTTCCTGCGAGTGCGATTTTTACTGACATTTTTTCCTCCTCCTGATCATTTTATCTACCGCCTTGCACCGCCACGCGGCAGCCTTCTTCGACTCATTCCATTGCACCGCCGGCCTACTCGACCTCGATCATCTCAGCGTCCGCCTTGCGAAGCGACAGCTCATACCCGCGCACCGTCACTTCCACCGGATCGCCAAGCGGCGCCACCTTGCGCACATAGATGCCCACGCCTTTGGTAATGCCCATGTCCATAATGCGCCTCTTAACCGGACCGTCTCCCGACAGCTTCTTAACCGTAACGGTCTCACCGCAGGATACTTCTCTTAATGTTTTCATGAATCTCCTCCTCTATTTCCT
>CANQIJ010000147.1 GCA_947624025.1 uncultured Lachnospiraceae bacterium | reverse complement strand
CTGTACACGATATTCTTCTTATCGGCGGCAAACAGGAGCAGATCTCCCTTCTCGCCCTTCATCGCCGCAACCAGACGGTCAAGCTCTTCCTCCGTCATGAACTTGGCAAAAGAAGATTTGTATGTGCCGTCCGCCTGTACGCTCAGATAAGCCAGTCCCTTGGCGCCGTAGCCTTTGGCGAAATCCACCAGCGCATCGATCTTCTTGCGGGGCATTTCCGCCTGCCCTTTCACATTCAAGCCTCGGACAGAGCCTCCCTCCGCACGCGCCGATGTAACTACCCCGAAGCCGCATCCCGCAACCGCATCGGACACGTCCGTAAGCTCCATTTCAAATCTGGTGTCGGGCTTGTCCGAACCGTAACGGTCCATAGCCTCCTGCCAGGTGATACGCGGCAGCGGAAGCTGTACGTCCAGCCCGATGGCCTCCTTGCATACATGCCGGATCAGTCTCTCGTTGACCTCCATCACATCGTCCACATCCACGAAGGACAGCTCCATGTCCGCCTGCGTAAACTCCGGCTGCCTGTCGGCCCGCAGATCCTCGTCACGGAAGCATCTCGCTATCTGAAAATATCTGTCGTATCCCGAACACATAAGAAGCTGCTTATACAGCTGCGGCGACTGCGGCAGCGCATAGAAGCTGCCCGGATGCACCCGGCTGGGAACAAGATAGTCTCTCGCGCCCTCCGGTGTGGATTTACACAGGATAGGCGTCTCGATCTCAAGGAATCCCTCATCCGCCATAAAGCTTCTCATCTCGGACACGATCTTACTCCTTAAGATCAGCTTCTCCTGAATGTCCGGTCTTCTTAAATCCAGGTAACGGTATTTCAGACGAATCTCTTCCTTGGTCCTGGAATCCGCCTCCACGGGAAACGGCGGCGTCTCCGACTCGGATAAAATACGCACCTCTTTTGCCCGGATCTCGATCCCGCCCGTCTTCAGATTCTCATTCACGGCGCCGGAACGCTTCTCCACCTTACCGACAACCGCGATCACGAACTCGCTCCGCATCTTCTCAGCCTTGGCAAAAGCCTCCGCACCGCAGTCGGCCTCCTCGAAGATGATCTGCAGGATACCGGATCGGTCCCGCAGATCCACAAAGATGATGCCGCCTTTGTTTCTCTGCTTCTGTACCCAGCCCATAACGGTAACTTCCTCGCCCACATTCTGCAAGGACAGCTCCGCACAGCGGTGGGTCCTCTTCCAGCCCTTCATAGATTCTGCCATTTTTCATATCCTCCTCACGATAGATTAGTGTTTCAGTTCTTCCCTGTAGAATTCCTTAAAATCCTCGTACCCCTGCGCGGCGAGCTGTTCCTTCTGAAACCTCTTGTTCTTGTTCATGCGCGCCACAAGCACCTGATCGCCACTCTCCCTCTGCGCCTGCGCCTGTGCCAGCACCTCGCACATTCTGTCCGTCGGAAGTCCCTTCTCGATCAGATAGGCCGCCTTTTTACCTCTTCCGGGGATCTTGAAACCATTTTCCATCAGCAGCAGGATAATACGCTCGAAGCCGATGGAAAAACCGCATGCCGGCACATCATGCCCGGTGAAACGTCCCACCATTCCGTCATACCGTCCGCCGCCTCCGCAACTGATGCCAAGCTGCGGCATGGAGATCTCGAAGATCGTACCCGTATAATAAGACATACCGCGCACCAGCGTCGGATCGAATACCAGTTCGAAGAAATCACCCTTGGTCGCATTCACGCTTTCCAATATCTCCAGAAAGCTTTCCTTCACTTCGCCGGAAAGACCGTCACCCAATTCTTCAAATATATAAGATACCGCATCGGGCGCCTTCTCCATGGCCGTAAACATCGCAAGATATTTCTCTGTTACGCTCCTGTCAAAGCCGCTCTCTGTCAGTTCGGCTTCCACGCCCTCAATGCCGATCTTGTCCATCTTATCCAGTATGATGAACACCGCCTCATAATCTTCTTCCTGAAAGCCGCAGTGCGCCGCCATCGCTTTTAAGATCTGCCTGTCATTGATACGGATCTGAAAATCCTTTAAGCCCAGTCTGCCAAGCGTTGTGGTCGTAGCCAGGATGAGCTCTGTCTCCGCCAGATTGGATGCCTCGCCGAGAATATCGATGTCGCACTGCATAAACTGGCGATACCGTCCTCTCTGCGGTCTTTCGGCGCGCCATACGTTACCCATCTGCAATGCCTTGAAGGGAGAAGGCAGCTCGTTGGCGTGATTGGAATAATACCGCACAAGCGGTACGGTCAGGTCGTAGCGAAGCCCGCCGTCTACCAGGTCATCCTCTGTCTGCGCCTCGTCAAGCCTTAACTTGTCGCCCCGCTTTAAGATCTTAAAGATCAGCTTCTCGTTCTCGCCGCCCGCCTTGCAGTTCAGATTCGCAAGATTCTCCACACAAGGCGTCTCGATGGAGGTAAAACCAAACGCCGCGTAAGTATCCTTGATCACGCCGATCACATAATCCCTGATCTCCATCTCCTCCGGAAGAATATCCTTCATGCCCGTCACGGGCTTTTTGCTCAATGTCTGTGCCATAACATTCTCCTGATCACAATTTATACTGGTACGATTTTACAATGTTTTATTGCTTTTTTCAAGAGTAAGCTGTCCGATCGGTCCTGTCTGCATCCCGGAATCCGCTTTTCTTGCCTTTTTGACAAAAAAAGTGTATATTTATTCAAAAGGGTCACGACATGAAACACATTTTAAAGCATCATCGTATTACATACAGGCTCTATGCGTTAACAGCGCTTTTGGTCTATCTAAGCATACAGCTGTCGGCTTGCGGACAGGTCAAAGCCAGGCAGGCCGCGTTCCTTACAGAAGAACCCGGCAGTGTTTCGGAAGATGCCGCAAAAGATCAGTCCGAAGATACACAAGACGCCCCGGCCGCGCTCTCTTCCGATTCACTCTTGCCCGGAGATGCTTCCGCCTCCGATGACGGGGATGAAACGGAAGATACATCCGCACCCGAGGAGGAAGATCTGTTTGAGGAATATGACGTCACCTGCATGGCGCTGGGAGACAACCTTATGCACATGGGTATCGTCAATACCGGCAGACAGAAAGACGGAAGCTATGATTTCTCGTTTCTGTTTTCCACGATCACCGATTATCTTGACAGGGCCGACATCCGCATCATCAATCAGGAAACCGTGCTTGCCGGCAATGAACGCGGATTTTCCGGGTTTCCTTATTTCAACTCTCCTACAGAAGTCGGTGATGCTATTGCCGATGCCGGCTTTAACGTCGTGCTGCACGCTTCCAACCACGCTGCCGACCAGGGATACGACGGGCTGATCTCCTGTGCCGAATTCTGGAAAAACGAACACCCGGAAGTCCTTCTGGCCGGCATCACGACAGAGGATACGCAGTCCGGGGAAAGCACTGCCGAAAACATCCCTTTACTCACCGTTCAGGATGTCACCTTCGCGATACTGAATTATACATACGGTCCAAATGCGGAAATTCTGGATAAATCTCTGATGGGCCGTCTGAATATGCTCTGCGCCTATGATCCGGAAAGCGGTAGGATTGATTTTACCTCTTTAAATCCCGATGTGACCGAAGACATCAAAGAGGCAAAGCAAAAAGCAGACGTCGTGATCGTCTGCCCTCACTGGGGTACCGAATATACTACGGTCCCTTCTCAATATCAGCGTTCTTTTGCCAGTGAAATGGCCGAAGCCGGAGCCGATGTCATCATCGGCACCCATCCCCACACTCCCCAGCCGATAGAGTGGATCACCGCAGAGGACGGTCATAAAACTCTCTGTTACTACTCTCTGGGCAACTACGTTTCCACCCAGAAACAGACGATCTGTATGCTGGAAGAAATGGCATGGATCAGTTTTCATGTATCCGAAAACGGCGTATCTGTTAAGGAAGACGCCAGCGGTGCGCTCCCCTTAGTGTGCCATTACACAAGCGGACCCGTCCGTCTTCAGGGCGTCTATCCATTAGAAGATTATACGGAGGAAATGGCTGCGGCCCACGGTATTCTAAGCTATGGCGGAGTGGCCTTACGGCTCGATAATCTTCAGCAGAAATCACAGGAGATCATCGGAGATATGGCGCTCTCCCGATCAGATATCCTGATCCCCTAAAAGATCAGTCGATCACATTTTTCACCCCTATGATCGTATCATAATCCGCCTGTCCGATGATAACCCCTTTTCTGGAATTGGCGGCATGCAGGATCTGCCCGTTTCCGATATACAATGCCACATGACTGCACCGCCCTCCGGAACCGTAACAGATAATGTCGCCCGGCTGCGCCTGGCTGTAATCAATGCTCCTTCCCGCACCCGACAACTGGCTGCCGGGCGTCCTGCCAATGGAATAACCGAACGCCGCATAAGTAAAGCAGGTAAACCCGGAGCAGTCCGTACCTCCCGCCAGCGACTGTCCGCCATGTACATATCTGTTGCCAAGATACTGCATCGCATAGTCCACGATCTGTCGGCGCAGCTGACTGCTGTCGCCGTCCCCGGCATTCGGCGTTACCGCCGCCATCTCGGTATTTTCCTGCGTCTGTTCTTCCGGCTGTCTGCTGCGTTCGGCTAACAGCCTGCGTTCTTCAAGCTCCCGGGCTTCTTCTTCCAGTGTCTTCCCATACACAAATTCATCGGACACCTTCACATACTGTGCCGCCACGTAACCGTCCACCCCGTCGGCATACTGTACTTTGAGCCATTCGCCGTCATCCTCCAATACCCTGACGCGCTCTCCCTCGTCAATATATCCCACCCGGGAAGCATCAATATCGGCTTCCTGCCGAACATTCAGCCTGTCCGCCAGAACCGTAGCATAGTGTATGACATACTCGTCTATGACCTCAGCGGCAGATTCTCCATACAGGAAAAACTCCGCCTTGATATAACCTTCCACATTGCCGGAGACGATCCGAAACCATTCGCCGTCCTCTCCCTGCGCCACCTCAAGCACCTGCGCTACGGCGCCGTCATATATCTTGCCCGTCACTTCGCCGGATGTGCTTGGAGCCGTGCGCACATTCACATAATGATCCACATCTGCAATGGCAAGATCCGCATACTCGTTCTCCTGCTGCCCGTCTTCTGCATTTTCGTCCTGCTCATGCTGCTCATTTTTCTGCTCTCCGGACTTCTCCTGCACAGACCGGCCGGATCCCTGCGCGGACGCGTCAGCGGTCTCTCCATATGCGTCATAGGCATCCGCCGTATATGAGCTGTTCCAAAAGTCTTCTGCCATCACGCCGGCCGCATATGACGATATATTCTCCTGTATTGGCTCTCTGTCAGCATCCGACATCTGAGCCGCCATTTTTTCTTCATCCGCAGCGCATGTCACATGGCCGGACACCGCCCGGCTCACTGCGATAAGCAACACCGCAACGACTGCCGCAGATACTACTCTGTATCTTAACATTACCGTTTCTGCTTTCTGTCATGCCAAACCTGCATTTTCATGCCGCATCCGGGTCATTACTCAACCCGGGTCAGTATAACACGCATCAGATACATTTGCAATATTTTTATACCGCTGAGAACCACCAGCCAAAAAGCGGCGACAGTGGTATCATAAAGACCGAAAAAATCATGGATGAGACGGAGATCAGAGTGGCCCGCTGCGCGGATGGAAATCGGTCATTCAGTTTCTTGTCGCTGACCAGCTCAAGGCTATCGTCCAGAAGTCCTGCAAGCAGGCCGGAAACCATTAACACCGGCAGACATGTCCCCCGAGCCGCCAGGGCACAGAGCAAAACACCACCTCCGGTAAAAGCCACGGCTTTCGGATAAGACAGGCGATCCAGCCTGCCGGTTAGCAGCCCGGCAAGACCGCCGCCTAAACACAAGGCGAACAGTGCCGGCCCCAGCAGCGCGGAAATCGTCACCGCAGCCTCTACTTTCTCTTGCAGGTAAAATCCCGTCAATGTTGCACATACCCCTACCAGAGCGTTGAGCACCATGATTCGGACAGCCACGCAGTCCGATCTGAGAAGGTTCCAGGCTTCTCGGACTGTCGCCGCCAGTGCGGCGGGTAATGTCTGCAGCGTTATTCCGGGGGCATCCCGTTTCGGTTCAATTATTGTCAGCGCAGCCGCCAAACCGATGAGGGTGATTCCCGTATCCAACAGGTACGCCATCCGCCAGCCCAAGAACACCGTAGCTCCCGCCAACAGCATGGCACCACCACTGCTAAAGCGGTAAACTCCGTGCTGCAGTGAGGAAAATTTCAGATAGTCTGCCCCTTGTCCCGCTTGCAGCATAGATTCATAGGTAATAGCCTCCCGTGTACCGGATTCTAAGTTGTACCCAAGGGCAGAAGCGGCCAGAGACAGACAT
>CANQIJ010000146.1 GCA_947624025.1 uncultured Lachnospiraceae bacterium | reverse complement strand
TTGCATGCTTCTCTTTCGGCAGACACATGCTTCTGTCCGATTCCAGTCCGTTCTCCGGAGATATGGTGACGATCTCACCGGGCTCCACATCCCTGACGAACTCGGCGCCTATCGTGTCAAGGGCGCAGGTCTCCGATGCAAGAATATAGGCATTATCCCTTTTGCCGATGCACAGAGGTCTGAAGCCGTACGGATCTCTTGCGCCAATCAGCTTACGCGGCGACATCACGATCAGCGAATAAGCGCCCTTGATCTTATTCATCGCGCGCCTTACCGCCTCCTCGACCGTCTTACTGTTCAGGCGTTCTCTTGCAATATGATACGCTATGACCTCGGAATCGATCGTGGTCTGAAAAATCGCGCCCGTGTATTCCAGCTCATGCCGCAGCTGCACCGCGTTGATCAGATTGCCGTTGTGCGCAAGCGCCAGCGTTCCCTTCACATAGTTCAGCACCAGCGGCTGCGCATTCTCCCTCGTACTGCTCCCAGCCGTGGAATAACGCACATGCCCCACCCCGATATCGCCTTTCAGTTTACCGAGCGTCTCCGGTGTAAAGGTCTCATTTAACAGCCCCATCTCTTTGACGCTTGAGACCTTACCCTTCGGGCCGTTCGTATCGCTTACTGCGATACCGCAGCTCTCCTGTCCTCTGTGCTGCAGGGCGAAAAGTCCGTAGTAGATCGTGGACGCCACATCATGTCCGTCGAAATCATAAATACCGAATACTCCGCACTCTTCGCCTAATCTGTCTGCCTGTTCTTCCCGTTCCTTTTCCATGTTCATTCCGAGTCCTCTCTTTCATCTAAGATTTCCACACTCGTATACACTCTATCCCTTTGCAAACTTCTTCTCATACTCCTCCACAAAAGCCATGACCTCTCTTGCATACTGCGGATACTGTTCTACAAGCTCCTTGATCTCCTTCTGTGAGCCGCCCGCCACCACTTCTTTATTGTAATCCATCCTGCGGCGCAGCGACTGCCTTCTTATGATCAGATTGTGACGAATCTCCACCATTTCCTTGTGATCCAGAATCGCCTCCGTCTGATGGAGCCAGATCGCGGGGTCTTTGATCTGATAACGTTTTAACATCTGCAGCAGCTCCTGCTGGTTGTAATCCAGATCAAGCTCCGCCTTGCGCAGCTGCTCGCGTTCCTCCTTCTCGATCTTATAATTCTCCCACAGATCCATCAGCTCCTGCGCGCTCGATACGCCGTATTTTAAATAAAGATAATCCAGCAGATTCGTGTTGTTGACGTATCTGATCTTCACCTTATTCTGGAGCAGTATGATCTTATTGATACCCGTCTCCACGCGGTGCAGCTCTTTTCTGGCATCCAGATGTCTGACATAGATCAGCGTGATGGCGAGCGCAGCGGCAAGCGCCGTAACCAGATAACCCGCCTTCGTATCCATATCAAAGAAAAACTGCAAAAACAGCAGAAGCAGGACGCACAGCGCCAATGCCGCGACGCAGACCACCGCCATTCCCCTCGTGTCCGATATGACATGAGTCACTTCGTTCTTGCGGTACAGATAGGCATGCTTCTCGCCGTCGAGCCTGGTCATATCCTGCCTGATCAGCTCCTGATACTCCTCCGTCTCCTTAAGCTTCTGATATCCTTCCTCCACCTCATCGGTCATGCGCTCGATCTGCTGGTATTTTTCGTCGCTGATGCGATGCGGCCGCTCCATATAATCAGCCCTGCTGTCCTGGAGCTGCGCCACCCGCTTGGCGCACTCTTTAAGCTGTTCGCTTTCCTCCGGCGGAAGTGCCTCTATCTCTTCCATATCTTTCAGATAGGACGTCACCATATCATACTCATAATTCAGATTTTCCAGCTCTCTTGTCGCCTCCGCCATCCGTTCAAGGCAGTTGCGCACATAGTCGGTGCGCTGCTCTTTGTTATGATAGTCGATGTGATGGACTACCTCTTCGTCTTCCCATTCCTCATCGATATCATCCTCTTCTTTTCTTCTGAACAATCCGGCGGCCAGCTTCTTAAACCAACTCATACGATCACCTTATTACTCCTTATTATGACATATATTCTCTGTAGGCTTCCTTCAATCCGGCGGTCAGCCTCTCTATCTCCTGATAATACCGGGCGTTGCCGCTCACCTCACTGTTTCCCTCTTCCCTGAAGACCTGCAGTGTGAACAGCATACGGTTCTCATCGGTTCCTTCAAACTGCCCCTGAGCCTGGTTGATCTTCCGCTCCACTCTCAGCGACATATCATGATATTCGGGATGCCCGGCGATATAAGCGACATATTCCTGATCGTCATGGCACATACGCTGCGCTGCAAGGTACAGCTCCAGGCTTGCCTCGTTTTGGTCGACATCATAGGCTTCCCTGAAATAGTCCGCAGCCCTCCGGAATAAAAACAGCTTCGCACAGGCTACTCCCATATTATGAAGGACCTCCGCCCGCATCCGTTCCTCTGTCTCGGGAAGGCGGCCAAGCAGCGCCGTATACTGCTTAAGCGCATTGTGATATTTTCTGTTCTCCAGCATAAAATCCGCCTTGGCCCTGCTGCGTTCAAAGGTATTGAGACCCTCGTTGCTCCTGATGATCTGTTCCGTCCGTGCGATCACTTCCGGCGGATACAGATTCACATACTCCAGTATCGTCCCCACAAAGGCAGCCGTTGTTCCCTTCTGATTGAGCAGAGAATACAGCGTGTGCGCCAGCCGGTCCAGACCGCACTCTTCATCGAGCCAGCCGACAAGCTCCCTCTGCATGATATCATCGTCCAGCAGCTCCGCCTTATCGACCAGAAGGTAACACAGCTCTTCTACCGAATATAGGTTTACATAAAATTTTTCCATATCATAGGGAACCTTTGCATAGTTCCCTGTTCCCAATATGATCCTGCTCATAACAGCGGCTTTATCCTCCGTACCGACTCTGCTCTGCGTACCTGTCTTTGCCCGTCCTGCACCGACCGCCCGAACCGTGCCAACGCATCAGGACAGGGCAATCGTCTGCTCCCACGACCTGCCCGAAGACGGGAATAACTCCCCGAATCCCATATCCGTTACCGCTACACGGACCGTTTCCGGAGCGGTCATATCCATCTTAAGGTGATAGCGCGTATACGGCGCCTCCGTTCTGCTTTCCCCGGTCAGGCGTATGACCTTCGTTTCTATATCCTTACCGTTTAACGGCGTGACCACAAATGCAAGCTCCGGCTCGCCTTCCAGGAGCAGATCGCATTCCTTCACAGCCTCATACCAGTTCTCTCCGGCATCCAAAAGCGCATAATAGGATTCCCTGCCCTGCTTTAAAACGTTCATGCCGATATTGGATTTCAGCTTATCCTTTCCCAGATAGACATAGGCCGCGCTCTCTTCGCCGGGCTCTAACTTTTCCATCAGGCCGAAGCATGCGCCGCAGCTGTAGAGATTGTTTCCTTGAAAAACTCTCCTATTACGGCAGACATATTGCAAGGATTCCTTATTCCACTCGTTTCTGAATCCTTCTCCCAACAGATACGCCGATGACACGATCCGCCCCTCGCACAGCTTCTGCAGGATGTCCAGAAGCCGTTCATCGGCCATGCGGTAGGCATCCTGTTTGACCGCTTCGTCCTCCTCGTCATCGGGGATCACCAGCGTATCAAAGATCTGTTCCTCGATCAGCACAACGATCGGAGTCGTGCGCTTATTGCATTCCATCCTGTACGTCTTAAGCCTCATTCCGTCATGCTCGCAGGCGACTACCTGGTAATCCCACAACTCCTTCGGCTGGTGAAGCATGAAATAATAAAAGCTTTCGGTATGACTCTGGAAGTAAATGTGCGGCGTCTTTAAGCCGAGATTTGCCGAAGCCTGCAGCAGGATCTCAACCATTCGGTCATCCAGCACATCCACCGTGAACATGATCGCTTCGATCTTATCGATCGGAGCAATGAAGCTCATGAGGGTCATACTGCGTTTGAGGAATAAGGTCAACAGCGCTGCCGGATCATATACCGTACCGTCAAGCTCGATCTCATCGCCCTTTTTGGCAAGCGACACCAGCTCCCCGACAGGGTACATGTCCTCTTCCTCCGCGTACTTCACCGCATCCTTTCCGTAAAACCACTGATTGACCCCTTTACGTTTACATAACATCGTGGGAATATTATACTGCTTTGTCCCCACTACGGTCGCAACGGTTTCCACATCCTGTTCTCCATAGATGCTGTAACTGATCTGGGAATACCGATCTCCCAGATCGTAACCTGCCAGAACGCTTCCTTTATGCAGTTTGCCTTTTTCCTTCCGTTCCAAAAACATACTGTCTCCTAGCGCATCTTAAAGACCGCGTCCGTAACATGATCCTGTCTGTAATACTCCCGCAGAAGTTCGTTCACCGTATCGTAATCATGCAGCGTCATGCCGATCATGATATCGTTCAGCATCGAAAATCTGCTCTCGGCATCCCCCTGGACGATATCGCTCTTATTAACGGTATCGCTTCGGGTCAGCTGCTCGGTCCCGTTTACCTCTTCCGTAATATAGTATTGCAGCTTTTCTCCAAAGAACAGCACAAACTCTTTGACGAAAATACCCGCGAACATATTTTTCATCTCTTCCCGGCGGTACTCATTCTGCGCATTGTATCCGCTCTGGATCACATAATGGATGACTGCCCTGCACCCCGGCCTGCCGCGATACTCTACCATGGTCTTATCCTGATATTCGTCTAACTGCGGCACATAACCCTGGTATTCTTTATAGATCGGCAGGACAATATTCTGATCCAGCAGCTCCTTCAGAAAACGGCAGCAGACCTGTCTGACCGTTTCATTCTGCTCCTGCCTGTTCTCGGCATAGTATTGCAGAAAAGCCACCTTGCACACCGAATGCAGCCGGATATCGTCCATATACAGCTGCAGGATACTGTGAAAAACATAGGGCTCCGTGATCTGTTCTCTGACTGCGTAGTCATAACTGCACTGCGTCACAAACGCCGCCTTGAGCTCCGCATTGCCGCCGCTTTGGCAGTATGCCTTATAGATCTCTGTCTTGTCGCCCACATGGGAGCCCGTATAAAGCATCTGGACGATCATCCGCTCGCACAGCAGATACGTATCCACGCCAAAATCCTGCGCCGTCTTCCAGATGTCCCGCATATCCTTAATGCTGCCGGAGAAAAAGCGGACAAGATATTTTAAAACGTTTTCGTCATATTTGCCTTTTTTTACCACATAACAGAGTACCCCAGTCATGACCGGGTCTTCCTTCTCCGGCTCATCTTCCAGAAGGCGGCTGCACAGCTTGACAAGCACCTTGGCATCCACGCCGTACGGACCGAAACGGCGCACCCAGCTGTACGCTTCTTCATACATGCCCCTCACGACCATGTACCGTATCAGCTCCCTGCGGTCGTTGGCGGCGATATCCTCCGGTGTTAAACTCAGCAGATAATCGTCCAGCTCCCGCATCCTGTCCTTCTCATAATAAAAGCGGACCAGCTGCATACGGAGCTTCTGCCGCGTCTGCGCCTCGATCCGTTCCGAACCTGCAATAAACCCGAACAGATCGGCATTATCGTCCTGTATGGCAGCCCCGTTCTGATACTCAAAGCACATATACAATGCATAGCCCAGATCCGTCCGCACAAAAGGTGCGATCATAAGCGCCAGCTTCGCCGGACTGATGAGCGGCTCCATACGGTATTCCACACTCACCGTATACCGCGTTCCCTCGCCGTCCCCCAACAGGATCTTACAGTCGGAATCGAAGACGGGAACCTTCACCCTTCCGCCCGAGACGGGATAGATATCTTCCCCTTCGCCGTAAGGATATACAAGGATCACTTCCCTGATCTTATCCGATTCCACTGTGATCTCTTTCATAAAGAGTAAAGACGTAAGCTTCGCCGCGATCTCTTCATCGATCATAGGCGGACTGATCAGATTGCGGTACAGATACGCCAGATCCCTGCAGATCCTGCCCCGCCCGATCTGATCCCTGACGAAACGCTCCATGGCAGCTGTATAGTTTACATAAATATCCGGTATTTCTTCCCGGTGACGGTATACATACGCATACAGAAAAGCCGTGATCTCATAGGGAAGATCGCACTCATAAGCAAAATACATCAGTATGATCTTCGGCAGAACGCCGGTGTATTGAAGCGGGATCGACATCATGTAGTATTCGTACAGTCTGGTGATCCTGAGATTCTGTTCCACGCCGGCGCGGTACCACTCAAAATAGGCCTCCCCATATCGGCTGCCTTTGATCAGAAGCGTACAGACAGCATGGAGGATATCGTTCCGGGGCTTCTTGTCATAACACCCCGCCAGGATCTGAAATACGCTGTCCGA
>CANQIJ010000145.1 GCA_947624025.1 uncultured Lachnospiraceae bacterium | reverse complement strand
AATAGAAAAAGCCCTTTAGGGCTAAGCGGGTAAATGATGTTGCGGCTGGCGAACCATTCGATGAGTCTTTAGACTCTAGAGCCGGTAACAGGCCCTTATAGGGCCAGAACAAACCACCGGCTAAGCCGGTGGTTATGATTATCCTTAAAGATATGAGGAAGCGGCAGCAGTCTTGTATAAAAGGCTTCACTGTCTGTTTCTGGCGGATCATGCGGCTGTTATGCTGTTGGTTATTATTGTGGGAGAAGCGCTGATCTATGTATCCCTGCTTCGCTGTGATCTGAAGCTTGGATTCTCAGGCGTTTCCATGAGCCGGAAGCTTTTGGGGGTAAGCTATGTTTTTAAGACTCTGCTGACCTTTGCGCTGGCGGTTTCGGCCGCCTCGACTTTTGCTCTGTGGATGCGGTATGCCGATCTGGAGAGGCAGCGGGAATTTTATGAGGAGCGCAGGGATTATTCTTATCTGTACCTGATCGGTGATCCCCACCAGAGCGTGGGCGCGGGATTATGGGAGAGGGAAAAGGACTTTTACAGAGAGTATTTTACTGCGTTTGACATGCAGTTTATCGGCGCAGATGTGATGTATGAACAGGACAAGAACGCGGTCTGTGCCAATGCGCATATGCAGGAATATTTGTGCGCCAAGTTGCCTTCTGCGGCGGACAGGATCAGGGCGAGTAAAGCCTGTATTCTGCTGCCGGATGGAGAACCGGAGCCGGACTGTGATCTTCTGATGAATTATGCGGGCGTTGCCAAAAAGGACGTAGAGGTGATCCGCTATTCTGACAGGGCACGTATTGTCAACTATGACCCGTACAGGGGATATGTCACTTCGTACCGACCCGTGATTATTTTTAATAACTGTATCGAGGATGCCCGGTCTGACCGGGAAAGCGATCCGTTTGATGTGGTCTTTCAGAAGGTGATGATGGAACCGGATATTGATGAAGTGGAAAAATTCTGCGAAAAATACGGATACAGATACCGGACGGAAAGCGTATGGCTTGTCTTTTCACAGGAATTGCAGAATATAAGGAAAGGCGCTTTCCTGAATATGTTTCTGCTGTTGTTCCAGTGTGCGGTGCAGATATGTCTGGGTACAGCCATAATCCGTTTGGAGTTTGAGGCGAACCGCCTAGAGATCATTACCAAAAAGATCCTTGGCTATTCAGTGGCGCAGCAGCTTAAAAAGCCTATCGTGCTGACCCTTGTGTCCGGCGCGGCAGGGATGACGGCAACGGCAGTCTGTTACATTGTGCTGGATCTGCCCTGCCTGTATTTTGCGTGTGCTGTGATCCTGGGACTGGTGCTGATGGAGATGGCGGTAGTGATCGGCACCTTCAGGCGCGTGGAGCGGGATAATATACAGAAAACATTGAAAGGCGGGTTCCTGTGATGATAGAGATCAAGCATTTGTATAAAAGCTTTGAGGACAAACAACTGTTTACAGACATGAATCTGACAATAGAGGACGGTGAATTTGTGGTATTCTGGGGTGAAAGCGGCTGCGGCAAGACCACGCTTCTTCATATGATCGGTTCGCTGGAGAAGCCGGATCAGGGTGAGATACTTGTGAACGGGTGCAATATTTTTGACAGGAAAAATCAGCGCGCATATCTGCAGAACGAGGCAGGATTTTTGTTTCAGAATTTCGCGCTGGTGGAAGGCAAGACCGTGCGTGAGAATCTCAATATGGTAAATAAGCGTGTGCGTTCCGAATATTCTATAGAGCAAGCTTTGGAATATGTGGGACTGGCTGACGCCATAGACAAAAAAGTGTATAAGTTGTCCGGCGGCGAACAGCAGCGGGTGGCGCTTGCAAGATTGATGCTTAAAAAATGCTCCGTGATACTGGCTGACGAGCCTACCGGTTCTCTTGATCCGAACAATGCCAATAAAGTGATGGGACTGCTTCGGTCTTTTCACGAGATGGGGCGCACCGTTATATTGGTAACGCATGCGGAACAATACAAGCAGATGGGATTCCGTACAATAGAAATATTGGCTTAGCGGAACAGAGTATCGCCCCGGGATCCGGGGTGGGGTGATCTCTTTACCTGGTTCCTAGGGTCTGGTTTCTAGGAGATCAATTTTTACATTAAAAATATAACGATAAACATTAAAAATATATTGACAAACATAAATACAAGCATTATACTGACATTACAAACCGCGGGAAAGTAACGATAGGCATGTTTGTAAAGCAGATGGAGGAAATTATGAACGGACAGAATAATAAGAATAATAAAATGGATAAGATCAAGAAAAGCAGCAATGTGGCGATGCTCATTGCAAGGATCGGCAAGATATTCATGATCATGATGACGGTTATAACGTTTATGTGCGGAGTTGGTATGATCGTTCTGTATCATTTTGGAGGCGGCCAGGTCAGACAGGCGATAGAAGCAACGGAAGCCACCGCTGATCTGGAAATGAATATAGGCGTATTCGGTTTCAATGTCGGCGTATGGTTTACGGACATTCTGAATACCTCATCTATGGGATGGGGCAATATAATAGGCGCGTACTTTATCGTCATGTGTATCCCGCTTATTATTTTTGCGGTCACGCTGCATTTTGTGGCGAAGACATTTAAGGAGATCCGGGACAGCGATTCGCCGTTTCGACCGGCTATCCTTAAGAATTTAAGCCTGCCGTTTATTCTGATCACGCTGATGTCAGCGTCGGGCAGTCTGTTCTTTGGAGCGGTCGTAGGCATTGCACTCTGGTGCGTTTACTGTATACTGGACTATGGATGTGAATTGCAGAAGCAGTCCGATGAAACGCTCTAAACGCAACATGACGGAAGCGGGGAAAAAGATATGTCTATTATATTGAGACTCGACAGGATGATGGCGGACAGAAAAATATCGTTAAACGAACTGGCAGAGAAAGTCGGGATCGCTAATGTGAACCTTTCCAATATCAAGACGGGCAAAGTGAGCGCGATTCGCTTCTCCACCCTGAACGCGATCTGTGATGTGCTGGACTGTCAGCCCGGCGATCTGCTGGAATTTAAACGGGATGTGGCAGAGCCGGAAGAAGGGGTAAGGAATGAGGAAGGCCAATGAACAGCACATCTTTTGATTCGGCCAGGATCGCCGCAGAATATGCGAAAAGGCCCTGGTTTCACAAAATCTGCGGCGGTTCCAGAAACCGAAGCGTGATGAGAGGATGTAGATGCAGTCTGCGCTTGCTCCGGTATTTGGCACATGAGATCCATGTGCCGCCTTGTTTATATAAGAAATCCGTTGATTATGTGGTGAGAAAATGTTAAAATTTGTACTGGTAAGTGAGACATGGGAAAGAAGGTGTCCAAAATAGAAAGAAACGATTATATTTCTGACGAAGTAGTGGTAAAGCGTGCAAATGAAGCGGTAAGAATCGAACTGGAAAAGAAAAAGGCAATGGATATTCCTGTCTTTATCTATGATAGTGAAAAGCAGATCATATATCAGGAGAACAGTGACGGAACGCGGATAGAAGCGGGGAAAAAACTGCGAAAGGAGCGTTATAGTGAGCGTGTCGCAAAAAGCAGATGTAAAAATTAAACTGATATATACAGATAGAAGCAGACTGCTCGTATAATAAGGCGGCACATGAAATCTCATGCGCCGCCTTGTGTATTGCCGTTTTGATCAGGCGTCATACCGCCTGTCACAGTCCAACCGCAATTAGATGGACTCGTGGAACGTACGGGAGATAACATCCGCCTGCTGTTCCGGTGTAAGCTTGATAAAGTTTACTGCGTAACCGGAAACACGGATCGTCAGCTGCGGATAATTCTCGGGATGCTTCTGAGCGTCCAGAAGAGTATCTCTGTTGAGTACGTTTACGTTGAGGTGATGGCCGCCTTTGGTTGCGTAACCATCCAATAAAGAAACTAAGTTATCTACCTGAGCTGTTGCTGCTGCCATAGTGAAAATCCTCCTTTTATATTATTATTATATTTTACGGGCTGAGCCGTGCACACTCGCAAGCGCGCAGCTTCGCAGCTTTCGCTTGCTCGTTTACGGGCTGTCGCCCTATGGATTTATGCCGCTCCATCTCTTCGTGAGCAAGCTCCCGAGAGCTGTCGCGTCCTAAATCGCCGCATCGCGCCGTTATACTCGCAAGCGTACTGCTTCGCAGCTTCCGCTTGCTCGTTTACGGGCTGTCGCCCTATGGATTTATGTCAGATCATTCAGCCGAAAGCAAGCTTTCTGCTGTCTGCTCTTCCATAAATCCGCACGGCTCGATGCTATCGAAAATCGTCCAGGCCCTCATGGAGAGTCGGTACGCTGCAGGCCAGCGGAGTTCTGGAGCAATCCGTACACCCCATGGTCTGCACATTTTTAGCGTCCTCGGATTTGTCATCGACATCAACATTCACGTGTCCGACGCCCTGCGTCATACCGGAATCCATCATCTTGACAAAATCGTCGATCATCTGCTTGTTATCCATATATTCTTTCCCTCCTTCAATATATCGTCTATATCCGGAAAAAAATCTGCCATATATGGATTTTTTTCCGATCTTCCGGCAAAGGCACATCTCGTAGAAGAGAATGTCTGCCTATCCGCCGAAAAATCATATTTCATAAAGAAATTTTTTATTTGCTCAGATCCACTTCGATATCGCCCGCAAATACCTTATCTTCTTTGCCGAGAGCGCCCGGAATGATGGTGAAGGTATTGGAGATACCGTCTTGTGCATCATTGAACGGAAGCTTGGATACGGAAGACAGGGAAGCGACTGCACCGTGGGTGTCACGTCCGTGCATCGGGTTAGCACCCGGAGCAAACGGCTGACCTTTCTTACGTCCGTCGGGTGTATTACCTGTTGCCTTACCGTAGGTTACGTTGGATGTGATGGTAAGGATGGACGTTGTAGGAATACCGTTTCTGTAGGTGTGGTGTCTTCTGACTGCCGTCATGAACTTGTGTACGATCATCTGAGCGATCTCGTCTACGCGGTCGTCATCGTTGCCGTATTTCGGGAACTCGCCTGTTGTCTTGAAGTCAACGATCACGCCGTCCTCGTCTCTGATCGGCTCAACCTTGGCATACTTGATAGCGGACAGGGAGTCAGCTACGATGGACAGACCTGCAACACCGGTTGCAAAGTAACGCTTAACGTCTCTGTCATGAAGAGCCATCTCAGCTCTCTCATAGCAGTATTTATCATGCATATAGTGAATGATGTTCAATGTGTTTACATAGACGTCAGCCTGCCATTCCATCATGTCGATGAACTTATCCATAACATCATCGTAGTCAAGAACATCGCCGACAACAGGACGGTACTTGGGACCAACCTGTTTCTTGGTAACTTCGTCTACGCCGCCGTTCAATGCGTACAGCAGACATTTAGCAAGGTTAGCACGAGCGCCGAAGAACTGCATCTCCTTGCCGACAACCATGGAGGATACGCAGCAGGCGATCGCATAATCATCGCCGTGTACGACTCTCATCAGGTCATCGTTCTCGTACTGGATGGAAGAGGTCTGGATAGACATCTTAGCACAGTATCTCTTCCAGTTCTCGGGAAGTCTGGTGGACCACAGAACCGTCAGGTTCGGCTCCGGAGAAGGACCAAGGTTCTCCAGTGTGTGCAGATAACGGAAGCTCATCCTTGTAACCATATGACGGCCGTCCACGCCGACACCGCCCAGAGACTCCGTTACCCATACCGGGTCGCCTGCGAAGATCTGGTTGTACTCAGGTGTACGTGCGAATTTAACGCATCTTAACTTCATGATGAAGTGATCGACGAACTCCTGGATCTGCTCCTCGGTAAAGGTGCCGTTAGCAAGATCTCTCTCGGCATAGATATCAAGGAATGTGGATGTACGTCCAAGGGACATAGCCGCACCGTTCTGCTCTTTGACTGCGCACAGATATCCGAAGTAGGTAGCCTGGATCGCTTCCTGTACGTTAGATGCGGGTTTGGAGATGTCGCAGCCGTAAGAAGCAGCCATTTCCTTCATCAGCTTCAGGGCTGTCATCTGCTCGGAGATCTCCTCGCGCAGACGGATCACATCGTCTGTCATAACACGTCCCGTGGAATCCTTCTGATCCTGTTTGTCCTCGATCAGTCTGTCGATACCGTACAGGGCAACACGTCTGTAGTCGCCGATGATACGTCCGCGTCCGTATGCATCCGGAAGACCCGTGATGATATGTGCGGAACGGCATGCTCTCATTTCCTGATTGTATGCATCGAAGCATCCGGCATTGTGTGTTTTTCTGTGTGTGGAGAAGAATTCGCTGATCTCGGGATCAACCTCGTAGCCGTTGTCGGAGCATGCCTTCTCTGCCATTCTGATACCGCCGTAAGGCTGTAAGGAACGCTTGAAAGGCTTATCTGTCTGGAAACCTACGATCT
>CANQIJ010000144.1 GCA_947624025.1 uncultured Lachnospiraceae bacterium | reverse complement strand
GTAAGATGATCCTAGGCTCCGATTCCCATACCCGCTACGGCGCCCTTGGTACCATGGCGATGGGAGAGGGCGGCCCCGAGCTTGTCAAACAGCTTTTGTCCCAGACGTACGATATCAATATGCCCGGGATCGTGGGCGTGTATCTGACAGGCGAGCCCGTTAAGGGAGTAGGCCCCCAGGACGTTGCGCTTGCCATTATCGGGGCGGTGTTTGACAACGGATATGTCAAGAACAAGGTCATGGAATTTGTAGGTCCCGGCGTGGCGTCTCTAAGCGCGGACTTCCGTATCGGCATAGACGTTATGACCACGGAGACAACCTGTCTGTCCTCTATCTGGCAGACGGATGACCGGATCAAAGAATTTTATGATATTCACGGCAGGGTGGAAGAGTATCAAGAGTTAAAGCCGGGCGAAGTGGCTTATTATGACGGAATGATCGAAGTAGATCTGTCAAAGATCAGGCCGATGATCGCTATGCCGTTCCATCCGAGCAATACCTATACCATTGATGAAGTGAATCAGAATCTGAAGGATGTGCTCCACGATGTGGAGGAGCGCGCGAAGGTCAGTCTGGACGGTGCGGTTCCCTATTCCTTACAGGACAAGATCGTTGACGGTAAGTTCATGGTGGATCAGGGGATCATAGCGGGCTGCGCGGGCGGCGGATTTGAAAATATCTGTGCGGCGGCGGATATCCTGAAGGGCTCTTACATAGGCTCGGACGGTTTCACCTTAAGCGTATATCCGGCGTCCATGCCGATCTATATGGAACTGATCAAAAACGGCTGCGCGGCAGCTATTCTGGAAACCGGCGCGGTCATGAAGACAGCGTTCTGCGGTCCCTGCTTCGGTGCGGGCGACACGCCGGCGAACAATGCGTTCAGTATCCGTCACTCGACGAGAAATTTCCCCAACAGGGAAGGCTCCAAGCTGCAGAACGGTCAGATCTCCTCTGTGGCGCTTATGGATGCCCGCTCTATCGCGGCTACGGCAGCCAACAAAGGTGTGCTTACGCCCGCTACGGAGTTTGACGGCGAGATTGGCAGGTACCAATATCACTTTGATGCGAACATATATAAGAACCGCGTGTTTGACTCTAAGGGCGTGGCTGATGAGAGCGTGGAGATTCAGTTCGGTCCCAATATCAAGGACTGGCCTGCTATGGGGGAGCTGCCGGAGAATCTGGTGCTGCGTGTGGTGTCCGAGATACATGATCCCGTTACCACAACGGATGAACTGATCCCTTCCGGAGAGACTTCATCCTATCGGTCCAACCCCTTAGGCCTTGCGGAGTTTACATTGTCCAGGAAAGACCCTGAGTATGTGGGCCGCGCGAAGGATATCCAGAAAGCTGAGAAAGCGAGGATGCAGGGAGAGCATCCGTGTCAGGCTCACCCGGATGTGAAGCCGGTCATGAGCGTGATAAAGAAGACCTTTGCAGACGCATCCCATGTTAATACGGGCTTCGGCTCCACGATCTTTGCGGTGAAGCCGGGCGACGGCTCCGCGAGGGAACAGGCGGCAAGCTGCCAGAAGGTTCTGGGCGGCTGGGCGAATATTGCGAATGAATATGCCACCAAGCGTTACCGCTCCAATCTGATCAACTGGGGTATGCTGCCGTTCCTGATCCCGGAGGGAGAGCTCCCGTTCAAAAATCTGGATTATCTGTTCTTCCCCGGCATTAAGAAAGCGGTGAAGGACAAAGCGGATGTGATCAAGGCGTACAAGGTATCCGTGGAGGAAGATAAGCTTACGGAATTTGAACTTCGTCTGGGTGAACTGACGGACGAAGAGCGGCAGATCATCTTAAAAGGGTGTCTGATCAATTATAACAGAGTGGGCTAAACTAAATCGGCGCAACGGTCGATATATAAGGTACAAGGGATGGCTGATCTTGGCCGGACGGCTGTTTCTTGAATCTGAATCATGTGCAGACCATGGACGGTATTTTCGAGGGGAAAAGGAGTTTACCCCCAGGATACCGTCCTTTCTATTTGCCATACATCAGGGAGGGTGTAGTCGGTGGCACAGACAGGCATAGATGCAGGTCTGTACAAAAAGGAGGCAATAGTGAGAATAGATTCCGCAGCAGTGGCGATGGAATCGACCAGAAGTTATACTTCTGTGACAGAAAAATCAGTGAGAGCTTCTACCGTGCGGCGCATAGGCGGACCCGGCGAAAGCCTCGACAGCCTTTTCGGGGATCTGATCAACGCTGGCGAAAATGCAGAGCAGGCAAAGCAGAGCGAAGAGGGTAACGAGGATGCTGAAAATGCCGAATATGATGCCAGCCTGGAAGATATTTCAACGCATTTCAGGAACGTATCCAATCCGGGAAGGATCTCGTCGCGAAGAACGCCGGAGGATACGCTCTACACCATCAGACAGAGATGTATCCAGTTTCTGATGGAGCTGTTGTTTTCGTTTCACGGAGAATCTTACGGCAGGGGCTTGTGGGATCCGCAGGGCGCGTCCTACGGCGGTACAGGCTCCGGCAAGACAGTCTACCAGGCAGGTGTGCTCACCGATCAGTATTATCATATGGAGCAGGAGCAGACGACATTTTCCACGACCGGTACAGTAAAAACGGCGGACGGAAGAGAGCTGTCATTTAACCTGGATCTTACCATGAGCAGAAGGTTTGAAGAGTACTATCAGGAGACTTATGCGACTAAAAGGCTGACATACTGCGATCCGCTCGTGATCAATCTGGACACGGATATCGCACAGGTATCCGATCAGAAGTTTTTCTTCGATCTGGATCAGGACGGCGAGGAGGAGGAGATCTCCGAGCTTAAGTCGGGAAGCGGTTTTCTGGCGCTCGATTTAAACGGCGACGGAACGATCAACGACGGCGGGGAGCTGTTCGGCACAAGATCCGGAAACGGGTTTGCGGATCTGTCCCAATATGATTCGGACGGAAACGGCTGGATCGATGAGGCGGACGACATATGGAACAAGCTGCTCATATGGGTAAAGGATGATACGGGTAAGGATGTTCTCTATCATCTGTCCGATCTGGGCGTGGGCGCGATAGGACTGGGCAATGTGTCTACGGAGTTTGCGCTCAATTCATCCCAGGACAACCACAATAACGCCATGGTCAGAAACACGGGCATATTCCTGTACGAGAATGGGAATGTGTCCACCGTGCAGCATCTGGATCTTGCAAGATAAGGATGTGCGCGGGAATATCGCATGAAACACCCGCATAGTATATTTTATGCGGGGTGTTTCATGAAAGAGAATAGGATCGTCATAAAAGGAACAAACAAAAGAGATGCCGGAGGCTTTCTTTTGTTTGTTTTTTTGCTGCCGTATGTGTGCGCCTGTCTGTGGGGTCATGTGGGCGTGGAGAAGGAGGTATTGCGGCAGAATCAATATCATTCCAAAGAGGCAGAGGGCGCCGAACGCTATGTGCAGGCGCAGATGAGCTGGGGGACCTGGGAGATCCCGCTGGAGGAATATGTTGTCTATAAGCTGGAATCCGTAATGCCGGATACTTATGAAACGGAGGCGTTAAAGGCACAGGCGGTGCTTGTGCGCACAGAGCTCGTGGAAGTCATGGCGAAGGAAGAGAGCGGGCAGCTGCGCGTGGCGGGCGACGGACTGGACAAGTGGTATGAGGCGGATACGGAGGAAACGGAGAGGCTGATACCGTACAGACAGGCTGCGGCGGAAACAGAAGGATTGTATCTGTGTTATGAGGGACAGCCTGTCCAGGCGTCCTATTTTAAGATCAGTAACGGGCAGACGAGAACTGCCGCTCAGGTGTGGCACACTGATAAGCTGCCCTATCTGCAAAGCGTGTTATGCGGGCAGGACAGAGCCGCGCCTGATTTTGGCAGTAAGACAGCCGTCTCCAGGACCGGATTTTTACATGAGATACAGTCGCATATAGATGCCGGGTGTTCGGAAGAACAGCTGTGGGAGGGTCTGGAGCTGACTTATGACGATGCTGGGTACGTCACGGAGGTGTCGTTTGTTGTTGACGGAGAAAAGGCGGCCGGTATAGACGGTGAGACGTTTCGTTATCTGTTCTCCCTGCCGTCGGCGTCCTTTGAGATCGAACAGACGCCGACCCAGATTATTTTTAACGTTACAGGCGTGGGACACGGCTTCGGAATGAGCCAGTACGGGGCGAACTGCCTGGCGTTAAACGGAGAGACGTACGATCAGATCCTCAGGAAATTTTTTTTCGGAACCAAGTTGGCCAAAATTGAATAACCTGTCAAAAATGGGAAAGACTAACACCGTATCAACCTGTACAAAAAGATCACGAAGAGCAGGAGACCGGAAAGGAGATCCTTATGAGAAGAAGAAACAGAAATGGTGTTAGGAAAGAGCGGATCATCATGCTGACAACATCCGTGCTGGTACTGACGGTGCTGACAGTGACAGGCGTTTTTGTAAGAAGAAGCAATAAGGCGGAGAGGGAAGATTATGTGGTGGATTTTGAAGCGATCGAGCAGGGAGCGGATATGACTGCGGAAAATATGATGTCCGGGGAGGACCTGGATACCCTGTTCGCGGAGGTGGGAACCGATGATCTCGATTACGATCCCAGTTTTCAGGAAGCCAACTCTCAGAACGTAGAAAATACAGCGGACAAGTCCGGGACGGATCAGTCTGTGAAGAAAACGGGCAATGCGACGGCTCCCTTCAATACGGGTCAAAAGTCTGACAGCGGCCTGGGGGTCGGATCGGATCAGACGCAGGCGGACACTGCCACAGGTACGGCTAAAAAAGACACGAAGCAGGAAACCCGGAAGGATACGGCAGTCCGGACGGCGGATCAGTCACAGGAAGATCAGGAGGGCATGTTCGACGAAACGGTAGATACCGCTGCGGCGACCGGGGAGCAGGAGGCAGCCGAGGCGATCGCGACGACGGTCCAGCCTGTTTTGGACTTCAAGGAGGAAGACGGCCTGGTGTGGCCGATCGTTGGGGATGTACTGATCAATTACAGCATGGACAAGACTATTTACTTCCCGACATTGCAGCAGTACAAATATAATCCCGCCATCGTGATCGCGGCGGCGCAGGGCGCAGAGATCTTGGCGGCGGCAAACGGACATGTAAACAGCGTGGGATACGATCCTGTGATCGGCAACAATGTCGTTATGGATCTGGGCAACGGATATGAACTGACATACGGGCAGCTGGAAAACATTACCGTATCGGAGGGCAGCTATGTGAACGTGGGAGACAAGATCGGAACCGTGGCCTCTCCGACGAAATATTACAGTGTGGAAGGAACTAACGTATATTTCAAGCTGACGAAGGACGGTGAACCTGTCAATCCTATGAGTCAGCTGCACTGACAAAACGGAGAGCAGAATGCTGGTTATTATTCATGGCAATATCAAGACAATGGAAGACAGAGATTATCCTGACGGGTATGTACGCATAGAGAACGGCAGGATAACGGCCATCGGCAATATGAGCGACTGTGATGCGGAGGCGCTTAAGGCGGATGGTCACAGCCGGATACTGGACGCCAGAGGCAATTTTGTCATGCCGGGTATTATCGAGGCGCATTGTCATATGGGTATCACGGAGGAAAAGAAGGGGATGGAGGGGGACGACTGCAATGAGACGGTTGACCCTGTCACGCCTACTCTGCGGGCGATCGATGCCATCAATCCTATGGACGATGCCTTTCATGACGCGCTCAAAGCAGGCATAACGGCGGCTATGGTCGGGCCGGGCAGCTCCAATGTGGTAGGAGGACAGTTCGCTTTTATCAAGACGCACGGAAGATGCATCGATGAGATGATCATTAAGGCGCCCGCCGCGATGAAGGTTGCATTCGGGGAAAATCCGAAGGTCAATTATTCGGGGCAGAATATTTCGCCCGTCACCCGTATGTCGATTGCCGCGAAGCTCAGAGAAGAGCTTGTCAGGGCGAAGGCATATGAAAAAAAGCGCCGCGAAAAGCCGGATGAAGAGCCGGATTTTCGTTATGAGTGCTGGCTGCCCGTGCTTCAGGGCGAGATCCCGTTAAAGGCGCATGCGCACAGAGCGGACGATATCCTCACGGCGATCCGTATCGCGAAAGAATTTGGGCTCAGGATGACGCTCGACCATTGCAGTGAGGGCCATCTGATCATAGAGCAGCTTAAGGAGGCGGGATTTCCGGCTATCGTGGGACCGGATATGGCAAGCCGCAATAAGATCGAAGTCCGCAATATGGCCTTCAAGACGGCGGGATTACTCAGCAGCAACGGGATCCTGACGGCCGTTACGACGGACCATCCGGTTTCCAGAATCCAGTTTCTGCCTGTCTGTGCCGGACTGGCGGTGAAGGAAGGGATGTCGATGGAGGACGGTTTCCGCTCCATTACGATCAACGCCGCCCGGATATGCGGCGTCGATGACCGTAT
>CANQIJ010000143.1 GCA_947624025.1 uncultured Lachnospiraceae bacterium | reverse complement strand
TGACTTCCATAGTGGGTACTTTTATGGCGATCCTGATCGGTGTACCGGTAGCGCTTCTTACGGCTGTGTTTCTGGTCGAGGTTGCGCCCGCTAAGCTGGCTGCGGTGGCGGGTCCGGCAGTGGAGCTGCTGGCGGGTATTCCGTCTGTCATCTATGGACTGTTAGGTCTGATGATCTTAAACCCGCTGATGTATAAGTGGGAACAGGCCGTTTTTAAGGACTCAGACACGCATCAGTTTACGGGCGGCGCCAACCTTCTTTCGGCGGTGCTGGTGCTGGCGGTCATGATCCTTCCGACGGTTATCAATATAAGCGCATCGGCCCTGCGGGCGGTGCCGCCGCAGATGAAAGCGTCCTCGCTGGCGCTGGGCGCATCCCATATGCAGACGATCTTCAAGGTGCTGATACCGGCGGCGAAACCGGGCATCATCACAGCGATCGTGTTAGGGGTGGGAAGGGCGGTCGGTGAGGCGATGGCGATCAGCCTTGTGTCGGGAAGCTCCGTAAATATCCCGCTTCCCTTTCATTCAGTCAGGTTCTTAACGACTGCGATCGTTGCGGAAATGGGATATGCGGGCGGCGTGCACAGGCAGGTCTTATTTACCATCGGGCTTGTGTTGTTTGCTTTTATCATGATCGTGAATGTGGCATTAAACGGTATTCTCAGGAAAGGAGAGCGGGAGGATGGTTAGAGTGGACGGAAGGTTTGCCCGAAAGTGTAAAGATATGGCGGCGCTTGCCCTGGTCTGTCTTTCCTCTTTTTTCTCCGTGCTTCTTCTGGCGTGCATTATTATCTATGTTTTTGCCAAGGGATTTCCGGTGATCACCGTGTCGTTCTTGACGACGGTGACAAGCGTCCTTAAGGGAACAGTTGGAATCGCAGGGAATATCGTCAACACGCTTTATATTGTGGTCATCACGCTGTTTTTTGCCACGCCTATAGGCGTCGGCTCCGCCATATGGATGAATGAATATGCGCACAAGAGCCGGCTGGTGCGGCTGATCGAGTTTACGACAGAGACTCTGGCGGGTATCCCGTCTATCATATTCGGACTGTTTGGCATGGTATTTTTCGGCAGGACGCTTCATCTGGGCTACTCGGTCCTAACAGGGGCGCTTACTCTTACGCTGATGGTGCTGCCTCTGATCACGCGCAACACCCAGGAGGCGTTAAAAGCGGTGCCGGACAGTTACAGGAACGGCGCGATCGGTATGGGCGCAGCCAAATGGTACATGATCCGCACGATCCTGCTTCCCTCTGCCATGCCGGGAATTGTGACGGGCGTCATTCTGGCAGTCGGACGCATAGTGGGGGAGTCGGCGGCTCTTTTATTTACGGCGGGCAGCGGTTATCTGTTGCCGAAGCCCGGCATGGGACTTCTTCATAAGATTCTGGAGCCGGGCGGCACGCTGACGATCCAGTTGTACTTAAGCATGTCCAAGGCGCAGTATCAGGTGGCGTTCGGCATTGCGGCAGTTCTGTTGTGCATCGTGCTGGCTATCAATTTTCTGACCAGGTTCGTGGCGGGGAAGCTGGATGTGACAACGAAAACATAAAAACGAAATAACAAATATGTTGGGACGTTATAAAGACAAAAGAACATAGGTGATAAGAAGAACGGTACAGGGACAGCCTGACAGTCGGAGAATAACACAGGAGTGATGATGGACAGCATTAAGATAAAAACGGAAAAACTGAATCTGTATTATGGCAGCAATCATGCGTTGAAGGATATTGATATCGGCATACGTTCCCATGCGGTGACGGCGCTCATCGGGCCGTCCGGGTGCGGCAAGTCCACATTCTTAAAGACGTTAAACAGAATGAACGATCTGGTGGACAACGTTACGATCGAAGGCAGGGTATATCTGGACGGCAAGGATATCTATGCGCCGGGAGTCGATTCCGCAGCGCTGCGCAGGCGGGTCGGCATGGTGTTTCAGCAGCCCAATCCTTTTCCCATGAGCATCTATGACAATATTGCCTACGGACCCAGGATACACGGCATGAAAAACAAGGCGGAGCTGGACGGGATCGTGGAGAGAAGCCTGCGCGGTGCGGTGATCTGGGACGAGGTAAAAGACAGGCTGAAGAAACCGGCGCTGGGATTGTCCGGCGGGCAGCAACAGCGGCTTTGCATCGCCCGTGCGCTGGCGGTGGAGCCGGAGGTCATATTGATGGACGAACCGACCTCGGCGCTCGATCCTATATCGACGCTTAGGGTGGAGGAGCTGATGTGTCAGTTAAAGGAGAATTACACGGTGGTCGTCGTGACGCACAATATGCAGCAGGCGGCGCGTGTGTCCGATGACACGGCCTTTTTCCTGGTAGGCGAGGTGATCGAAGCAGACGCCACGGCCAATATTTTTTCCAGGCCGCAGGATAAGAGGACGGAGGATTACATTACGGGGAGATTCGGATAGAGACATTAAGACACGGCCTGCGCAGGCAGTGTGCGGGCGGATGTATGGGAAGAAAGCGGGAAGCCGCTGCGAAACGGGAACGGAGAAAGGGGTGCATACTATGTCACCGAGAACATTGTTTGAACAGGAGTTATCACAGTTACGCAATGAGTTAAAAGCGATGTGCTTTCATGTGGAAGCCGTATATGACAAGTTGTTTGCGGCGGCCGGCGAACGGGATGAGGATACGATCGTCGGGATACTGGAGCAGGATAATGCCACGCGGGAGACGGAGAAGCGGATCGAGTCAGAATGTCTGTCACTGATCACCAGACAGCATCCGCTGGCGCGGGATCTGCGCATCGTGTCGGCAAGCCTCAAGGTAGTTACGGATATTCAGCGGGTAGGCGTTCATGTCACCGATATGGCAGAGCTGATCTTAAGGCTTCAGATGCAGCCGTTGGCGGATTATTCCGCGCATCTGCCCGGAATGGCGGAGGAGACCAGGAATCTTTTACACAGCGCTATTGAAGCGTTCTTACACCGCAATATGGAGGCGGCGCAGAAGGTGATCGACGGGGACGATCGGGTGGACGACCTGTTTAACCGTGTCAAGGAGGATCTGGTTGAGAAGCTGCGAAATGAGGCGGCAGATGTGGATGACTGTATCGATGTTCTGATGCTTGCCAAATATCTGGAAAAAATCGGGGATCACGCAGTCAATGTAGGTGAGTGGGAGATTTTTCAGGAGACCGGCAATATGCGCAATGTGCGGCTTTTGTGAAAACGGGAAAACCGGCAGAATGATATAAAAGGCGAAAGCGGCGGATATTTTACACAGATTTTACATTCTTTTTACATTTCGGTGGTATCGGATGGGAATCCGGTGTGCTATGATAAGCATAAAGTCTGTACCGGCAGGTAAACACAGGCCGCAGACCGGTAAATGCGCAGGGCGGGATGTGGTGATGATATGGCGATGATCTATATTGCGGAGGATGATAAGAATATAAGCGAGATCGAGAGTTATTCCCTGAAAAACAGCGGCTATGACGTGGCTGTATATGAGAACGGGACGGATTTTGAACGGGCGGTCAAAGACAGAATACCGGATCTTGTTCTTCTGGATATCATGCTGCCGGATCTAAGCGGTCTTACGTTGATGGAACGGCTGCGCGCCAATCCGCTTACAAAGAAGATCCCCATTATTCTTGTGACGGCAAAAACAACCGAGTTAGATAAGGTCAGAGGATTCGACATGGGCGCGGATGACTATATCACGAAGCCCTTCGGGGTCATGGAGCTGATCTCCAGGGTAAAGGCGCTGCTGCGCAGGAGCGGCGGCGACAGGGATGAGAAATGTTTAAGCATTGGCGGCATTTTTCTGGACAGTGAGAGGCATGCCGTATATGTGAACAATAAGCCCTGTGAACTGACATTTAAGGAGTATGAACTGCTGAAGATGCTGATTCTGCGCGCGGGGATCGTGACCAGCAGGGAAGAGATCTTAAATCATGTGTGGGGGTCGATGTATCAGGGAGAATCCAGAACCCTTGATATGCATATCAAGACGCTCAGACAGAAGCTGGGAGATTGTGGCGCGATGATCAAGACGGTCCGCAATGTCGGCTATTTTCTGGATAATATCATAGAGTGAGGATGTAAATGTGAAGAAAAAGATCAACAGGCGTTTGATGTTTATATCTTCTATGGCAGTAGTCATTACTTTTTTGTCGATGGCTGCTGTCTTTTATCGTATTTATCAGGAGCAGGTTCTGGATGACCTTCGGGTGTATGCTTACGCGCTGTCGGACGGCGCAGCTGCAGGTGCGGCACAGGACATGACTGTGGCGGAAAAGGGCAGTTATGGGGAGAATGGCGGCAGCGGCGGCATATCCGATCCCGTCCGCGTCACCGTGATAAACCCGGAAGGCATGGTGTTATATGACAGCAATGCGGATGCCGGCAGAATGGATAATCATGCTGACCGACCGGAAATACGGGAGGCGTTTGAATGCGGAGAGGGAAGCTCCATCAGGCAGTCTTCAACGATGAAAAAAAATACATTTTATTATACGCTTCTGTTACAGGATGGGAATGTGCTTCGCGTGGCGAAAGAGGCGCATAGTATCTGGAGTATCCTGTACAGCTCCATGCCTGTTATCTTCCTGTCTGTCTGTGCGCTTATATTGCTGTGTATGCTTGTGTCGCACTATCTGACGGGCAGCCTCCTTGCCCCGATAGAAAAGATCGCGGCAAATATGGACAACATCGAAGATAACGATATTTATGAGGAGCTTGTGCCCTTTGCGGAGACGATCAGAAAGCAGCATGAGACGATATTGCATAACGCCAGTATGCGCCAGGAATTCAGCGCCAATGTATCCCACGAGCTGAAAACGCCCCTGACAGCGATATCGGGTTATTCGGAACTGATCGGAAACGGAATGGCATCGGGAGACGATGTGCTCCGGTTTGCGGATGAGATCCATAAGAGTGCCAATAGGCTGCTGACGCTTATTGATGATACGATACGCCTGTCGGAGCTGGACGTGATAGACAAAAACATACCCTTTGAGGACATCGATCTGTATGAGATCGCCAAAGATAACGTGGAGATGCTGCAGCTTAGAGCGGAAGACAGAAGCGTGCTTCTGTCGGTGGAGGGCGGCAGTTGCCCGATGAAGGGCGACAGACAGATGATAGAGGAATTAGTGTATAATCTGTGCGATAATGCCATCAACTATAACAACGCTGGCGGCACGGTCACAGTCAGCGCGCAGAAGGAAGAGGGAAGACCTGTTCTGCGTGTCAGGGACACGGGCATAGGTATTCCGGAAGAATATCAGGAGCGTATTTTTGAACGCTTTTACAGGGTGGATAAGAGCCGTTCCAAATCTACGGGAGGAACGGGACTTGGACTCGCCATCGTCAAACATATCGTTGCGGTGCATCACGCCGAAATCTTTCTAAACAGCAAGGTGGGAAAAGGAACGGAATTCAAGATCGTCTTTGCGGGTGCATCTGTCTGACGGCATCTGTGTCAATATGAAATTTCTGTGAATTACCGGAATAATTTATGGTGCTGGCATCAGAGATGTATTATAATATTATATCATTACGGTTGAAAGGAAACATACCAATGAACACAGAACTGGAACAGATCGTATCTGAAGTCGGCAAGGTAGTTAAGGGAAAAGACCGCGTGATACGTAAGGTGCTGGCGGCGGTGCTGGCGGGCGGACATGTACTCCTCGAGGATATTCCCGGCGTGGGCAAGACTACGCTTGCTATGGCTTTGGGCAGGGCTATGGAACTGGATTATAAGAGGATGCAGTTTACGCCGGATGTCCTTCCCAGCGATATTGTGGGATTTACTATGTATAACAGCGGTACGCATCAGTTCGAGTACAAGCCGGGCGCTGTGTTCTGTAATCTTTTTCTGGCAGACGAATTGAACCGTACTTCGTCCAAGACACAGTCGGCGCTGCTGGAAGTCATGGAGGAGAACCGGGTCACGGTGGACGGTGAATCTCATCCGCTTCCGATGCCGTTTACGGTGATCGCCACGGAGAATCCCTTCGGTTCTTCAGGAACGCAGCGTCTGCCGCAGTCACAGCTTGACCGTTTCCTGGTCTGTCTGAGCATGGGCTATCCGTCTCATGACGCATCGGTGGATATCTTGAGAAACAGTGCGGGCGCGGGTCTGGACCAGGTGCGCAGCATCATAACCGCACAGCGTCTTATGGAGCTTAAAAAGCAGGCGGAAACGCTTCATGTGGAGGACAATATATATGAGTATCTGGTGCAGCTTACGGAGGCGACCAGACAGGATCCGCGCATTGCGCTGGGGGTAAGCCCCAGGGGTGGCATCGCGCTCTTAAAGATGGCGAGGGCCACAGCGCTTATGCGCGGCGGGGATTATGTAGTTCCCGAGGACGTGCTGGCGGTGATCGACGATGTGTGGCGGCACCGGATCTGCCTGAAT
>CANQIJ010000142.1 GCA_947624025.1 uncultured Lachnospiraceae bacterium | reverse complement strand
CATTTCTTTTAACGGCGGCGAGATCCTTAAGCTGCCGGACGGAACGGGGCAGCAGACTTACCGCTGGGGTAACAATCACGGCGGTCTGGTGGAGATAAACGGCCAGTGGTATATTTTCTATCACCGGCATACCGGCACGGATGAATTTTCCAGACAGGGCAAGATCGAGCCGGTGGACATCGCGCTGGGAGAGGACGGTAAGATCTATATCGGCGATATTACCTATGTGAACGGAGTACCTGTAAGCGCAAAGCCGGTGGAGGAAACTTCCTCGGGCGCATCGGTCAACGGCATCGATGCTTACCGGATCATCTCTGCGGGCTACGCCTGCCATCTGTCGCCGCTGGGACAGGCTTATATTCAGCCGGTCTATGAGCAGATCGATGGCATATCCTCTCCGATCGTACATATCAAGGACGGTACTACCGCAGGCTTCCGCTATCTGCAGTTTGGCTTGAACGCTCCGAAGACCTGTACCGTATCCATGAGCTGTACCGCGAAGATGCATGTGAAGCTCAGAATCGACACATGGCGCGGCCGTGTGGCGGCGCAGTTTGATGCAGAGCCGGGACAGACAGAATATTGTGTGCCTCTTAGCTGCGGGATCATCGGCAGACGGGCGGTGTACTTTGAATTCGGCGGCGACGGCGAAGCGGTGTTCGACTGGTTTACCTTCGATGCGCAGGAATGAAGGCAGTCTGCTGCAAATAAAAAAGATGGAAGGAAAAGGATGCAAAGCTCAAGAACGTTACATTCAGTAAAAAATATGACATCGGGGTCGCCGCTGCGGATCCTCATTGCCTTTGCGCTGCCTCTGATGGTGGGAAATGTCTTTCAGCAGTTCTATACGCTGGTGGATTCTATGGTGGTCGGCAGAGTGTTGGGGCTTAACGCGCTGGCGGCAATTGGCAACGGCGAATGGCTGAACTGGCTTGTCTTAAGTATGGTACAGGGGTTTGCGCAGGGCTTTTCCATCCGTCTTGCGCAGGAGTTTGGCGCCAATGATCTTAAGAGGCTTAAAAAGACCTATGTCACATCGATGGTGCTTTCCGCTATGTGTGCGGCGGCGGTGCTTTGTTTTGCGTTTGCCGCTTTAAGGCCGATCTTACGCCTTTTACATACGCCCGAAGAGATCTTTCCGATCACAGTCACCTATTTGAGCGTGATATTTGCCGGAATCCCCATCGTAATGGCATACAACTTTGGGGCGTCGGTCTTACGTGCACTGGGCGACAGCAGGACGCCGCTTGTGGCTATGATCATTGCATCCCTGTGCAATATCGTCCTTGATCTGTTATTTGTGATCGTTTTCCGGTGGGGCGTCGCGGGCGCGGCCGCCGCTACGCTGATCGGACAGGCGCTGTCGGCGTTTATCTGCTATCTGTCGCTTCGGCGGATTGAGGCGGTCAGGATACAGGGATCGGGCTGCTGTTTTGAAAAAGGGATCGCTGCGGATCTTCTGAAGCTTGCCATGCCGTTTGCGTTTCAGAACCTGATCATTTCCGTGGGCGGACTGGTGGTGCAGTTCGTCATCAACGGCTACGGCGTTCTGTATATTGCGGGCTTTACCGCTACCAATAAGTTGTACGGGATCCTGGAGATCGCGGCGATCTCTTACGGCTTCGCGCTCACGACCTATGTGGGGCAGAATTATGGCGCGGCGCAGATCGGGCGCATTCATAGGGGTGTCCATACCGGCGCGGCGATGGGAATCGTGACGGCGGCTCTCATCAGTGCGGCGATGTTTCTTTTTGGCAGGCAGATCGTAGGGGCATTTATTTCGGGAGATCCAAGGGACGCTGCGGCAACGGTGGAGATCGCCTATCATTATCTGTGTGTTATGGCGGCGTTTCTGCCTGTACTCTATCTTCTGCATATCTACCGCTCATCCCTGCAGGGACTTGGCGATACGGTCATGCCGATGGTGTCGGGCGGTGCGGAATTTGTCATGCGTATCCTGACGATCCTTTTCCTGCCGGGGCTGATCGGAAGCGAGGGGCTCTTCTGGGCTGAGGTGCTTGCGTGGGCGGGCGCGGACGTGGTGCTCCTGACCAGCTATTATGTGAGAATGGCGGGTATCCGCAGGCGGTTCGCGGCAAAAAATGAAGGATGACAGGTATGCGTGTCTTGTCCGCTGTCCCCGCATGCCTGACAAAAAACGGGGATGGCACGATATACTGATAGATAGCGTGAGAAATCACAGGCGTAACGGTACGAAAGCTGGCATAGAATATGAATAGAGAGGATATTGTAATCGATAGTCGCGACGAGTTATGTAAACTAAAGACAGATCCTTTGGACACTGCTTCCATGCGGCAGGCGCGCGCGAGGCTGGACGCTATCGCCAAACCTCTGGATGGATTGGGGGAGTTTGAGCGGATGATCGTGCGGATCGCGGGGATCCAGCGGACAGCAGACGTGCGGACAGAACGCCGGGCGATCCTGGTGATGTGCGCGGATAACGGTATTGTGGCGCAGGGGGTCAGCCAGACTTCCGACCGGGTGACGGCGGCGGTTGCCGCCAATATGGCTGCCGGGCGTTCTTCGGTCAATCGGATGGCCGCCATAGCCGGCGCGGATGTGCTTGTCACGGATATCGGCATTCGCGGGGAGGTATCATGCGGCAATATCAGACGGCGTAAGATCAGAAACGGCACCCGTGATTTTACGAGAGAGCCTGCCATGACCGAAGCGGAAGTCCTGGCAGCGGTCCGTGAAGGGATCGCCTGGGTGCGGGAATGCCGGGATCAGGGGTACACGATCCTGGGCTGCGGAGAGATGGGAATCGGCAATACCACTACGTCTGCGGCAGTGTGCAGCGCGCTTCTTAAGCTGCCGCCCGGTCAGACGGCGGGGTGCGGTGCGGGAATTGACGATGCAGGGCTGGCGCGCAAGAAGGCGGTGATCGACCAGGCCATTGAACGGTATGATTTGTATCATGCGGATGCTTTTGACGTGCTTGCCGCTGTGGGCGGGCTGGATATTGCGGGACTTGCAGGCGTCATGATAGGCGGGGCGCTCTGCCGTATGCCGGTGATCTTGGACGGCATGATTACGATGGCGGCTGCGCTGGCGGCGGATCGGCTGGCGCCCGGCGTAAGGGAATATCTGATCGCGTCCCACATGAGCAGGGAACCGGCGGCGCAGGCGGTTGCGGACGCGCTGCAGCTGCGTCCGGTCATTTCCGCAGATATGGCGTTGGGAGAGGGAACGGGAGCAGCCATGCTTTTTCCGATGCTCGATATGGCGCTTGCAGTATACCGTCTGAACGATTCGTTTGAGCAGATGGAGATCGAGGCTTACAGGCGGTATCGTTGATTGGTCAGAAGAAGAATGCGGGCTTATGAAGAAACCGTATCATGGCAAGGTCATGGCGGAGTTATGGAAAGCCTGTGCTGGAGGAAACGTACCTATGCTGTCGGTCATTATGGGAGTGAGCGGAAGCGGAAAGTCCGAATATGCGGAAGATATGGCGGTAAGGCTTGCAGACGGCAGAGGTCTGTATTATGCGGCAACGATGGAACCTTACGGAGAAGAAGGCAGGGCACGGGTGGCAAGGCACCGTAAGCAGCGGGCAGGTAAGGGCTTTACCACGCTGGAATGTTACCGGGATATCGAAAATATTGCGGGCATGATCGGCGCGGACAGGTGCCGTGACGCCACGGTCCTTCTGGAATGTATGTCGAATCTGCTTGCCAATGAGATGTTTTCTGCGCCTTCGGGAGCGGATGGGCAGCCACATCGGCAGCCGGATATACAGATACGTCAGCAGTCGGATACGCTATTATGCAGGCAGCCGGACACACCGGTATGTCAGCAGCCGGATACGCTATCGACAGAGCGAGGCGGGGATGTCGTTGATAAGATCCTGTCAGGGATATCCTTCATTTCCCGACAATGCAGACATCTGGTCGTTGTCACCAACGAGGTTTTTACGGACGGCGGTACTTATGGAAAAGACACAATGGTTTACATAAGATACATGAGCGCTATTAACCGGAGACTTGTAAGGATGGCAGATGAGGCGGTGGAAGTGGTCTATACCGTACCGATGATCATTGCGTAGGTGCGGTGAAAGTGATCTGTATTGTGCCGATGATCATCGCATAAGCGCACCGTCGGCGCCTTATGCGGTGCTGTGAAGGGCATAGTAGAGTTTATGGCGGAAGGGGGAGTTTACGTGAAATCAGTTTTGCAAGGATTTATCATAGCGGTCGGCATGTATTCCAGGATTCCGGTGCCTCAGGTGGAGTGGAACAGGAAGAACATGAAATATGCGATCTGTTTTTTTCCGGTTGTGGGGGTGCTGATCGGGGCGCTTCTCTATGCGTGGAGTATGGTGTGCGCCGCATGCGGTTTCGGACAGGTCTGCTTTGCGCTTGTGGGAGCGGTACTGCCGGTTACGGTGACGGGCGGCATTCATCTGGACGGCTTCTTAGACACGACGGATGCGCTGCGTTCTTATGCGAAGAAGGAGAAAAAACTGGAGATCCTCGACGATCCCCATGTGGGTTCTTTTGCGGTGGTTTCCGCGATCTGTTTTTTCATGCTGTACTGCGCGGGACTGACACTGATCTGGAAAAAGGAGCAGCTTCTGCTGCTGGGGCTTAGCTTTATCATATCAAGAACGCTCAGCGGCATGGGAATGGTATGGTTCCCGGCGGCGAAGAAGGACGGAACGCTCTATTCTTTTTCCTCTATGGCGCATAAAAAAGCGGTGCGCATCATTCTGGCGGTGGTTCTTGCTTTGAGTTTTATCACGGCGATACTGGTGCAGCCGTTAGTCGGGGCGGTGATGTCGCTTGCGGTCATGTGGGTCTGGACCTACTATTATTATATGTCCATCAGGCAGCTGGACGGTATCACGGGGGATCTGGCAGGATATTTTCTGTGCCTGTGCGAGCTGGTGTGCGCGGTCATCATTGGCATGATGGGGCGGATCCTGTAAGATAAGTTATGTAAACTTAAAACATGACGGACATAAGTTATGTAAACCGAAACGCAATGGGCGCAAAGTTATGTAAACTTAGCACAATACACGACAATACGAGTTATGTAAACTAAAGGAATCAACGGTATGAGCGGCAAGAAACTGGTTGTGGGCATCCTGGCCCATGTGGACGCCGGCAAGACAACTCTGGCGGAAAGCATATTGTATAAGAGCGGCAGCATACGCAGGATGGGGCGTGTCGATCACGGGGACGCTTTTCTGGACAATGACAGACAGGAGCGCGACCGCGGCATCACGATCTTTTCCAAGCAGGCGAATCTGCGGTGGGAAGATACGGATATCACGCTGCTTGACACGCCGGGGCATGTGGATTTCTCGGCGGAGATGGAGAGGACGCTTCAGGTGCTCGACTATGCCATACTTGTCATAAGCGGCGCCGACGGTGTGCAGGGGCATGTGCTGACGCTGTGGAGACTGCTGAAGCGGTATCGTGTGCCTGTATTTCTTTTTATCAATAAGATGGACCAGCCGGATACGGATGCGGCGGCGCTGCTCCGGCAGCTGAAAGAGACATTGGACGGGCGCTGTGTGGCGTTCGGGAAAAGGGACGAGGCTTTTTACGAGGAAGTCGCGGTCTGCGATGAGAAGCTGTTAGAGCAGTATCTGGAAATGACGGCGGAAGCGTCTCCGGCGTCATCGGAGCAGGCGGCAGCGCCGGGGCAGGACGAAGAGCCGATCGACGGCGGGACGATCACAGAGCTGATCGCACAGCGCAAGATTTTTCCGTGTTATTTCGGATCGGCATTGAAAGCAGAGGGCGTGGATACGCTGCTGGACGGTCTGTGCGCATACAGCCGGATGCCGTCATATCCGCAGGAGTTTGGCGCCCGTGTCTATAAGATCGCAAGAGATGCGCAGGGAGTTCGACTGACCCATGTCAAGATCACGGGCGGGAGTCTTCGGGTCAAGCAGACGATACATACCGACGGCGGTCTGCATACAGCGGGAGCGCCCGGAAGCGACGGTGATCTGCATGGCGCGGAGGAAAAGATCGACCAGATCCGCATTTATTCCGGAGAAAAATATACGGTGGAGCAGGAGGTCACTGCGGGAACGGTCTGCGCCCTGACGGGACCGGTATCTACCTATTGCGGGGAAGGACTGGGAACGGAGGCGGAGAGGACGACTGTTCCGCTGTTGGAACCGATCATGACCTACCGTATTATTCTGCCTGAGGGCTGCGATGTACATCAGATGTATGTCAAGTTATGTCAACTTGAAGAAGAGGAGCCACAGCTCCACATTGTCTGGAACGAACAGGCGGGAGAGCTGCAGGCACAGCTCATGGGAGAAGTGCAGCTTGAGATCCTGCGCAATATCATAAGGGAGCGGTTTGCGGCGGAAGCGGACTTCGGAGAGGGGAGCATCGTCTACAAGGAGACGATCGCCGCGCCCGTGGAG
>CANQIJ010000141.1 GCA_947624025.1 uncultured Lachnospiraceae bacterium | reverse complement strand
GGATCTGCTTAAGGAGGATAAAGGGCAGTTTGAGAAGAAATGCCGCATCTGCGGCGCTGTCCTGCCGTGGGACTACGCTTATCCGGTCTGTCAGGATTGTTATCATGAGGGCGGTGAGGAAGACGACAAGGTCCGCCGCTCCATGCACAGGTATCCGCATAACAGCCACAGAAGGTAGAATAGAAGGAATGATCTACACTTATTATATCAATGTCGCGCAATTTGAGGATGAGGCGCTTTTTCGTGATAAGCTGAAGCTGCTTTCGCCCTACAGACAGCAGAAGATCGCGATCCTTAAGCATGACAAGGACAAGAACAGGAGCCTCGGCGCTGGGATCGCCCTGGATCATGCGCTTGAGACCTACGGCTTACGAGAAAAAAGCATCGAATATGAGTTCGGCGAGTGGGGCAAGCCGTTCCTTAAGTATCATCCCAACATCCATTTTTCCCTGTCCCATTCGGGGGATTATGCCATATGTAGCATCGGTGATAAGGCGATGGGCAATGACATCGAGCTGATCAAGCCGGGGCGTCTGAAGGTGGCGGATCGCTTTTTCGCCAGGGAAGAGCTTGTCTGGATGTATGCGGCGCAGAACGAAGCGGGGATCACAGACAGGATGTTCCGCATCTGGACGATGAAGGAAAGCTTCTTAAAGGCCACGGGCAAGGGAATCTCGCTTCCGTTAGGGAACTTCTCCGTGATCGTGGATGAAGAAAAAAATAAAATACATGTAAAACATACGTTTAACGCAAAATATTACTATATGAAGGAATACTCTGAGCTTGACGGTTACCGCGTCGCGGTCTGCTGCGAGGAGAGCAGAGACGCGGCGTACAGTATGATACCGATCGTTTTTTAACAGCGTCAGAACAAATTTTCTGGAAAGATTATCTGTATGGCGGACGGTATATATTTGGACCGATAAATTCATACTATCTCTGAGAATATTTCGTAAAAAGGAGATAGCAGGATGTTAGGAAAACAGAGTCTTCAATTGATAAATAAGCCGTATCTGGTCAGCAGCGGTTCCATTGTGGGAAGCAAAGAAGCAGAAGGGCCGATGGGGCAGTTGTTTGATAAAGTGTGCTACGGCGATAAATTCGGCGCCGATACCTGGGAGGAAGCGGAGAGCAGCATGCAGAAGGAAGCGCTTGAGATCGCGCTTCGCAAAGGCGGGCTGCAGAAGCAGGACATACAGATCATCTATGCCGGAGATCTGCTGGGACAGTCTATCGCGAGCAGCTTCGGCCTGGCGGAATATCAGCTTCCCCATATCGGGCTGTACGGCGCCTGTTCTACATGTGGGCTGACCCTTGCCATGGGAAGCATGGCGGTGGCGGCGTCCTTCGCGGAGAGAGTGGCCTGCGTTACGTCCAGCCATTTTGCCAGCGCGGAAAAGGAATTCCGGTTTCCGCTTGCCTACGGCAACCAGCGGCCCAAGTCGGCGACATGGACGGTGACGGGAAGCGGCGCGTTCATCCTTTCGGCGCAGCCCGGCAAACAGGTCCGGGCGGTCATATCGGGCGTGACCATCGGCAGGATCGTGGATTACGGACTGAAGGATTCCATGAACATGGGCGCGTGTATGGCCCCTGCCGCAGCGGACACCATCAGACAGAACCTGGCGGATTTCGGGCGCGCTCCGAGAGAGTATGACAAGATCATAACGGGAGATCTGGGTTCGGTCGGGCGCAAGCTTTTGTTCGATCTGCTCGCGGAGCATCAGATCGACATTACGAAGCAGCATATGGACTGCGGGATAGAAGTGTACGACAGCAAGAAACAGGATACCAACGCGGGCGGCTCGGGATGCGGGTGCAGCGCCATCGTGCTGTCGGCCTATATCCTTAAGAAAATCGAAGAAGGTGTCTGGAAAAGAGTCCTTTTCGTGCCTACGGGCGCACTGTTAAGCAAGACCAGCTTCAACGAAGGGCAGACGATCCCGGGGATCGCTCATGCCATCGTGCTGGAGCATTATGAAAAATACAGAGTGGAAGGGAGTAAAGAGGAATGAAAGCACTGTTTATCGGCGGAACCGGTACGATCAGTACCGCGATTTCCGCGCAGCTTCTGAAGGAAGGACATGAATTATGGCTTATCAACCGCGGCACGCGCAACGACGCGCTGCCTGCGGGCGCCCATATCATCAGGGCGGATATTGCCGATGAGGCGGAGGTGGCGCGTAAGCTCGAAGGGATGACCTTTGATGTGGTGGCTGATTTTATTGCCTTTGTACCGCAGCAGCTGGAACGGGATCACCGCCTTTTTCAGGGTAAGACGAAGCAGTTCATCTACATCAGCTCCGCTTCGGCTTATCAGAAGCCGTTGTCCGATTACCGCATCAATGAGGGAACGCCTCTGGCAAACCCTTATTGGGAATATTCCCGCAACAAGATCGCGGGCGAGGAGCTTCTCATGAAGCTGTACCGCCAGGAGGGATTTCCTGTTACGATCGTGCGTCCCAGCCATACATATGATATGCGGTCGGTGCCCCTTGGCATCCACGGCTCGAAGGGTAGCTATCAGGTCATCAAGAGAATGCTGGAAGGGAAAAAAGTCATCATTCAGGGCGACGGCACTTCTCTCTGGACGATGACATACAACAGCGATTTTGCCAAAGGCTTTGTCGGACTGATGGGGAACATACATGCCATCGGCGAGTCGGTACAGATCACGAGCGACGAGTCGCTTACGTGGGATCAGATCTACCAGGCGATAGCGGACGCGCTGGGGGTTCCTCTTAAGGCGTGTCATGTATCCAGCGAATTTCTGGCCCGGTGCTGTCCGCCGGAATGGGATCTGCAGGGCAGCCTGATCGGAGATAAGTCCAATACGGTCGTTTTCGACAACAGCAAGCTGAAACGCCTCGTCCCCGGTTATGCCGCAACGGTCCGCTTTGACCAGGGGATGCGCATAGCGGTCGATTATGTGCTTGGCCATCCGGAGTGCCAGATCGAGGATCCGGAATTTGACAGTTGGTGCGATGCCGTGATCGAGGCGCAGGAGAAGGCGCTTGCCGCCGTTCGTTCCGTGTACGGAACAAAGGAGTAGGTCATGCGGGAGATGGTGTTTAAAATGGAACGGCCCGGTCTGCTGAAGGAGGGAGACCATGTCACCGTGACCGAGGGCGTTCTGCCGAGCAATTATTATTATACGATAGACCCGTCCCTTGCGATGTCGGGCAACTTCCCGTTCAGGGAGCGGATGCTGGAGAGAGAGGGCGTGGTGACGGAAGTGATCGAAAACGCAAGGGGGTTTTATGTGAAAGCGCGTTTTGGAGAATAAAACGCCGCCGTAGGGGGACGGTAAACCACTATATTTAGGAAAGAGAGGAAAAATATTATGTTAACTAAAGTATCTACTGACAAAGCGCCGGCAGCGATCGGACCTTATTCACAGGGTATTATTGCAGGAGATTTCCTGTTTGCATCGGGGCAGATTCCCATTGATCCGGCGACAGGCGATATCAAGGGCAGCGACATTACAGAGCAGGCGCAGCAGGTGATGAAGAACGTGGGCGCGATTCTTGCGGAGGCGGGAACGAACTATACCAAGGTCGTCAAGACGACGTGCTTTCTGGCGGATATGGCCGACTTCGGGGCTTTCAACGCAGTGTATGAACAGTATTTTACCGAGAAACCGGCGAGAAGCTGCGTGGCGGTAAAGCAGCTTCCCAAGGATGTACTGTGTGAGGTGGAGGTCATCGCCTATCTGAAATAGGCGTCTGATCCTCCCTGCGCTGTAGATGTGGCAACCCCCGAAACGAGGTTTACATAATATATGAAGCAAAAGAATAACATCATATTGATCGGCATGCCCGGCGCAGGCAAAAGCACCGTGGGAGTCGTGCTTGCCAAAAAACTGGGCTATGCCTTTGTAGATTCGGATCTGCTGATCCAGGAGCAGGAAGGAAGGCTGCTTCACGAGATCATAGAGGAACAGGGCATAGAAGGCTTCTGGGCGGTGGAGGAGCGCGTCAACGCATCCATCGACACGGTCAGAACCGTGATCGCCACCGGCGGCAGCGCGGTCTACGGCAGCAGGGCTATGGAGCATCTTAAGCAGATCGGAACCGTGGTCTATCTGAGGCTGTCCTGTGAGGCGGTTGCCCACAGGCTGGGCGATCTAAACGAGCGGGGCGTGACGCTCAAAGCAGGGCAGAGTCTGTCTGAGCTGTATGCTGAGCGCGTTCCCCTGTATGAGAAATATGCGGATATTACCGTCGATTGCGAGCGGCTGTCTATCCGGGAGACGGTGGAGCAGATCGGAGAGATTTTTTGCAGATAAAATTTTTTATAAGAATCATAAAACATCCGTATAATATCCCGCCATATGTCGGAAAATAATAGAAAACAGATTTGTCCGCAGTCAGGACCTTATCGGAAGAAAAGCGCTGCGGACAGATCATTCTATTAAGAACGGATGGTGGATCAAATGGATTATTTCAATGCTTTCTGGGTGGGCGGCGCGATCTGCGCGCTGGTACAGATCCTGCTTGAAAAGACGAAGCTGATGCCGGGGCGCGTTATGGTGCTGTTAGTCTGCACGGGTGCGGTGATCAGCTTCTTCGGCTGGTATGAGCCGTTCCTGGAATATGCGGGAGCTGGGGCCAGCGTACCCCTTTTAGGCTATGGCAATATCCTGATGAAGGGTGTCAAAGAGGCGGTATCGGAGAGCGGGTTTATCGGGCTGTTCCGGGGCGGCTTCAAGACCGGCGCGGTGGGATGCTGCGCGGCGCTTGTGTTCGGTTATCTGGCGAGCCTGATTTTTAAGCCTAAGATGAAAGGTTAAGCAGAGGAATTGTGAAGATACCAGGTTGACGGGGACGGCATGTAAGCCGTCCTTTTTTTTTCTTGAAGATAAAATAGACCTTACATCGTTATAATGGACAGAGACACATAAGAAAGGGGGCACATAGTTATCAGCAGGGAAGAACAATTGTCAGCGCTGATTGATTCTTACCAGCATCTTGTATTTTCTATATGCTACAAAATGACAGCGGACTATTTTGCCTCCGAGGATCTGACGCAGGAAACATTTCTGTCGGCGTACAGCCACTTGGGCAGCTTTGACGGCAGGAATGAAAAGGCATGGCTGTGCAGGATCGCTTCTAACAAATGCCTGGATTACCTGCAGAGTGCGGGCAGAAGGAGCATTCCAACCCAGGATGTGGGCGTGAATGAACCGTTGCCCGGCGGACAGTCGCCGGAGAGCATCTGCCTGGAGGACGAAGCAAGACGGATATTGCTTGCAAGGTGCCAGGCGTTGAAGCCGCCTTATGACGAGATAGCCAGAGCATACTACTATGATGAGATGGACGTCTCGGAGATCGCCCTTGCAAAAGGCATGAAAGTCAAAACGGTACAGACGCAGATCTACCGGGCGAGGGCAATGCTTCGCAAGATGTATGGAAAGGAGAGAGGCGTATGATGAGCGAAGAAGAACTGAATGCTCTGATCGAGCAGGTCGAGTCGCAGGAAATGCTGCACGCCCCTAAGCATCTTAAGGCGAATGTCATGGCGCGGATACGGCGCGACAGACAGAATGCGGCACGAAAACAGCTATTTCTATACCGGATGAAGGTAGTGGCGGCTATGGCGGCGGCGTTGACGCTGCTTATTCTGATGCCGGAGGACAGCGCAGAAAGATCCGGTCAAGCATCTGCTATCCGGCAGGCGAATGCGGAAATGGAACAGATGGCGATGGCGCGTCAGAGGGATGTGCAGGACAGATGGGAGAAATATCACAGAGCGCGGGAGAATAGCAGCATTAAAGGGCTGCTTCGGAATATCGGCGGGAAGATCACGGAACTGACAGGCATGGACAGCAAGGACGCAGATAATGTGAACGCGGATGATACAGGCGCAGATAGGGAGGAAGATCATGCAGAGAAAGAAAAGTAAATTTTGGTTATTTATACTGTCCCTGATACCGGGGGTTGGAGAGATGTATCTTGGATTTATGAAAATGGGCGTAAGCCTTATGCTGGGATTTGCGGGACTGATCGCTTTTGCGGCGTTCACCGATCTCGGCGTGTTGGCGATCTTTCCGGTGGTACTGTGGTTTTACAGTTTCTTCCACGCCAACAATCTGGGCGGACTGAGCGACGAAGAGTTCGCACGCATGGAAGATAGGTATCTGTTCGGGCTGGGCGGCATCGAGGGTATGGAACAGTTTCAGACGGTGCTTTTACAAAAGTACAGGAAGATCGCAGCCGCAGCGCTGATCATAATCGGCGTCGTTATGCTGGGAGACCTGGGATTTGGTATTCTGCTGGATATCTTCGGATATGACAATAAATATATGAAGATCCTCAATTACTACGTGTACGATGTGTTCCCGAGAGCCGTATTCGCGGTCGCGGTGATCTGGATCGGTATTGTGCTGATCAGAGGTAAAAAGGCGGATCTGCCGGGGACTGAGAGCGGCGCTTTCGA
>CANQIJ010000140.1 GCA_947624025.1 uncultured Lachnospiraceae bacterium | reverse complement strand
AAAGGTTTTTCCGAAGTTGTTTACTGCAGTACAGATAAAAGCGGCCTGCTGTGGATAAAAGTACGGAAACTCAAGTTATAAAAAAAGTATTGACACCAGAATGTATGTTCGATATAATTCAAGCATAAAGAACATTTGTTCGCAACATATGTTCTCCCATCGTGTAAGGAAGAAGGTGTCAGTAAATGCATAACAGCAGCAGACGCATGAGAACAGAAGATATACGGAGCGAGAGACGGATCCAGAAGAACCGGATCAGAAGACAGCATGAGATGAGGAAGAATTTTCTTATTTTTATTATGACCGTTGGCCTGATCGTTACCTGTTCGATCAACCTGAACGGTTTCCGTGCTAATGCCAAAGACGATTCCACGGAGACATCCTACAAATATTATAAAAGTATTTTCGTGGATAACGGGGATACTCTCTGGTCCATCGCGGAAGAATATATGGATGCAGAGCATTATGATTCCGCAGGGGATTATATCAGGGAAGTGAAGCATATGAATTCCCTGTTGGATGATGAGATTCATTATGGCCAATATCTGGTAGTTCCATACTATGATAATGAATATATCGGATAGATCTGCGGGAAACAGATAGATTTTTATACGGAGAGAGCAGAGAAAGCCTGAATATGCCCTGACGGGACATACAGGCTTTTTCTGTTTATTGCAGTTTATCCTTTTTCTCGCGCAGTCTTACTTTGTCGGCTGCATAGCGCCGACGCTCGTCCTCAAGCGCCGCATAGTGTTTCTTTGTAGTATTGACATCCTTGTGCCCCAATACATCCGCCACCAAATATATATCGCCGGTTTCGCGGTACAGGGATGTGCCATAGGTGCTCCTTAATTTGTGCGGCGTGATCTTTTTCAGGCTCGTGACCGTGGAAGAGTACTTTTTTACCATATTTTCCACAGCGCGCACGGATATCCTGCGATCCTGCATGGACAGGAACAGGGCATTCTCATGTCCAGTCTGCGGGATAATATGCTGGCGTTCATCGAGATATTCATGAAGAGCCTGCTCAACCTCCTCACCGAAATAGATAACGGCTTCATAACCGCCTTTTCTTCGTATCTTAATGCCGTTATTTTTAAAATCCACATCGCTAATGTCAAGGCCAACGCATTCCGACACACGGATGCCGGTGCCAAGTAACAGCGTCAATATCGCCACGTCTCTTGTCCTAGTAACTTTGTGAAAACGCTGTTGTGTCGTGGTCAGACCTGTTCCGTCTTCCACCTGGTCCAACAGGGTGGCCACTTCGTCTGCATCCAGCCGGATGATCTCTTTCTCGTGAAGCTTCGGCAGCGGAACAAGGACGGCCGGATTTTTCTCGATCAGCTCCGCCTGAAAATAGTAGTTATAGAAGCTTCTGAGGGTGGCCAGTTTTCTCTTTTTACCGCGCTCGTCATTGGTATAGATCTTACCGTCTTTTTCATAATAAGACAGGTACTCGATGTACTCTTCGATATCTTCTCTGGTAAGCTGCTCCAGGATAGAGATCGGGAAGTCGGTGATCTCCATTTTGCTGCAATAGGCGTTCCTTTCATGCAGATATTCAAAGAAGACCCGGATATCATAGGCATATGCCAGCCGTGTCCTGGCGGAAGTATACTCGCTGATGCCCCGGAAAAACTGCTTGCAGAAAGATGGGAGTGTCATAAGAACATCCCTCATTTTCTGTACATTTCCAATATTCTGCTGGTCATGATAATTATTGTTGTTTTTGGCATCCATTACAATTCCCATCCTTCCAGTTTACCGTTCTGAATGGCTGTAAACATTCTTTCCTTCACTCCCGGAGACTCGGAATTGATCTCCCGGATCAGATTTTTAATATATTCACGCTTAGTATGCCCGTCCGCCGGACATGGACTTTTTACGACAGGGACATTGTATTTATGAACAAACCCGATCACATCCGCCTCATTCATATAGATTAACGGACGGATCACGGTAATGCCGGTGCGGTCCAGATAGGTGACGGGACGAAAGGTGTGAAATCTTCCCTCATAGACTAAGGACATCATCATGGTATCCACCACATCGTCTTTGTGATGGGCATATGCCACCTTGTTGCAGCCTGTGGCCTTCATAGCGTCATTTAACGCACCCTTACGCATCTTGGCGCACAGAGAGCAGGGGTTGGTTTCCTTACGGTCGTCAAAAACGATTTTCGCGATATCTGTTTTGACGATATGGTATTCCACATCAAGCGATAGGCACAATTCTTTGATCTTATCCAGATTCAGATTGTCGAATCCCAAATCTACGGTGACTGCGCACAATTCAAAGGGAACCGGATAAAACCGCCTAAGCCCCTGCATGGCATAGAGCAGCGTCAGACTGTCTTTACCGCCCGATATGCCGACAGCGATCCTGTCATTCGGGGCGATCATGTGATAATCGTCTATTGCTTTTCTTGTCAGACTGTAAACCTGCTGCAGCTTCATTTCCGGTCCTTTCATGATGTCCTGTAATTCACTAAACCGTTATTTCTATTATACAAAATATTTGTTTTATTGGCACTAGATTTTTTTACATGAGTGGTAAAACCGGGATCGCCTTTATTAAATAGTGCAGTTCTTAAAAATATATTATACACAGCATGAAAAAAATGGTATACTAGAAAATGTACAAGACACAGGCAGAAAGTGCGCGTACGACAATATATCCAATGGAAACGGAGCATATCTATGAAGTTTAAATTTGATAAGAAATATTTATACTGGGGTATTACGGCTTTTCTGGTGATCGCCGCGAGTATCCTTTTTTATTATATCGTGTTTCACAGATCCAACCTGTCAAACGGTTTGGGAACGATGATAGGCATCGCCATGCCGATCATTGACGGCTTTGTGCTGGCATATCTGATGACGCCGGTATTAAACAAAATAGAGCGGTCGATCATCAAACCCCTGTATCATATGGCAAAAGTGCCTGAGACGGCCAAAAGCAGGCGCCGTATGCGCAGCATGTCGATCCTGGCAACGATCGTGCTGATACTGGTCGTTTTATATGAATTTTTCGGACTGATCATCCCTCAGGTGATTCGCAGCATACAGAGTATTATTTTCCAATTTCCGACGTATATCAATAATCTGAGCAACTGGGCCATGGGGTTATTGAAGAACAATCCTGACCTGGAAGAAGTCGTTGACGCTCTGATCGATCAGTATTCCTCCAAGATGCTGGATTACGTCAACAGTAATCTTTTGCCCAATATCAATAATCTGATCAAGACATTGTCCTCCAGTGTGATCAGTATGTTTAAGGCGCTGTGGAACTTTGTGATCGGTTTTATCATATCGATCTATGTGCTGGGAAGTAAGGAGAAATTTGCCGGTCAGGCCAAAAAGATAGCCTATGCATTATTTGACCGAAAGACGGGCAATGAGCTCATTTCCGGTTTCCGATTTGTGCACAGCACCTTTATCGGATTTATCGGTGGTAAAATAGTGGATTCCATCATTATAGGAATTATCTGCTTTATCTGTACAACGCTCATCGGTACGCCTTACGCGGTGCTGGTAAGCGTTATCGTCGGTGTGACGAACGTGATCCCGTTCTTTGGGCCGTGGATCGGCGGAATCCCCAGTGCACTTCTGGTACTGATGATCGATCCGATACAGGCGCTGTATTTTATTATTCTGATCCTGGTGATCCAGCAGTTTGACGGCAACATCCTGGGGCCCAAGATCCTTGGCGATTCCACCGGGCTGTCCGGTTTCTGGGTCATCTTTTCCATTACGATCTTCGGCGGGCTGTTTGGAGTGCTCGGAATGGTAGTAGGCGTACCAATCTTTGCGGTGTTCTATGCGGCGGTGAACGCGGCCGTGAACCGGACTCTGGAGAAGAAAAAGCTGCCAACCGCGCTGCAGCCGTATCTGACTGTCGGGCAGATCGATGAAAAAATGAATTTCACCGAGTATGCACCGCCCGTCAAGAAGAAAAAGAAGAAAGGATCGGCAAAGCAGGCACCTGTTGAAACGACAGAAAACGGGGCTGCAGAAAATACACAGCAGAAGGAGAGCAGCAGTGAGATTCCTGATTCAAAGGGTAAGTAAAGCAAGCGTAGAGATCGACCATAACGTCGTTGGCTCTATTGATAAAGGTTACTGTGTTTTTGTCGGAATATCCGATACCGATACAAAGGAAACAGCCGATAAAATGATACGCAAGATGATCAATCTGCGTATTTTCGATGATGAAAACGGTAAAACGAATCTCAATCTGGATTCGGTACACGGCGAATTGTTAATTATTTCACAATTCACGCTGTATGCGGACTGCAGCCACGGAAACAGGCCGTCTTTTCTGGAGGCGGGAAAACCGGAGCCGTCGGAGGCGTTGTACGATTATATCATCGGCAAATGCAGGGAAAACGTTCCCGGGGTCGCGCACGGCGTTTTCGGCGCCGATATGAAGGTTTCTCTTGTAAATGACGGACCGTTCACAATATGGCTGGATTCTGATGTCATATAAAATAATGCAGGGTGACCGAACGGCATACCATGACAATACGCAGTCACCCTGCAGGTCTTTATTCTTCGCTGTAAACGCTGATTTCCTGTGCATAATTTATACTTATAACCGGTTTCCCCGAGCCTGATGCGAGACCTTCCTCTTTTAGGATATCATCCGGATCATTGATCGTGCCGCCTTCGAGTAAGCTGAAGTCCAGCGTTACATTATAAGGAAATTTATCAAAATAAACGGAAACGCTTCTGAAGGTATCTGATATTGAACCGTCCAGTGTAATATTATGATGCAGATCATCAGCCTTCAGGTTAAGATTCACCTGTGAATCGTTTGCATGGATCCATACATCCGAGTTGATCGTATCCAAAGAAACTTGTTTAAAATTGCCGGATATATCAATTTTATCAAATTCTTTCTGCGGTATATTGATCATAGGGGAGCCGAGAACATCATTGTCATTTTCCGGATTATCCATCAAAAGTTCAATGTTAAGCGTTTCTCCGTCCTGGTCACAGCGGACGGTATAGGTATGGGCCGGATTCAGATCCCCGTTATAAAATTCCAGGTTTTCGCTTTCACTGCGCTGGATAACAATAGAAGAGGCGCTGCCGTTTATATGAATCTGTTTGAGATCTGCAACCGTAATATCCTCATAGATTTTTACCGGCCGGTCTATGGGGGGGGGTGGATGTGTCAGAGGTGCTAAGGCTATCTGCGGTACAAGCCGATAACCCGGCCGTACTCATAAGAAAAGCGTGTAGAGTGATTGCTCTTTTCATAAAAAAATTCCTCCAAATTCATTATTCTGTATTGATATGAAACACAGTACTTTTGTTTTACTATATGTACAGTGTTTTGTCAATGATCGAAGCAGATCAGTATATTGATTGTAGCCGGAATTATAATTAGGATTTTTTATGCCTGCTGAAGCGTTGGACTCTGCATAATCGGTCGAAAAATAATAGTTTTTGCATTTAAGTGCAGAAACTTGATTTTTTCTTCCATTTATGCTATGCTTAAGGCAACAGGAAGGTAGGATGAGCCATGATAGAATCGCACAAATTAAAAAAAAGGGATCGTTATCTCAAAAAGCTGATTGGATTTCAGGATACGGAACCTGTAAAAATCATCACCGGCATAAGACGCTGTGGGAAATCGAGCCTTTTGAAGCTGATGGCTGCGCATTTAATTGAAACGGGTGTTCAGCCGGAGCAGATCATTGAGATGAACTTTGAATCCAATGATTTTCGGAAGATGAATTCTGACGATGTCTACGCTTATGTAAAACAACAAGTCGTATCCGGAAAGCGCATGTATCTATTTTTCGATGAAATCCAGAGGATTGACGCTTGGGAGGACGCAATCAATGCCTTGCGCGTGGATTTGGACTGTGATATCTATGTGACTGGTTCCAATGCGTACCTGCTTTCCTCGGAATATTCCACCTATCTTTCCGGCAGATGCGTGGAGATCAAAATGCTGCCCCTTTCTTTCAGCGAGTTTCTTTATTTTCATGGTTTTGAGGTGAAAGAAACCAGGAGCGCTCTTGGCGGCGTTCATAAGCGGGTGTTTGATAAAAACGGCGAACAATATGAACTGAGGGAAGCATTTGAAGCATTCATGCGTTTTGGCGGCATGCCAGGCATTGCCGATGTCGGACTCGATCAAGAAAAAGCGTTCTCTCTACTTGACGGTATTTATTCTACTGTTGTCGTTCGAGATATTCTGGAACGGGAAAATCGTAGAGGGCAGAAGCGAATTACCGATCCGGTTCTGCTCCGCAAAATCATCATGTTCCTTGCGGACAACATCGGTTCGAATGTTTCTATTGCATCTATAGGCAATACTTTAGTGAATGAAGGACTTCTTGAGGATGGTAAACGAAAAAGCGCACCGAGTGCTCATACGGTTCAGGCTTATGTCGATGCACTGCTTGAAAGCTATTTCTTCTATG
>CANQIJ010000139.1 GCA_947624025.1 uncultured Lachnospiraceae bacterium | reverse complement strand
CAGGGCGGGGCGAAGAACATTGGCCTGAAGCTGGCGCAGGGGGAGTGGGTCGGTTTTATCGACAGCGACGACTGGATCGCGCCGGACATGTACAGGAGGCTGATCGAGCGGGCGGAGGCGACGGGCGCCGACCTTGCGGGCTGCGATTACTGCCTGACGGACAGGCATTCCATGCAGGTCGGACAGATCGTCCGCAACAGCAGACCGGAGCAGTGCGGCGCCCTGGATGTGCCCAAACGCCGGAGCCTGATCCTGGACGGCGGCAGCCTGGTGGTCAAGATCTTCCGCCGCTCCATGATCCTGGAGAAGGGCCTGTGGTTTCCGGAGGATATCTTCTATGAGGACAATGCGCTGGGCAATTCTTACCTGGTGCTCGCGGATCATTTCGAGTATATCGAGGAGCCGTTGTATTATTATTATCAGCACGATGCCTCCACCGTGCACACGATCTCGCAGAGACGCTGCGAGGATCGTATGGCGGCCGGACGGATCATGCTGGAGGAAGCGCACAGGCACGGGTATTATGAGGAATACCTGCCGGAGCTGGAATACAGCTTTACGCAGCTGTTCTATGTGAATACGCTGTTTACCTACATGGTGTGCGCGGATCGGACAAGGAGCGGCTTCGTGCGGGCGCTCGGCCGGGAGATGCGGCGGACCTTCCCGCATTTTGAGGAGAATCCCTATTATCTCGAGCGGACGAAGGATGAGGAACGAAGGCTGATACGTATGCAGCAGCGCTCCACATGGCTGTTTATCGTATACTACAAATTGTTGTGGGCATACCGGAATTTTCGCAAAAAGCATCAAAGACAGAGGAAATGAGCGTCTATGGGAGAGCGGCAGCGGCCTGGGCAAAAACAGAACACAGAACCGCAGATCATCGGTATCCGCGCGGACGCCAATGAAAAGGCGGCCTCAGGACATATCATGCGCTGTATCACGATCGCGAAGCAGCTGATCGCGCTGGGAGGCACGGCGGTCTTTTTTACGGCGGATGAGTGCGCGGACGAGCTGTTAGACAAAGCCGGTATGCGGCATGTCTGCCTTCACACAGACTGGACGCGCATGGAGGCAGAGACGGAGACGCTTGTGAGGGAGCTTCGCAGGGAGGGATGTACGAAGCTTCTGGTGGATTCCTATCAGGTGACGGAGAACTATTTTCGGGCGCTGGCGGATCCGTGCAGGCTGATCTATATGGACGACTGCTTCGAGGGGGTCTATACGCTGGATGTACTCGTCAATTACAATCCGTACTGCACACGCTTTCCGTATATGGAGGCTTATGGGAACGGCACGCGCCTGCTGCTGGGGCCGGCTTACGCGCCACTTCGGGAGGAATTTGCGGCGGCCTGTGAAGAGGGTGCGGATGAGACGGCGGGAGCAGGACGCGGAGCCGTATCGGCGGACAGAGAGAGCGGGTCGCTCCAAACGGGCAGGCGCATACTGATAAGCGTCGGCGGAGGCGATATCTGCGACGCGCTCCTGGGGATCCTGGAAGCGGTCATGGAGGATGCCGCGCTCTGCCGGCAGACCTATGAGGTGGTAGTCGGGCGGTATCATCAGGATCCGGAGAAGCTGGAGCGGCTGGCAATGACGCATGACAATATCCGCCTGCACCGCCGTGTGGAGCATATGGCCGATCTGATGAGCGGGTGTGCGGCGGCGGTGTCCGCAGCCGGAACGACGCTGCTTGAGCTGTGTGCGATGCGGGTGCCGACGGTGTTTTTAGCCGTGGCGGACAATCAGCGCTATGACAGCGAATACTTTGCGAAAGAGGGCAGAATGCTCTTTGCGGGCGATATCCGGGAAAACCGTAAGCAGTGCCTGCAGAATATCTGCGGCGGCCTGCGGAAGATCCTGGAGGATCGGGCCCTGCGGGAAGAGATGGGACGAAAACTCGGCGAAATCACGGACGGCGGCGGTGCGAGACGCATCGCGGAGGAGATCCTGCGTTTGTGAACGGACAGATCCACGGCAGGAACAGGGAGGAAATGATGGGAGCTTTGGCGATTATCACTGCCAGAGGCGGCAGCAAGAGGATACCGAACAAGAACAGGAAGCCGTTTCTCGGAAAACCGATCATCTGCTATTCGATCGAAGCGGCGCTTCAATCGGGGCTGTTCGAGGAAGTCATGGTATCTACGGACGATGAGGAGATCGCGCGGATCGCACGGGAGGCGGGCGCGGCCGTTCCTTTTATGCGCAGCGGGCAGACGGCGAACGACTTCGCCACCACCGACGAGGTGCTCCTGGAGGTGCTTGCGGAGTATGAGAAGCGGGGGCGGACTTTTGCGTATATGGCATGCATCTACCCGACGGCACCCTTTGTCACGGCGCAGAAGCTTAAGGATGCTTTCCGCATTCTGGAGGAACAGAGGGCGGCGGCGGTCATGCCCGTGGTGCGTTTTTCTTTTCCGCCCCAGCGCGGCATGGCGGTGCAAGACGGCAGATTGACCTACTGCTATCCGGAAAATGCGACGAAGCGGTCGCAGGATCTGGAGCCGGTATACCATGACTGCGGACAGTTCTATTTCTATCGGACAGAGGCGTTTCGCGCCTGCGGAGGCGATCCGGAGGAAGGCTATGTGCCGATCGTCATGCCGGAGACGGAGGTGCAGGATATCGACAACCCGGAGGATTGGGAGATCGCGGAGCTAAAATACCGCAGGATGGCGGGTCTGTCTTAACTGTCAGTGAAGCGCCGCTGCGGGATGATCCGGAATGGAGAATCGTATGAATAAGGAATTTCAGATCGGAAAACATCATATCGGAGAAGGCAGCCCCTGTTTTCTGGTGGCGGAGATGTCGGGAAACCATCTAAAAGATTACGGCCGGGCGGTGGAGATCGTCCACGCGGCGAAGGAGGCGGGAGCCGACGCGGTCAAGCTGCAGACCTACACGGCGGACAGTCTCTCCATTGACTGCGACAACGAATATTTTCGGATCCACGGTGGACTGTGGGACGGCATGACGGAGTACCGGCTCTACGAGGAGGCGTCCACGCCCTGGGAGTGGCAGCCGAAGCTGAAGGAGCTGGCGGAGAGCCTTGGCATGGAATGCTTTTCCTCGCCCTTCGATGCGCGTTCCGTGGACTTCATGCGCGAGTGCGGTATGCCGGCCTACAAGGTGGCCTCCTATGAGATCAACGACATCCCGCTGATCAGACGGATCGCCGCGCAGCACAAGCCGGTGATCTTCGCCACGGGAGTGGCGCGCACGGAGGATATCGAGCGCGCACTGCAGGTCTGCCGGGAAGAGGGCAATGAGGACGTCATGCTCTTAAAGTGTGTGTCCGCTTACCCGACGCCCTATGAGGAGTGCAATCTGGCTATGATCCCCACACTGGCGCGCACTTACGACTGTCTGGTGGGGCTCTCCGATCACACCATGGGCAGCACAGTGCCCGTGGGCGCGGCGGCTCTCGGGATCAGGATGGTGGAGAAGCATCTGACGCTCAGACGCGCGGACGGCGGACCGGACGGCGCGTTTTCCATGGAACCGGAGGAATTTAAGGAGATGGCGGAGCAGATCCGCATCATAGAGAAGGCAATGGGACAGTCAGCCTATGCACTGACCGAGAAGCAGGAGCAGGAGAGGCTGGGCTCCCGCTCTCTCTTCGTGGTGCAGGATATGAAGGCGGGAGAGCGCTTTACGCCGGACAATGTGCGTTCTATCCGACCGGGCTATGGCCTGCACACCATGTATTATGACGAGGTGCTTGGACAGAGGGCGGCGGCGGATATTAAGCGCGGCACACCGCTTGCCTGGCACATGATCTGCGCCTGCAATGAGCCGGGCTGACAAGCCTGCTTGTAACACAGGCAGTGTGATAACGCGAAGAAGGAGGCGCCGCCTATGAAAGCGGTGATGATAGGAGCGGGAGAGGAAGCCCTGCACACGATAGCCAAGGCGCAGGAGCACGGCGTCAGCGTTCTGGCTCTGGACGGCAGCCCGCAGGCGGCAGGCCTGTCTGCGGCTGACAGAGGACTGGTGGTGGATATCTCACGGGAGAGCGATGTGATAGAGACGGTCAGAAGAGAGGGGGCGGACTTTGCCCTGACGGCTCCGATCGGCCGTTATCTGACTACCGCGGGGGCTGTCAACGACGCGCTTGGTATGCCGGGCATCACGCGTCGGATGGCGCAGCTGTGTACGGACAAGTATCTTTTTCACGAGAAGCTCTCAAGAGCCGGACTGCGCAGCTGCCATTGTTATGAGATCGCTCCGCAAGCCGGCATACGGCCGGCAGCCGAGCAGTTTGCCGTGAAGTATCCGGTTATTTTGAAGCCCCGTTACGGCTCCGGCAGCAGAGGGATCTTTTATCTGAAGGATTCTTACGAACTGACGGAAGCGCTCTCTTTACTGGGCGGAGAGGACTATGTCCTGGAGGACTGCGTACCGGGGGAGGAATACGGCATCGACGGCGCGGTGGTGCAGGGAAGATTCTACATGATATTGCTGCGTAAGAAGATCAACACGCCGCCGCCGGCCAGACAGGCGGTGGGCTATTTCGCCTGCGGCATGGAGGACGCTTTCTGGCAGGAGGCGCACGACCATGTGGAGAAGGTGGTGCATTGTCTCGGGCTTAAGGAGTGCCTGCTGCACTGTGATGTGATCCGGGGCGCGGAGGGGCCGTTTGTGATCGAGCTCTCGGCAAGACCGTCGGGACACAATCTGCACAATCTCTTCACGCCGCTTTGCACCGGCGTCGATCCGGCGGAGGAATATATCAAATACAGGCTGGGGGAGCCTTTTTCATTTGTTCCGAAACAGATCAAGCCCATGATGATCCACTATTTTGACGGGCAGGGACAGGTGGCGAGAGTGCCGGACCGCATACAGATCGAGACAGTCATGCTGCGCGACGCCAAAGAGAGTGCGCGGTGCAGACTGCTCGCGTGGCGGTGCGATCTGATGAAAGGGGAAATGCTGGGAACGGTCTGCGACGGCCATTCGGTCATGGGACGAGGCTATTATATTCTCGAAGGAACAGACAGGCAGCAGTTGGAGAAAACAAGCGGACAGATCATGGACTATATTCTTTACCAGTGATTTTTCTGCAGATACTCGTCGTTGGTCCAGGCTTCTCTGGCGGTAAAGAGACTGCCGTCCGTCTTCTCGACGATCACGGCCGGAAAATAGTGGATAAAGAGCGGATTTAAGCACATGGTATATCCGCCGGCGGTATCGTAGATGATCTTGTCTCCCGGCAGCAGGGCCGGCGCGTTTTTCCACTCGAACAGCCTGTCGTATTCCATGCAGGTGGCGCCGCAGATCCATTGAGACGCCTCTATCGGCCTTTTGGAGGGATCAGAGCAGTATTCCGCGTGAAAGGGGTAGGAATGTCTGGTCACCAGCGGATTGAGATTGACCCGGCTGCCGCTTGTCACGAGAAAGATTCTGTTGCGGATATCCTTGCGGTCGAGGATCTGAGTCTCAAAGGTGGTGGCGCGGGAGATCAGGGAGATGCCGGGCTCGACGATGAGCGTCGTCCGTTCCCGGTCAAAAAATTCACCGAGATTTCGACAGATTTCTGGGAAATAATCCCGATAGTCCGGCTTGTCGTCACGGCCTCCGAAGTATCCGCCGCCCATATCCACATAGTCTAACGCCAGATCATACTCCCGGGCGATCTGCACTGCCGTTTTGGCCAGCGCCCCGTATACGGTGACGGTTCTTGACTGCGTGGAAGAGTGGAGATGCAGACCGCCGACCTTGACATTGGGAAGCGCATTCATTCTCTGTATGGCCGCCTTCAGACCGCCGTTTTCATAGCAGTAGCCGAAACGGCCGCCCTCCTCTTCCACGAGGACCTCTCCGGGACAGAGAGCTGCGATGTCAACGTTGGCGCGAAGACCTATGGAAAAGAAACGGTCAGGGTAAAGACGGCTGAGCTCTTCCATCCATATAAGCTCCCAGGTGGAATCCAGATTCACATAGCCGCCTGCAAGCAGCACGGTCTCAAAGGTCTGGCGGTCTTTGACGGGTCCGTTGTAGATGACCTGATCGGCGCGAAAGCCCAGACGCCGTACCAGATCAAATTCCGTCGCCGACACCACCTCTGCGTAGAAGCCCTGCTTTTGGAGATAAGATAGCAGCCAGGGCAGGGAGTTGGTCTTGACAGAGTAGCCCATACAGAAATTGCCCCAATGATCCCGCAGGGAATCCCGCAGCAGACAGATGTCATACAACAGGTCTTTTTCCCTGATGCGGAAGAAGGGCGCCGTGTCAGGCGGCAGCTGTTGATCGTGTGAGAAGGTCATGGTATGCGCTTGCTCCTTTGGGCGGTCACCGTCTGATCGCCGCGCTTGTGCGGCGGCAGGACGAATGATCCGATCATTATGAAAACAGTATATCATAATTTAATCCTCCAGTCGAGATGATACAATAGTCGAGATGATACAATATCCGAAAAAAATTACGAGGCGGTATTTTATGAAGGAGAGAATCTACGTCTGTCATACG
>CANQIJ010000138.1 GCA_947624025.1 uncultured Lachnospiraceae bacterium | reverse complement strand
ATCAGTTCCTTCCATGTGTTGGGAGGCTCCAATCCCAGCTCCTCAAAAATATCCGTGCGGTAGAACATCACGTTGAAGGTCTGCGTCTCGGGTATCGCATAGATATGTCCGTCAAGAGCATACTGCTCGTAGGAACTCTTGGTATAGTGGGAGAAGACATCCTCCCAATCGTCAAACTGCGTCAGATCCTCCACCGCATTACGCAGCGCATAGTTGACAGGCTGATCGGCTCCCACGGAAAGCACTACGTTAGGGCCTCTTCCCGCCATAACCGCATTCATAAGCGCACTGGGATCAACGATCTCCACATTCACCTTGACACCGCTCTTAGGTGTGAAGCTGTCGTCTATCATGGTCTTTAAGATCGTACCCTGGTCACGTCCGGTCAGCACCCATACCTTGACAACGTCGTCGCCTCCGGCCTCATCGTACACATCGCCCACGGCATTGTAATCCACCACGAAGGACGCTGCGAAGGATTTCGCCTCATGCCACAGCTTCATGGCGGCATTTGCCTTCTTCTTCTCCGGCGATGCATTGACGCCGCTCACTACCAGATAATCAACGTCAAGCTTGGTCTCGCTTAAGTTCAGGGCCGATGTGCCCAATGCGGTAATATTATCTTTAAACGTTACAAATTCCAGCGTGATCTGCTGCGGCTTTCTGCAGAAACGCTCAAGCTGCTGGGCTACCGACTGCGCCGATGCGATACCGTCGGCTTTCTGTCCGCTGTAAGCAACCATGTCGTCTACCAGCTTGTAAAGTCTCTTGGCTTCCAGATCCATAGCCTCTATGATCTCGGGATAGCTTCTCTCGATATAATAATCTCTGTATTTATCAGGATTGGCGCCCGTGTACACCAGAACCTTCCTGTAGATCTGGTTGAGCCGGAATGTGGAATCCTCCAGCTCCTCCAGGATGCTGCCCACACCGCCGAGGGTAGCTTCCAGCCGGATCGTGTGAACGCCTTTGGTCAGATAGAAGTTATAGGGTGTACCCTCCGCATCCGCCAGATCCAGATAATCCCAGTCATTGCTGTACTCAAAAGAGATCGCCTTCATCTCCTCAAAAGGGATCTCGCCGTCTATGTAAACGCTTCTGCTGGACACCGCGCCACGGGAATAATTCTGACGGCCCTTGACCATGATGTTATAGTATCCGTCCTCGGGCACTTCAAAATCCCACTCGATCCACTGTCCCGAGCTTCTCCATGCCTCGCCGCCCACATAGTTAAGCAGCGTCTTGGTCACGCTGTTAGGCTGTGTCGTCGGAGAAGACCTGTCATATTTTGCATAAAGGGAAGATTCAGAACGGTAGGTGGAATCCTCTCCCTCGATAAGATCCATATAATTCTTAGCCGTATCGGAGGAAGTGTCCGCCGGCTGTTTTGCTATGTACTCCTCATAGGTATCAAGCTTCTGCACGGGAACGATGTCGAGCCTGCGAAGGACCATAGGCTCATTCTCGGCCTCAAGCCCTATGGTATTCTCGCCCTGTTCCAGATAGAACACATAAGGGTCGGTGATGTATCCCATATCGTCCCTGAAGTATGCGCTCTGCCAGTCGTATACCTCGATCTGGCTGGGCCGGATCTCATTGCCCTGGTTATCGACCGTCGGCTCGCCCGCATCGGTCCAGATCCTGCTGAACGAAATGTTTCTCGCATCCTCAAAGGGAACCTCGCCGTTCACATAGACCACGCGCTCCGCCGCCACGCCTCTGGACTCGGGAAGCAGATATTCCATGCAGATATTGTAAAATCCGGCTTCCGGAACATTCACCTTCCAGGTGACCATGGAATTCGTGTCCGTAAACAGGGCTTTCTCTTCCCCTTCGTAATCGCTGTACACTTCCACGCCGCCCTCGGCCTCGTAGTCGTACAGATCCACCTCCACGCTCTGGTCAGGATTCACCGCGTCCGCATGGGCGTTCAGATACCCCGTATAAGTACCCTCTCTCTCCATGCCTTCCACATCGGTGCTTAAGTCCGCGCCCTCATACTTCTCATGGAAGTCCTCTACACCGCGCAAAGACAACAGAAAAGCAATCAAAGCGACCACCGCTATGACTGCTGCTGCAATAATGATCTTCTTTCCGGACTTTCCTTGGCTATTCATACTTTCCTCCACACAACCCCGATTATTTAAGGAACGGGTAAAATACTAAATGACGTTAATATTATATACTCACAGTAGGCCGCCGCGCTTCTCATCTGTTGCTATTGTCCACTTATGTGTTGCTCTTTTTTGTAAATATTGTACATTTCTTTCTCTCTTTGCCCGTAAAAAACGGCAAAATTACCATTTATTTATCTGCGCGGACAGACTTTTTTGCATATCCTGTGGTAAGTTTTTACAAAAAAAGACACCGGCCTGTGCCAGTGCCTTTTCTCTTCTCTGTGATACGGTCTCAAAAGCCGCCGGACCTTCCCGTCTTTTCGGCCGCTATCCTCCTTTCCGGATCCCATTTACTTTTTAATAATATAGTGATAAGATAATCAAAAAAGGATGATATCATGGCAAACAGACATTCCGATCCGATCAATTACAGCATAAATAACGACTATTCCGGCACCAGAGCCATGCAGTCGATACAGGAATTTGTCCAGTACCACGGCGAGGACGGCATCCGGATCTGGTACAACGATATATCCGACGGCTACGATGCACACTGGCATACCGCGCTGGAGATCATTGTGCCCGTAGACAATCGGTATGACGCCGTGATCGACAATACTTCCTATTCCATACTTCCGGGCGAGGTCCTCATCATCCCGCCCGGATGCACGCACTCCCTCAAGGCGCCTGATCAGGGGGCCCGCTTTATCTTTCTGTTTGACATTTCCGCCATTGCCAGATTGCACGGATTCTCACAGATACAGGCCATTCTCACCCCCCCCCAGGTCATCTCCAAAGCGTCCCATCCGCGGATCTATGAGGATATCTACGGGATTCTCATGAAGATAAGGGATATTTATTTCGGTGAGCGCGAATTCTACGAGCTTTCTGTTTATGCCCTGCTTCTTGATCTGTTTGTGATCATCGGCAATGACCACTTAAACAGCATAAACTTTTTCTCATCCATGCGGCCGTCCAAGCAGAAGGAATACGCCAGCAAGTTCAGCGCCGTTATGGAATATATCGACGCGCATTACATGAGCGACTTAAGTCTGGACGAGGTGGCCGCCACAGCCGGCTTCAGCAAGTTTCACTTCTCACGGATGTTCAAACAGTACACGGGCTTTACCTTCTGCGACTATATCCGCCACCGCAAGATCCAGACTGCGGAAGAGCTATTGAACCAGTCGGATTTATCCGTCACCGAGATCGCCATGCAGTCCGGGTTCATGAGCCTTTCTACCTTTAACCGCGTATTCCGCCAGTTAAAGAACTGCTCGCCCTCGGAATTCCGTGAGAAAAATCAGATCCTCTTCCCGCATTCATAGACGAACCGCCTGAACACGGCATATCCGCCCGCGCAGACGGTAGAATAGACCGGCAGCGCACAGCGGCATCCCGTAAAATGATCCAGCCCGAAAAACAGCCTGTGCGGTTCCCCTATGCGGTTCCATTCCGTTTCGTCCGGCTTCCGGTACCGGAATTGTACACAGTCCCTGCCGTCCTCAAAATCGGCTTCCATTCTCAGACTGACCGTGGGACTCTCCCACGCGATCTTCTCCGCTATCGTTCCGGGTTCATGATCGGAACGCCCCATCTGCCTTTCTTCGTCCGTCTTATCCCGCGTGATCAGCACCAGATAGTACCGTCCGGCATCCCGCGTCAGGGCAAGATACGCATAGCACCCCTGCAGGGCGCACAGTCCGGCCAGGTCGCCGTCCTTAAGTCCGGACGCATCCACCGTTACCTCCACCGCCGACCGGGGCAGCATCAGCCGCTGCGTCAGGGTATTGACTGATTCGGTCAAGTTCGCACAGATCCGGTCTGTGGTGATCTGCAGCCCGCCGCCTTCCCTGACCGTCCACAGCTCCGGCAGCGGCTCATGGTTCCACTGCCACTGCTTCTTCAGATCATAACCGCCGGCCGCGTTTCTGTCGTACACAAAATCATCCGATGTGTAAAGCGGCTCATACCGGTAGCCCGGCCTGTTATCGGGCGCACAGACTTTTGCGGGGATCCTGCCGTCGTCCCCGAACACGGGCATCCCGTCCTTCCAGTGCACCGGCACAAGAACCGGCACTCTTCCCACCGCTCCGTGATCCTGAAACAATATGCCAAACCACCGGCCGTCGCCGGTCTCCACGATACCGCCCTGCGCCACGCCGCAGTTATGATATCCCCTGTCATCGTCAAGCACCGTTCTGCCGGTAAATTCTCCCGAAAGCGAATCACTCCGGAAGCACACCTGCGTCCTTCTCTTCGTCCCCGTGGCCGGCCAGTGTATCACAAACAGATAATAGGCGCCGCCTATCTTATAGAAATGGGAGCCTTCATAGCCCAGAATGACCCGGTCCTTATCCGTCACAAGAAGCCGCTTCAAGCCATCCGGTGCAATACCGCTCAGGTCCGGCGCAAGCTCCTGAAGGCAGATGTCCGTATTGCCGTATATCAGATACGCTTTACCGTCATCATCGAAAAAAAGCGATGCATCATGATAATAACAGTCAAGGCAGATACACTTCCAGGGCCCTTCAATGTTCCCGGCCGAAAAAATATAGGTTTTGCCGCTCTTTTTCGCCCCGAAGCAGACATAGAAGCGCCCGTCATGATACCGGAGAGAGGCGGCCCACATGCCGCACCCGTAGGAATCCTGCGTCCCGGTCAGCTTCGCCTCGCCGCTCTCCCCAAAAGAGTCAAAAACATACGAAGCGATCTCCCAGTCACATAAATTGTATGACCGCAGGATGACCGCTCCGGGCATAAAATGCATGGTCGTTGACACCATATAATAGGTGTCCCCGACCCTGATCACATCAGGATCGGGATAATCTGTCATGGTGATAAGGCCGTAGGTTGTCTGCATGATCTTCTCCTGTCCGTCTTTAAGTAAAATTCAGAAAATTCCTGACGACCGGATTCTCATAGCGCAGAATGACCGCAGAGGTCGCCGGAATCGTCACGGTAACATTTCCCGCGATCACCGGATACTCTTTTTCTTCCGTTGTGTACCCGTCCGCCGTAGTCAGCATGAGCCGCTTCATCACACAATCCATCGGGATACCCAGGTACCATACGGTCAGCTCCTTCGTGATCTCATGATCATTATTGTTGACTAAGATCACGGACTGCCCCTGCTTCGTAAACCTGCCGTATCCGATCACGTTATAATCTCCCTCCAGATACTTCAGGGATCCGGTCAGAAACTCCTTGTGCTCCTTGTGTATCCGGATGATATCTTTATGAAAACCGATCAGCTCATGATCTTCGCGGCCCCAGGGGTAAGTACGCCTGTTATCCGGGTCTGTGAATCCGCACACGCCCGCCTCGTCGCCGTAATAGATGGTCGGCGCGCCCGGCCATGTCATCTGGATCACTACCGCTTCCCGGAAAACGGCCTTGTCGATGCCGGTATTGGCGGCCTCGGGCCCCAAGGTATTGGTTCTTCCAACCTTCCTGTTCGTCCGGGTCAGGAAACGGGAATGATCATGATTGGACAACTCGTTCATGGCCACCTGCAGGGAAGGCGTGGTAAAATTCGCCCCATGATGGTACATGGAGCCCCAGAAATTGTCGGCGTTGCCCCGCAGATCCTCCCTATAGTCATCACTGTGTTTCTGCATTCCCGTCAAAAACCACGTCACCGGCTCCATAAAGGCGTCGTAATTCATGACGGTATCCCACTCGTCTCCGCCCAGCCAGTCCCGGGGGCTGCCGTAATGCTCCGCCAGTATGATCGCATTCGGGTTGGCCGTCTTGACTGCCCTGCGGAATTCTTTCCAGAAATTATGGTTAAACTCCGGCGAATGACCCAGATCCGCCGCAACGTCGAGTCTCCATCCGTCCGCGTTATAAGGCGGAGAGACCCATTTCTTGGCGATATACAGGACATAGTCCGTCAGATGTCTTGAATTCTCATAATTCAGCTTCGGCAGCGTATCATGCCCCCACCAGCCGTCGTAGGTGCCGTTATACGGCCATTTATGATCGTCATGGAACTGAAAATAATCATGATACGGGCTGTCCTTGGAGATATAGGCGCCTTTCTCATACCCATCCGCATTTTCGTAGATGCGCTCTCTGTCCATCCATTTATTAAACGATCCGCAGTGATTGAACACCCCGTCCAGGATGACCTTCATGCCGCGTCTGTGCGCTTCTTTGACGACCTCGGCAAAAAGCCTGTTGCTCGCTTCCAGGTTCTCGCGGTTGGACACCCGGTCTATATACCTGGTGGCATAACGGTTCTCCGTCTGATCCGGCGTAAGAAGCTCCCCCTCGTCGTGAACGATCTTCCCAAAATGCGGGTCGATATAGTCATAATCCTGAATGTCGTACTTGTGATTGGACGGCGATACAAACAGAGGATTGAAATAGATAACGTCTACGCCCAGCTCCTGGAGATAGTCCATCTTGTCAAGCACACCCTGCAG
>CANQIJ010000137.1 GCA_947624025.1 uncultured Lachnospiraceae bacterium | reverse complement strand
GCGGAACTGGCAGACGCACAGGACTTAAAATCCTGCGGGACTAACCTCCCGTACCGGTTCGATTCCGGTCGCCGGCAGTCATACTGATTGAGAGAATACCGTTCGATACCGGATTCTCTCAATTTTTTTTGCTTTTATCCGGCTGCGCTATTTCAGCTTTTTCAGTTTCTCCGGGTTGGCGATCACGATCAGCCGCATGGAGCGCTCTAACGGTTTGGCGGGATCGATATTGGCACGGACATTTTCATTCTGGATGACAGCCACGATATTGATGCCGTGCTTTTGCCTGAGATTCAGTTCGATGAGGTTCTTGCCGACCCACTCCGGCCGGACCTCCAGTTCGATCATGGACACATCCGTTGACAGATCCATAATGTCTACAAACCCGGAGCTTAACAGATTCTTGGCCAGGCGGATGCCGGATTCGTTTTCGGGGAGTACGGTTCTGTCTGCGCCGACTTTGCTTAAGATCCGGCAGTTCATCTCGCTGGAACATTTGGCGATCACGGTTTTGACACCGATCTCCTTACACAGCATCACTGCCATGACGCTGGCCTCCAGGTGGGTTGCCATGGCGATGATCACCGTATCGATGCTCGCGATGCCAAGCTGCCTGAGCACTTCTATATCTGTGACGTCGGCACATTTACAGTAAGGGATGTCGGCGATCGCGTTATTGACCAGATCTTCATCGATATCGACGGCCAGCACCTCCGCACCGTTCCTGACCAGCTCTTTGGCAACAGCGTGTCCGTATCTGCCAAGTCCGAATACGGCATAGGAATCATGTATACTCATTTTGCTCTCCGTTTCTGCGCTGCTCTTTCTTTGCTTTTGCCTGGGGAGCATTTCGGGTTTGCGGCAGCAGCGCGAAAACGCAAGCCCTTCCGTTGACAGATATTTTAACCGATACTGAGCTCTTCGACAGGGTTTTTAACGATATTATGATTCGCTTTTCTGATATGAAATGCGATCACAAGCGAAATGGGGCCGACCCTGCCAAAGTACATGGTTACGATGATGATGAGCTTTCCCCACAGGCCCAGCGCAGAAGTCAGATCTCTGGTCAGGCCGACCGTAGCGGCGGCGCTGATCACTTCATAGGCAATGTCGAGCGCATCGGCATCGGTACACATGGATAACAGCAGCGTGGAGGAAAATACGATGATAAAAGCCATACACACCACCGCCACGGCTTTGCTGACCGCATGCTTGGGGATCGTCCTGTGAAAAAGGACACCGTCCGACTGGTTCCTCACGGCGGCAAAGGCAGAGACGAGCAGTACGGCAATGGTCACGGTCTTGATCCCGCCCGCCGTTCCCACAGGTGAACCGCCGATAAACATCAGCAGCATGGAAACGATGGCGGATGCGTTGGTCAGATCCTGCTGTGGTATCGTTGCAAAGCCGGCGGTCCTGGTAGTGACCGACTGGAAAAACGCTGCCATGAGCTTGTCAGGCCAGGAGAGTGTCTGCAGCGTCATCGGATTGTTGTATTCGAGGACCAGAAATGCGAAGGTGCCCGCCGCGATCAGCAGTCCCGTGACCGAGAGCGCGATCTTGCTGTGAAGCGTCAGACTGCGAAAGGCTTTGACGCCGGCAGCCTTGTGTTTTTTCGTGACACGTATCACATCCCACCAGACGATATAGCCGATGCCGCCCATGATGATCAGCGTACAGGTCACCAGGTTGATGACCGGATCGGTGACATAGGCGCACAGACTGTCTTCGGACAGAATATCCATGCCGGCGTTGCAGAAGGCGGATACCGCGTTGAATATGGAGATCCAGATGCCTCTCGCGCCGTGCTCCGGAATAAATACCGTCATGTACAGCAGGGCGCCGATCCCTTCCACGGCAAATGTGCCGATCAGGACTTTGCGGAGGAATCGGATGATCCCCGATAATGTGTTCAGGTTAAAGGCGTCCTGTATCAGCATACGGTCTCCGAGGCCTATCCTGCGGTGTAACCCGATCAACAGGGCAGACAGTATGGTGATCACGCCCAGTCCGCCGATCTGTATCAGGATCAGGATGACTGCCTGCCCGAAAACGCTCCAGGCGGAAACGGTGGGCACCGTCACCAGTCCCGTCACACATACGGCGGTAGTCGCCGTGAACAGCGCATCGATATAAGGAAGCGCCTGACCGTCGGCAGAGCTGACCGGCAGCGCCAGAAGCAGGCTTCCGATCAATATGACGAGAAGAAAACTGAGCATGATCGTCCGTGTTGTGGATATGCCCCAGTGAAATTTTATCTTCATAGCCGTAACCTCCGCGCTAAGCCGTGCTGCTGAGCCTGCTTTGATTATACCACATATACTACTGCCGGGAACGTAAATTTGATTATTTTTTTCTACGCGGGAATATGATACAATCGAAGCAGGACAAAAAATCGAAGGGATCAATGGGGTATATGAAGATGACGAAAAATAAGCGCAGCAGGCTGCCGCTTGCGGCAAGGGCCGTAGAACGGATACAGAGGATATGTACGCCGCGGACCGTTGCCATCGCTCTTGCTGCCTTTTATCTGATCAGTCTGCTTCCTTTGCTGGCGCTGGCGCGGTATAATCATGCGAGCGCCGATGACTACACGAACGGTGCGATGTGTTATCAGGCATGGAAGAACAGTCATTCTGCAGGAAGTGTGCTGGGCGCCGCGATCAACAGGACGGCGGTGGAATGGCGTACATGGAGAGGCTGTTATGCGTCCGCATTTTTCTCGGCGCTATCACCGCAGATCTTCGGCGACGGTTTCTACAGGGTCACGACCTGGCTGATCCTTATCATGTTTACCGCTTCGGTGTTCTGCCTTTTCAACACTGTTCTGGTCAGATTGTTGCATGCGGACAAATGGACAAGCCTGAGCGTGACGGCCTTAACGCTGTTTGTGCTGGTGCAGTGTACGCCGGGCGGCTCGGAGGTCTTCTATTGGTACAGCGGCGCCGTCAACTATGCGTTTATGTTCGGCGTTTCCCTGCTGTTTTACAGTGCGATGCTCTCTCTTCTGGCCGGCAGTGTAAAGCGGTATCGGGCAGGTATCGCCTGGGCGTCCGTTCTCGGTTTTACCGTCGGCGGCGCCAACCAGATGACTGCGCTGAATGCCGCTGTTCTGGTGACCGTATTGGTGTTGTATATTACTTTTCGGAGAAAATGGGCCGGGCAGAAAGCGCTGTTGATCCCGATCCTCATATTTTATGCAGGATTTGCGCTCAGCATTGCTGCGCCGGGGAATTTCGTGCGCGCTGCGTCGGCATCGGGCATGAATCCGGTCAAGGCGATCCTGATCTCCCTTTATTATGGCCTCGATCTGGTCATTAGCGAATGGATGACATGGCCGGTGGCGGTGGTGCTGGCAGTGACGGCGGTTTTATTGTGGCGTGTCATCGGCAAAACGGCATTTCGTTTCCCGGCGCCGCTTCTGGTGATCTTATTCGGATACTGTCTGGTATCCGCGATGATGACGCCGCCTCTTTTTGCGGTGGGCAACATAGACAGCGGCCGGGCGCAGGGCGCGGTGTATGAGGTTTTTATCGTGACGGCGGTGCTGTGCACGGTGTATGTGACGGGATGGCTCAGAAGAAGATACGATGAAGCGGCGGTATCCGGCGGAGTGACGGATCGCGGGAATGCGGCCGGAGACGGATACGGCGCGAGGGTGAGCCTGTGTCTTATGGCCTGCCTGCTTTTTCTGGTGTTCGGCATTGCGCTGACACTGATACCGTCTCCGCGCCGGTTTACCTTTGGCAGCGCGGCAGCGGACTGCATCAACGGCAGTGCGGCAGCGTATGACCGGGTTATGAGTGAGAGGGCGCTTCTCTGCGGCGCAGGAGAGGGAGAACGGGTCGAAGTGCCGCCGCTGCAGCAAAAACCGGAGCTTTTGTTTATCTCTGATATCACGGAGGATGCACTGGACTGGACGAACAGGGGCGTTGCAAGGTTCTATGGCCTGGAGAGCGTTGTGGTAAAAAGCGAATAGAGCGTTGCGTAAACGCTTCGGAATGGAGAGGATCATGGTTAAACCGACAAACGGAGAGCGGATCTCTAAGACAGACACTTATTTAAACTGTGCGGAGACATTTGCCTACAGAAGCACCTGCATTAAGAGAAAATACGGCGCGGTCATAGTGAAGGATGACGTAGTGATCTCCACCGGCTACAACGGATCGCCCAGAGGATTTGAGAATTGCTGTGATCTGGGAACATGTCCGAGAATGGCGCTTCATATGCATCAGGGAGAGGGGTACGGGATCTGCCGGGCGATCCATGCGGAGGCAAATGCGCTTTTAAACTGTTCGAGACAGCAAACGATCGATGCGGACTTGTATCTGGTCAGCATCAATCCGGAAGATAATTCGATCCACAGCGCAAAACCGTGTCCGGTGTGCGCCAGGACGATCATACAGGCAGGGATCCGGAACGTATACCTGCGCGTGGGCGAGGGAGCAGACGAGTATACGATGGTGCCGGCCAAAGAGCTGGAGTGGGTGCAGGACGCATAAAGATTTACAGCAGGCGAAAGCGCTTTGCGCAGCGGGGTGAGTGTATGGATACAAGATTTTTTCAGAAGAAATATTCCGAACTGGGGTTTCGGATGCTGGCGTGTGCGGTCATTATCAACGCCGTACAGATTATCGTACCGATACTGTTGAATTATGCCGGCATAGACTGGCAGAGTGACATGAACGTTTCTCTGGCGGTGTCTATGATACCTATGTTTGTGCTGGGATATCCGGTCTCTTATCTCATTATGCGGGATGAGAGCGGCGCAAGCGCGATAGGAAAGCGTAAAATGAAGGCGGGACATTTTCTGATCGCATTCCTGATGTCATACGCGTTTCTGATGGCGGGCAATATCATCGGCCTGATCATCACATACGGCATCGGCTTGATCAAGGGTGAGCCGGTGACCAATTCCATTCAGGAGATCGTGACGGGTACGAATATATGGACCACATCTGTTTTTACCGTGCTGCTTGCGCCGATCTTTGAAGAATTACTGTTCAGGAAATTTTTGTGTGACAGGGTGGCCGGGTTTGGCTATAAAAGAGCGATCCTCTTGTCGGGACTGATGTTCGGACTCTTTCACGGCAATCTCAATCAGTTCTTCTATGCGTTCTTTATCGGATGCTTTTTTGCTTTTATCTATGTCAATACGGGAAGGATCATTTATACGATCGGGCTGCACATGATGGTGAATTTTATCGGCAGTGTGGTCGGCGGGCTGTATCTGCAGAATTTTGATCCCGAACATCTGACGCCGGGCATGATCATCTATTCGGTGCTTTATGTTTTCAGCGTATACGGGATCTGCATTGCGGGCCTTGTGATGATCCTGGTCAACCTGTCCAGGCTTAAGATACGGGAGGGCGTAGATCCTTATGTAGAACGGGAACGGACCAGGGCGGCTCTTGTCAATGCGGGGATGATCCTGTACTATGTGTTCTTTGCGTTCATGATAATCCTGCAGACTGTCCTATAAAAAAAGCGCGGCGGGAAAAATAACCGCGATACGGATCAGGAAAGCCGTTGCGATACGGTCGAGAAAAACGATCGCAAGCCCTTGACAAGTCTGCGGAATATTTATATAATTACTTTTGTTGTGAATTTCATAACGTGTGCGTTTAGCTCAGCTGGATAGAGCGTTTGGCTACGGACCAAAAGGCCGGGGGTTCGAATCCTCTAACGCACGTTTTGTTTTGGATGAGAAAGCCTTATTTTATGGGCTTTCTTTTCTTATGCCATATTTTTTAAATATAAGTGTTGACAAACCGTTCATACTGTATATAATTATTATATACAGTATATATACTTAGGATCGCGGCCAACGTGACGACGGAAGCCGTGAGGAGGTTGACCGATGAAAATTATCATATCCAATCAATCAGAGCTGCCGATCTATGCGCAGATCAAAGAGCAGCTGAAGGAGCAGATACTGAACGGGCAGATCCCGGAGGGAAGCACACTGCCGTCTATCAGGCAGCTGGCGAAGGAGACAGGCGTCAGCGTGATCACCACCACAAGAGCCTACAGCGACCTGGAGGCGGAAGGGTTTATCGCCACCATGCAGGGCAAGGGAAGCGTGGTGCTCTCCAAGGACAACGATGCGGTGCGCGGGCAATATCTGACCCGCGTGGAAGAAGGGCTTGCGACGGCCGTCAGTACGGCTCGTATGGTGGGCCTTACGGACGGGGAGCTGACGGAGATGTTTGAGAAGCTGCTCCATACGGCACGAAAATAAACAGAAGCGAGGAACTTTGGAACGGAGGAAGCTATGGAACTGTTAGAGGTAAAAAATCTGGGCAAGAGGTATAAGGGTTTCTGTCTGGAGGATATCTCGTTTACCTTGCCGAAGGGCTATATCATGGGGTACGTGGGGCAGAACGGATCGGGCAAGACGACCACGCTCAACCTGATCACCCATGTGTGCAGGGCAACGGCGGGCGAGGTGCGGGTGGACGGACTGCGGTATGAGGATGATCCCGTCCGTTATCTGGAAAGCCTGGGATATATCGGCGAAGAGATGATGTTTCCGTCGGATTTTACGCTGAAGGAGATCCGGGCGGTCATG
>CANQIJ010000136.1 GCA_947624025.1 uncultured Lachnospiraceae bacterium | reverse complement strand
TCCACATCGAAATAGAGCCCCTTGCCATAGTATTCACAGGCGGATGCATAGTCCTGAACGATCTCGTATCCCTTGCCAAGCTGATAGTAGACATAGGGATTCTCCGGTTCCTGTTCCAGCTGCTTATGGAGCAGGGTCAGGTTGCGCTGCCCCTTGGCGATGCGCTGCTCCTCGGTCATATCATAACCGCTGTGCTCTATGGTGGTATGCAGAAGCAGACAAGGGAGATCCGTTCCACGGATGGGTGTCAGTTGTTCGTGAATAATGCCGGTATAGTGATAGAGCTTCCGGTTAAAAAAGCGCTCTGTATGATCGGTATTGTTTAAGACATACTGGCCATCCCGTGTGACCAGATTTTCGCGGGATATGGCACCCACGCTGTCCGGATGATGTTTGCGGAAATAATTTAATTCTTCTACATCGATCGTCTTGATCCACTCGTCGCAGTCCATCATGAAGATCCAGTTGTTGGAAGCTTCCTGCAGGGAATAATTGCGGGCGGCGGAGAAGTCGTCGCACCAGGCATAATCCAGCACTTTATCCGCATATTGTGATGCGATCTCTTTGGTGCGGTCGGCAGAGCCCGTGTCCACCACGATGATCTCAAAACCGTAAGGCTTTAGGGATGCAAGGCATTTTTCGATGCGGGCTTCTTCGTTTTTGGCTATGATACAAACAGATATTGGGTGCAAAAATTTCGTTTCCATGTTAATATAGTATCATAAACTGTTGAAGAAATCTACGGAGGATTGCGATAAGTACAAAAAGGGATCTGCAATATATGGGGTCGTAAAGAAAGACAGTGAAAGGATGGAACTATGAATTTTGGCGATAATGTACAGAATGATAACATATTTTGGAAGAAGATCATCCAATTATTTTCTGAATGCGGGTATGATTGGGTTGCAGATCTGTTGGAAGAAAAAAATGTAGGACCGCATAGCGATGACTTAGCAATGCTGTATTATTTGTGGACAGCGTATGAGCAGGAAAAAAAAGCGGGCAAGCAGAGGACGGTTATCGATAAGTGTTCTACGCTTGATGAGTGTCGCAGACGGTATATCAGTCTGAAATTTTATCTGCGAAGGATCGAATTTGACCTGATGGATGATATGGCGCCATTTTATGAATTTATCGCTCAGTATCGAATATCGATGCAGGAAATTGCTGAAGTGATGAAGCGTTGTGTGTTGAAGGAGCATATGGATAAAGTGGGTAAATATATTCAAGATACATATAAGGAGGTTTTTTCCGATGGACGATAAACTTTTTTGCTTTATCATATGCAGCAATGATAAGTGGTATACGGAAGAGTGCCTGTATTATATCAGTCGTCTAAATATACCGGAAGGGTACCGTGTCGATGTACTGACGGTGGAAGATGCCCGGTCTATGACATCTGGATATAATGAAGCGATGAATGCGTCGCCGGCAAAATATAAGGTATATCTGCATCAGGATGTTTTTATTGTGAATCATAATTTTATACAGGATTGTCTGGATATATTTACAAAACACCCGGAAGTTGGCATGATCGGCAATGTAGGAAACGCCTTGATGCCTAAGAGCGGAATCATGTGGGATAGTTATCGTTACGGAAAACTTTATGAAACACACGTGTATGAGACGATAATGATGGATATTGGGGAAGAGACCGAGACGGACAGGGCCAGGGCATACATAGATGTGGAGGCAATCGATGGTCTGATCATGATCACACAGTATGACATTCAGTGGCGGGAAGATTTGTTTCAGAAGTGGGATTTCTATGATGTTTCTCAGAGTATGGAATTTATCAGACATGGATATAAGGTGGCAGTGCCCTGTATGAAAGAACCTTGGTGTGTACATGATTGCGGATTTCTCAGTATGGATAATTATGACAATGAAAGACAAAAATTCATAGCGGAATATGGAGATATGATGCGTATCAACAGGCGAGGGGAGAACGAAATCCCAAAGCAGCCGCAGGAGGGTGAGGATAAGAACGACCATAAGATCGAGATTATTGTTGCCAGTCATAATGAGACATACTGGAATGAGTGCCTGCGCTATATAAAGAACCTGAATGTGCCGGAGGGGTATGAGTTGTCGTGGACGTGCATTACAGGGGCAAAGTCAATGACTGCGGCTTATAACGAGGGAATGTCCCGCTCGGATGCCAAATATAAGATCTATGTGCACCAGGATACCTTTCTGATCTATCCGGATATGCTTGCGGAACTGCTTCGTATTTTTACTGAACAGCCCGATGTGGGTATGATCGGAGTGATCGGGGCAACCAAGTGGCGTAAGGATGGCATTATGTGGAATGCCTGGAATTGCGGGTGGACTATGGGCTGGAACTCTTATTGCGAATTGAGTATTGGCCTTAGGAGAGATTCAGAACGGAATTTGAGTGATGTAGTGGCAATAGACGGTATGTTTATGGCTACCCAGTATGATATTCCGTGGCGGGAGGATATTCTGGAGGGATGGGATTACTATGATCTTTCACAGTCGATAGAGTTTGCTCAGCGGGGGTACCGTGTGGTGATTCCCGACCAGAAATCGCCATGGTGTCTGCATGATTGCGGACTCAGTAAACTGTACCATTATGACGAGAGCAGGAAGGCGTTCTGTGAAGCATATGCATCCCAGGGATTCCTCTACAGTCAGGAGGACAGCATAAAGATATATTCTGAGGGTGGGTTTATGACGAAGGAAGAGCAGGAGATACGGAATGTTTTGCCTGTGCTGATGGAACAGCGAAAACTAGTTGAAGTGACGCAGCTGCTGCAGAAAGCGTCTGATGCCGGCATCAGTTTCACCGAGGGTAATATTGCGCAACAGCTGGTAGAAATATGGGTTGCCGAGATGGATGTTTATAATAAGGAAATCTTTTGGGAAGGATGCGCAGACTATACAGAGCTTCTTGATAGATATACGGAGGTGAAATTTGGGCTGCAGCGTCTGGAGTATGATATTGAGCAGCAGGATTCTCGTTTTGTATGTCTGTACAGGGAAGGACGTTTGACTGAAGAATGTCTGGAACGGATGGTGAAAAACAGTGTCTATGCAAGGCAAAAGGTGATGGACCAATGCAGAATGCTGAAATCATAACAGGAGCAGACACAAAGATCATGCTATATTCCTGGGGTGCTAACAATGAACAGATATTGGCAGACAATCTAATTGGTCTGGGGTTTGAAGTTGTCTGGTATGACAAGCCCTGCAGGCATTACACCCGCGATCTGGAGCTGGCTGCGGATATGATACCGTTTATTCACAAAGAAGGGATAGAAGCGGTCGTGTCCTTTAATTATTTCCCGATCATTTCTATGATCTGTGATACCTGTAAGATCCCCTATTATTCATGGGTTTATGACTGCCCGCATCACACGCTGTATGCAAAGCATGTGATGCTATCCTGTAATCGTATCGGTGTATTTGATAGGGATATGGTACGGCGGCTTGAGGAAAAAGGGGTGCGGACGGTGCGGCATGTGCCGTTGTCTGTGGATGTGTCATATTTTGAACATATCATTCAGGGTGCGCGTCAGGAAGAAAGAGATTTATATCGGAACGATATTTCTTTTGTGGGGTCACTGTATACGGACGAACATAATTATTATGATGAGCTGCTGGGTGACAGGGAACGCTCTGTAACGGATGATCTCATCAGCAGACAGTGTTTTTGCTATGATGCGGATCTGCTGGAGGATGCGGTCCATGCGGGCATACTGGAATCTGCCGGCATCAGGGCTCAGATGGAAGAAAACGGTCTGATGCTGGGAGAAGATTATTTGGTTGAACCGGAGGAGGTTCTTAAGGCGGTTGTTCTGGAGAAAAAGGTAACTGTGGAAGAACGGCGGATCCTGCTGCATCAGATCGCAGAGCGCTTCGGGGCGCAGTATCGCTTCGCTTTGTATTCGGCTTCAGACCTTGCAGGGTATCCGCTGCTGCAGAAGCACCATAAAGGGGTTGTGGATTATCACTCGCAGATGCCTCTTGTGTTTGCGCAAAGCAGGATCAATCTGAACATTTCGCTTCGGTCGATCCATTCCGGGATTCCGCTTCGGGTACTGGATATCATGGCATGCGGCGGTTTTGTACTGACCAACAGACAGCCGGAGATAGATGAGTTTTTCAGGGAAGATGCGGAGTATGTCTGTTATGACAGTGCAGAAGAATGTCTGGACAAGATTGATTATTACCTGCGGCATGAGGATAAACGCAAATGTATCGCACAGGCCGGGCAGGAAGCGGTGAGAGAAAGGTTTGGATACCGGCAGGGAATTTCGAAGCTATTCACCCAAACATCTCCCTGACCCTGTGCCGGAACGTGTGCCCGGCGGCTACTTTATCGTGTCCGTTTGCGGCGATAGCGATCCGCTCATCTTCATGAAGCAGATAGTATTCGATCTTGCGGAGCAGATCCTCCTTGCTCTCGTAGTAGACGAAATCTTCGCCCGGCACGAAATCATCCAGGAAATCCGCCTGAAAATTAGTCAGCAGAAAGCCGCCGCTCCCCATGATGTCAAAGGCGCGCAGCGGGATGCCGCTCTTGATGCTGCGCAGAGAGATGTTGAGATTGATGCGGCTGCAGTGAAATACCAGAGGCATTTCGCGATAATAATCTGCGGGTCCGTGGTTCGTGAGATTGGGCAGCGTATAATTCTTATTGGGGGTAAACAGGTCGAAAGAGAAACGTTCTGTTACAGCCCGGATCAGTTCCTGACGCTCCAGACCCGTTATCTTGCGGTTGATCACATACTGCGCATACAGATATTCTTTGGATTCCACCCCGTCGGGATTGGGGTCCATCGGAAGCGCCCGGTATAAGTCGTCCATAATGGGAGAGAGTGACTCCTGTATAAAATTATAACCTTGTATTTTCATCTGCGCCGACATGATCGCATCCAGATAACCCTTGGTATAGTCTGACAGACCGGTCATACGGTCGAAGAAGTTGTGCTCTTCCGTATAGAGGGAGCCGACGAAAGAAACGTCGTACAAAAAGGCTGCGGAGCCGGTCGTTTGATCCAGCCTTGCGGTATTGGCGGCCATCGGCATATAGTGTACGGTCCCGATACCCGCCTTATGAAATTCCAGATAGAGTTCTTTGTCAAAAATATAGATCGTATTGCACGGATTGATGACGGTATAGGAATAGAGCAGCACGTAAGGGCTGTCATAGATCCAGGAAATGTAGCGGACGTCCTCTTTCTTACACACATTGGAGATCACAGGGAAATAATTAAAGGAAAAGACCGCGTCCGGTGTTTCCTTACGCAGAGCGTCCGTCAGATCCTCTTCAAGCTCCGCATCGCGCCGGGCATCCTTGTTGGAGAAGGGAAAGCATGCGAACGTATGCCCCTCCGCGCGGAGGGCATCTTTCATATCTTCGTTTCCGAAGCTTTGCCATTCAGTAAATAATATTTTCATGGGTTCCCCTTGTCGTTTATGAAGGCCGCAGCGTGTTTCATGATCTTATCAAAGGTTTCTTCGCTTAAGTCATGCTCGATCCTGCAGGCATCCTCGGCGGCGGTCTTTTCATTTACCCCGAGTGATACGAAGAAGTTAGTCAGGACCGTGTGCCTGTTGTATATGCTTGCTGCGATCTCACGGCCGGCCGGCGTGAGCGTGATAAATCCGTCGTGATCCACCTGTATATAACCGTTTTCGCGCAGCTTCTTCATGGCCACGCTGATGCTGGGCTTGGTGTAGTTCATCTCCGTGGCGATGTCGATGGAACGGACCTGTCCCAGACGTTCGTTCAAGATCAGTATGGTTTCCAGGTAATCTTCAGCAGACTCGTGTATTTCCATTGTGCCCTCCGATCTGAAAAGGTTCTATGATAATATCTGCAGCCTTTTTAACGCTGGGTCATATGCGCCGCATTTGCGGTATGCTGTTTTGGCTTCTTCTGTATGCCCGGTACATTCGTAGATGACGCCAATATTGTAGTTGGCTTTATAACTGTTGACTCCGTCTACCGCGAACTCTTCCATTGTGGTAGCTTTTGTGAATTCCTGTATTGCCCGGTCGAACATCCCGTTATTCATGTAGATCAGCCCCATCAGAAATACGAAATCGGCTCTTACGGCAAAGACGTCATATACGCCGAGAAGGTTCAAGGCATCCTGATTTCGCTTAAGGTCCAACAGGGTATAGCCGTAGGATTCCACCATGGTCTGCACGTAATCCAGCGAGGGATCTACATCCATGGAAAGCCCCAGATCCAGATAGTAAAAGGCTTTTTCGGGATCGTGTATCTTGCGGTAGCTCTGCCCCAACTGATAATAGATATAAGGATCCGCGCCGTCGGTGTGCAATACTTTTTCCAGAAGGATGATATTGCGTCTGGCTTTTTCGCGCATTTCTTCTTCGGTTCCGTCGTATCCCACATGGATCGCTCTGACGGGAGCACGGTATGCATATTTGGGCATAGCCGGGTCGATAGGGACGATCTGTTCATGGACGGTGCCCTCGAAATGATAGTAGCGTCTGTTGGCAAAACGGCATACCCACACATCTTCGTAAGACACCTGACCGTTTTCCGTGAAACGGTTCCGGGTAAGGATCCGTCCGGCGGCCTTAGGCTGTGACTGCATACAGGCGGCCAGGGCATCTATATCTATGGATTCGATATAATCAT
>CANQIJ010000135.1 GCA_947624025.1 uncultured Lachnospiraceae bacterium | reverse complement strand
CTGTTGCCGCAGATTATGTGCTGAACGAACAGACGGGCGGCACGAGCTGCGGAATCATCCCCGGGGATACGCCCGAAACCTTCCTTGCAGCCTACGGAGAATATAAGCTTTTTACTTCCACGGACGGCGGAGAGACCTATCAGGTTCCCGAGGCGGACGAGATCCCTTTTGACAGCGATATCGATATCCTGCTGCCCGCATTTTTTATCGACGGCGTATGGATGGAACCCGTCGCCTTCTGTAAAGAAAACGGGATCGGGCTGTCTGACCTGATGCCCCTCTTACGCTCCGGGGAATATCTGTCCGCACACCATGTAGAATACCGCCATCTTCTGTTCCAATGGGAAAACGGCACGATCAAAGACATTTCATCCTCCTACATGGACTACAACGCGGAGAGCGAATATCTGTAGCGTTTTGCGTCACGCCAGAGGCGCGAACTGGCTGTTATACAGCGCAGCATAGAAGCCGTTCTGCCTAAGAAGCGTCTCATGACTGCCCTGCTCGATCACATTGCCGTCCTTCATGACAAGGATCACATCGGCTTCCCGTATCGTTGACAGTCTGTGGGCCACGATAAAGCTGGTCCTGCCTTCCATCATGGCGGCAAAGGCCTTCTGGATCCTGATCTCCGTGCGCGTATCGATAGAGGACGTCGCCTCGTCTAAGATCAGCATCGGCGGAAGGCACAGCATGACCCGCGTAATGCACAGGAGCTGCTTCTGTCCCTGCGACAGGTTTCCCCCCTCTTCTCCGATCACCGTATCATACCCCTGCGGCATTCTCTTGATAAAGCTGTGCGCATGGGACAGCTTCGCGGCCGCGATGACCTCTTCCTGCGTGGCGTCAGGCTTTCCCATCACGATATTATCCCTGATCGTACCTGCTTTCAGCCATGTTTCCTGCAAAACCATACCGTAATTGCTTCTCAGGCTGCTCCTTGTCACATCCCGGATATCCGTACCGTCCACACAGATAGCGCCTTTGTGCACATCGTAGAAACGCATCAGCAGATTGATGACGGTGGTTTTGCCGCAGCCTGTAGGACCCACGATCGCCACTCTCTGACCGGCCTTTACCGACAGGTTAAGATCCGTGATCAGCTTTTTGTCCGGCACATAAGAGAAATACACATGGTTCAGATCCACCCTGCCGTCCACATCCGCAAGCGTCACCGCATCCTCCCGGTCCGGTATCTGCGCTTCCTCATCGATCAGTTCAAAGACCCGCGCGGCACACGCCAGCGCATTCTGCAATTCCGTCACCACGCCCGATATCTCGTTAAAGGGCTTCGTATACTGATTGGCATAGGTCAGAAAGCATGACAGCTGCCCGACGCTGATACCGCCGCGGATGGCATAGAGCGCGCCCGTCACCGCCACACCCGCGTACACCAGGTTATTGACAAATCTGGTCGCAGGATTGGTGAGAGAGGAATAAAAGATCGCCTTCAGCGAACATTTTTCCAGTCTGTCATTGATCTCATCAAACTCTTCCATCGCTTCATCCTCGTGGGAAAAAGCCTGCACGATCTTCTGATCTCCTATCATCTCTCCGATCAGGGCCGTCTGTTCACCCCGCGTTTCTGACTGTATCCGGAACATCACATAGGTTTTCTTCGCGATGAATGCCGCCACCACAAAGGAGAGCGGCGTGATCAGGACAACGACCCCCGTGACGACCGCGTTGACGCTCAGCATAAATCCAAGGGTGCCGATGATCGTGATCACGCCCGTAAAAAACTGCGTAAAGCCCATCAGGAGCCCGTCCGCGAACTGGTCCACATCGGCTATCACCCGGCTGACTACCTCTCCGTAGGAATGTCCGTCAATATATTTAAGCGGCAGGATCTCAATCTTGCGAAAAGCCTCATTTCTCACATCCTGCACGATGCGGTATGTCATCTTATTGTTGCACACGTTCATGATCCACTGCGCCGCAGCCGTAACCGCTATGGCGGCAGCCATCCTCTGAAGGATCCTGAAGATCCCCGGGAAATCTACCATGCCCCGATCGATCAGCAGATCAATGACTCTTCCGGTCAATATTGGAAGATACAGCGTGAGTGCCACCGTAAGCGCTGCCAGGACAATGGACAACGCCAGATAGATCCAGTATTTCCTGATATATTTCAACACCTTAAGTACGGTTTCCCACTGTCCGCTCTTCTTCACGCTTCCGTTCTCCTTCGGGCCATATGCAGTGCCCTGCTCTTCCCGGCTGTGCGCATCCCTGCGTTTTTTTGTTTCTCTCATGACGGCGCCTCCTCATCCCTGGGGTACTGAGAATAATAGATCTCCTGATATACGCTGCACCGCTCCAAAAGCTCTTCATGCGTACCGACATCCGCTTTCTCCCCGTCCTCCAGCACGATGATCTGATCCGCATAACGTATCGTAGAAGCCCTCTGGGAAACAAGGAAAACTGTCGTATCGCCTTCCATGCGGCTTATCGCCTGTCTTAAGGCCGCATCCGTCGCATAGTCGAGCGCCGATGCGCTGTCGTCAAGGATCAGGATCCCGGGAGCTCCCACAAGTGCCCTGGCGATCGTCAGACGCTGCCGCTGACCGCCCGAAAGGTTCCTGCCTTCCTGCGCGATGCGGTAATCCAGCTTCCCCGCCTTCTGCTCCACAAACTCCTTGGCCTGAGCGATCTCAACCGCCTTCCACAGCTCCTCGTCCGATGCGCCCGGTGAACCCCATTGCAGATTCTCTCTGATCGTTCCCTGAAAAAGCACCGCTTTCTGCGGCACTACCCTGATCTTACCGCGCAGCTCCTCCATCGTATAATCCCGCACGTCACGCCCGTCCACCCTGACGCACCCTTTGGTCGCGTCATAGAACCGGGGAATCAGATTGACCAGAGAAGTCTTGCCCGAGCCCGTACCGCCGATGATCCCTATTGTCTCGCCTCTTTTTACCCGAAGGTCAATGTCCGTGAGCGCTTCCGCCCCCGCGCCCGCATATGTCAGGCATACATGTTCAAATTCCACAGCGTAGTCTTCCGTTTTGCTGCCGGCACCGCCCGGGTCCCGCATCCCGCCTGCAGAGTCCTTTGCCGCATAACCGTCGTCCGTCTGCTTCTTCCACTCCATGCTGGAGGAGATCTCAAAAACGTTCCCGATACGGTTCGCGCAGGCCAGCGCTTTTGTGATCGTAATGATCAGGTTCGCCAGCTTTACCAGCTCCACCAGGATCTGCGACATATAATTGACCAGCGCGACCACCTGCCCCTGCGTGATCGTTCCCTCGTCCACGCGCACAGCGCCGGTATACAGCAGCGCGATCGTTGCGGCATTGACGATTATATATGTGACCGGATTGGTCAATGCAGACAGCCTGCCGACAAACAGCTGCATATTGGTGAGGCTGTCATTCTTTTTTTCAAAGGAATCCGTCTCCTCCTTCTCCTTACTGAAAGCGCGGATCACACGGGCTCCGGTAAGATTCTCCCTCGTTGACGCCAGTACGCTGTCAAGCCCGGCCTGCACCTTTTTGTACAAAGGCATGGTCAGCATCATGATACCGAACACAACGACCGACAGAAGCGGTATCGCCACCGCAAAGATAAGCGCCGCCGGCACATCGATCGTAAACGCCATAACCATTGCGCCGAAAACGATAAAAGGGGAGCGAAGGAAAAGGCGCAGCACCATATTGACTCCGTTCTCCACCTGATTGACATCGGAAGTCATACGCGTGATCATGGTGGCCGTTCCCAGCGTATCGATCTCCGTATAAGAAAGCCCCTGGATATGGGCGAAGAGCTGATGCTTCAATTTGGCCGAGAAGCCTACCGCAGCCCTGGCGGCAAAATACTGCGCCGTGATGGAGCATATAAGCCCGATCACGCCAAGCGCGACAAGCAGCGCCCCCATCCGGAGCACCGTGTGCGTATCGCCGGCCACGATGCCACGGTCGATGATCGCCGCCATGACAAGCGGCACAAACAGTTCAAACCCCGCCTCCAGCATCTTAAAAAGCGGAGCAAGGACTACTTCCTTCTTATAGTCCTTAAGATAAACCAGCAATTTACCCATAGCCAGATCCTTTCCGTTATAACTGCCAAACAGCAGCCAGGGGATACCCTGACTGCTGCCATACGCCACCCGGTCTTAATATGTCTCATGTATGATTGATATATTCGTCCGTCATCTCTTCTATCTCACCGCTGATACTGACTACCTGCTTCGAGGGTGTATAGCCGGTTTCAGGATACAGGGTCTCATGGAGCCTGACTACATTTTCTTCCAGATCGTCCGGAACCACACAGCTGCCCTTGCTGCCCAGGTTGGCTCCCACCCGGCCGTCCTCAAACGGGAATCCGTCGCTGGCTACTACATTGTAGCCCGTCACGCTCCCCAGAACACTCAAGATCTCGTTCACGCCGAGAGACGTCTGCACTTCCGGCAGAATAGCATGGACCATTTCGGTCAATGAACTTACGGACGCGGTCTTGGCCTTATTCATCATGGCTGTCAGCACATCCCTCTGCCTTTCAGCCCGTCTGAAATCGTCGCCCTTCGTATAACGGATCCGGCAGTATGCCGTAGCCTGCAGCCCGTTTAAAAGCTGTCTGCCGCTGTGCTCTACCGGTATATAATCTACCCCCAGATCCTTAGCCATAGACAACTGATAATTGTTCAGATGGGGAAGCTCCGCCTCGGTAACCTCCATCTCGATACCGCCGAGTGCATTCACCGAATCGATCAGTCCGCCAAACCCGACCGTAATATAGTCGGTGATATTAAGATCGAGGTTCATGTTCAGCATGCTGATCGCCTGCTCGGGACCGCCCTGAGCATACGCGGCATTGCATTTATTATAGGAGTCATTTCCAAGATTCAGAAACGTATCGCGGAATACCGAGATCAGCTTGATCTCCTGGGTATCCATATTGATGCTGGCTATGATGATCGTATCGCTTCTAGTGCCTTTCCCCAGCTCGCCGTCTCTCGCATCCACACCGAACAAAGCTATATTGTAATAACCCTTGACCTCTCCGTCCGTCTCACTGTCTTTGACCGTCTGCATCGTCTCGGCCACTTCTTCATTGACCGCTATCTTCTCCCGGTCGATATCCCTGCGCTCCACATCCCCGGTCGCGGTAACCACCACATACATGATCCCAACCGCCAAAAGCAGCACTACGATCTCAGCGATCAGCAGCGGAACATTTTTTACCAGCCTGCATTTTTTCCCTTTGTCGTCTTTTGTCTGCTTGTCCATAAGTGACTCCTTCTGGCATTCTATCTAATGCATCCTTTGTATTCTACCATACGGAGTGCAATTTGAACATATAAAAAGACATTTTGTTAACATTTTGTTAATATTTGTCATACTTTTGTCACATTTTAAGTTGGATCAGATCCACCGCATCCTGCACGGTCTTCACGCCGATCACCCTGATCCCCTTTACGGGCCTTAACCGGGCGCAGTTGACCTCCGGTATGATACAGGTGGTAAAGCCCAGCTTGGCCGCCTCCCCGACACGCTGCTCCACCATGGAAACGCCCCGCACTTCACCGCTTAAGCCGACCTCTCCGAACGCAACGGTCTTATCGTCTATCACTTTATTCTTGAAGCTGGACACGATCGCCATGGCAATGCCCAGATCGATCGCCGGCTCCGAGATCTTCAGGCCGCCCGCCAGATTCACATAGGCGTCGCAGTCGGACATCTGTACGCCCATTCTTTTTTCCAGAACTGCCATCAGCAGATTCACGCGATTGAAATCCGTTCCGTTCGCCTGCCGCCTGGGGATTCCGAAATTGCTGCGGCACACTAACGCCTGGATCTCCAAAAGCATCGGCCGCGTACCTTCCATCGAGCAGGACACGACTGATCCGCTCGCCCCCTCCGGCTTGCCGCTCAGCATAAATTCAGAGGGATTTTTTACTTCCACGAGCCCCTCCTCCTTCATTTCGAACACGCCGATCTCATCGGTAGACCCGAAACGGTTCTTCACGCCCCTGAGTATCCTGTAAGACGCATGTCTATCGCCTTCAAAATAAAGCACCGTATCCACCATATGCTCCAGTACCCTGGGGCCCGCAACCGTGCCCTCCTTGGTCACATGGCCTACGATAAAGATGGATATGTTCAGGCCTTTGGCAAGCTGGAGAAGTACATTCGTGGATTCGCGCACCTGAGACACGCTGCCCGGTGCGGAAGAGACATCTTCATGGTACATCGTCTGTATGGAATCAATGATCGTAATGTCCGGCATCAGGCTGCGGACCGTATCCTCCACCGCCTCCAGGTTCGTCTCGCACAGAAGCAGCAGATTATCCGAGAATGTTCCCAGTCTGTCAGCCCTTAGCTTGATCTGGCGAAGCGACTCTTCGCCTGATATGTATAATACTTTACGGCCGTCCGCCGCCATATGCCTGCATACCTGCAGTAACAGCGTGGACTTGCCGATCCCCGGATCGCCGCCCACTAACGTCAGGGAGCCGGGAACGATACCGCCGCCCAGCACTCTGTCCAATTCTTCCATATGCGTGAGCATACGGTCCTCTTTCTGTGTATTCACTTCCGATAAGCGGGCGGGAACAGCGGCGGTGCGCACGCCCCTGCCGCCTGAGGCGCGCATAACGCCCGGGCCCTTCACCGCCGCTTTCTCTTCCACCATACTGTTCCACTCTTTGCAGCCGGGGCACTGCCCCATCCACTTAGAGGATTCATATCCGCAA
>CANQIJ010000134.1 GCA_947624025.1 uncultured Lachnospiraceae bacterium | reverse complement strand
AACGCCAAGACTCAGCGGATCGGCGTGTGCAATGCCTGCGAATCTCTCCTGATCCATGCAGGGATCGCCGACCGGATCCTGCCGGCGTTAGCCGATGCGCTCAGAAATAAGCATGTGGAAATGCGGGTCGATCCCGGGATCAAGGCCTATATCCCCGATGCTGTGGATGCCACGGAGGAAGATTACGGAACGGAATACTTGGATTACATCATCTCCATGAAAACGGTGTCGTCCGTCGAGGAGGCCGTGGCGCATATCAACCGCTACAACACCGGACATTCCGATGCCATTATCACGGAGAATGCGGCGCATGCGGAATATTTCCTGAACGGGGTTGATTCCGCCTGCGTCTATGTCAATGCGTCCACGCGGTTCACGGATGGCTTTGAGTTCGGCTTCGGCGCAGAGATCGGCATCAGTACGCAGAAGCTCCATGCCAGGGGGCCCATGGGCTTAAAGGAGCTGACCACCTATAAATATCTGATACGGGGGAACGGCCAGATCAGGCAATGACTGTTCCGATGTGCGCCGATGCCGGGAGACGGCTTTCAAGGGAAAAGTTAAAAAACAGGTTGACCGAATGTGATAAATGTAATATTATACATATGAACAGATAAACATGTGTTAAAGGAGGATGCGGTGCCAGCAGAACACATGAACAGAGAACAGATTTCAAACGGCGGATCAAAGAACGGACGGGAGGATATCGTGGACAGGGTGATGGAACAGCAGCCGGACGATGAGATCCTGTATGATCTGGCCGAGCTTTTTAAGGTTTTCGGCGATTCCACGAGGATCAAGATCCTCTATGCCATGTTCGATAACGAGCTGTGCGTCAATGATATCGCGAGGCTGTTGAACTTAAGCCAGTCTTCCGTGAGCCATCAGCTGAGGATCCTGAAGTCGTCCAAACTGGTGAAGTTTCGCCGTGATGGGAAATCGATCTACTATTCGCTGGACGATGAGCATGTCCGTGCGATCATCAGTATGGGAATGGAGCATGTGGAAGAATAGGACCGGTCCGGTAACGGAAGGGAGAATCGTATGAGCAAAACGTATAAGATCGAGGTGGACTGTGCAAACTGTGCGGATAAGATGCAGGAGGCTGCCAATAAAACAGATGGCGTCAAAGAGGCGGTCGTCAGCTTCATGACGCAGAAGATGAAGGTGGAATTTGCCGAGGGTGCGGATGAGAGATCTGTTATGAAGCAGGTCCTTAAGGCCTGCAGAAAGGTAGAGCCCGACTGTGCGATAGAGATCTGAGGGATTTCATAAACCGACATTTTCTGTTTAAAGTTCTGGATCGTAAGCTTTTAAATCCGGGTTTGATGTTGCAACATCAAATATCCCATGGTAAAATGTACGAAGACCCAATAGCCGCCGGACTTGGGAAACGGCAGTTCCCGAGTCCGGTGCGGCATGTGATACGGACAGCATGGGAGGATCTATGAGAGCTTCGGGAAAGAAAGAAAACAAGACTATTTTTTGGGAGATCGTTTTTATCTGTGCACTGCTGGCATTTGTAACTTTCTCCTTTTCCCGCTTTGCGTTAGATAACAGCAGTCGCATTCTGGAGCAGAACGACAGCTTTATCGAGTCGGCGACCATGCAGTCCGCCGCGCGCATGAACGACCTGATCGATCTGGCACAGAACAATGTGGAGATCATATCCCATCTCTACAGCGCCAATATGACGGAGCCCGTCGTGGATTCCGAGCTGCTGCGGGATATGTCGGACCGTTCTTTTTTTGACTATGTGGAGTTCATATCAACTGACGGGATCGATCTGACCGCAGACGGACGGACGGCGGACTTAAGCGACAGGGAATACTTCCTTGACGGTATGCGAGGCAACAGCGGCAAATGCGTGGTCCGCAATTCCCGGATCACAAACGAGACTCTTTTGATCTTTTATACCCCCTTTTCTTATCATAATGAGATCATCGGCGTTCTGAGCGGTATCCTGAGAGAAGATACGGTGTACGAGCGCCTGGCTGACAGCGCCTATTTCGGCAGGCGCGGGAGCAGTTATCTGATCGAGAAGAACGGCGATGTGATCGTTTACTCCGGCGACGGCAGCAAGCCGGAGAATCTGGTCGAAAGCCTGAAGAGCAGCGATAAGCTGAAGCCTGCAGATCAGTCCAGGCTGGACTATGCGCTTGCCAACAGCGCTGCCACGCGGTTTAATTACATCGGTGCAAGCGGCGAAGGAAGCGCCTATGTCACGCCTCTTGAGGGAGGCGAATGGCTGCTCGTGCAGAGCTTTCCGTCCGAACTGAACAAAGATATGACGCAGAGTGCCAATGCGATCGGAATCCGGCTGGAGGTCAGGCTCTTAATCGCCTTTTTGGTCTATGTCGTATATCTGGTCGTCAAGAACTGGGTGCAGAGAAAGAAGCTGATCACGGAAAACCGCGAGATATCGCAGGTCGTGGATGCCGTGCCGCATCTGTTTACCCGGTTTGCGCTGGTTGATTTTGAAGAGGATACTTATGAATATCTGGAGGGCAAGAAGGGTGATGCGCCGGAGAAAGGCAGATATACGGATCTGGTACGGCACCTGGCGCCCAAATATATTGCCGATGACGACAGCGGAAAGACGATGGCGGTCGTGATCAGCAGAGAACATGTGCAGTCCAGGCTGACGGAGGATGTGCCCTATCTGCAGTATGAGTATCAGATCGAGATGGACGGCCACAGATGGGAAAATATGTATGTGCTGTGCCTGCAGAGAGAAGAAGGCAGGGCGGTCAAGGTGCTGTTTGCCATTCAGGACGTAACGACGATCAAGGAGAGGGAGATCAGCATCAGGCTTGCCTTAAAGAGCGCCTCGGATGCGGCGGAGGCCGCCAACCGCGCCAAGTCGGATTTCCTGGCGCGCATGTCCCATGATATCAGGACTCCCATGAACGCCATCATGGGGATGACCGCCGTGGCGGTGATGCATATGGACGATCCCGACAGACTGAAGGACTGTCTGAATAAGATCACCATATCCAGCCGTCATCTGCTGGCGCTGATCAACGACGTACTGGATATGTCGAAGATCGAGAGCGGCAAGGTGACGTTAAACGAGGAGCCGTTCAACCTATCGGAGATGGTGGACGGCGTCGTTACCATTATCAGACCGCAGGTCAACGCCAAGAAACAGAAGCTCAGGGTACACGTTTCCAATATGATTCATGAAGATGTGATCGGCGATACGCTCAGGCTCCGCCAGATCTTTGTCAATATTCTGGGCAATGCCGTCAAGTTTACGCCCGAGGAGGGAACGATCACCTTCTCGATCCGGGAGTGCGATTCCCGCATCAACGGAATGGGATGCTATGAGTTCGTCTGCGAGGATACGGGGATCGGCATGGACCGGGAGTTTATCAAGACGATCTTTGATCCTTTTTCCAGATCCCAGGATTCTGTCAGCCGCAATATCGAAGGCACGGGACTGGGTATGTCCATCACCCGCAATATCGTGCGCATGATGGAGGGCGATATCACGGTGGAAAGCACACCGGGGCAGGGCTCGCGGTTTACGGTGCAGGTGCATCTGAAGCTGCAGGACGTACCCGCAGAGGATGTGAAAGATCTGGAAGCTCTCAGGGTGCTCGTCGCCGATGACGATCAGGATTCCTGTATCGGCACCTGCGACATCCTGAACAGCATCGGTATGGAAGCGCAGTGGGTATTAAGCGGTGACGAAGCCGTGGAGAAGACCGTGTCCGCGCACCGGGCAAAAGAAGACTATGCGGCGGTGATACTGGACTGGAAGATGCCGGGCAAAGACGGGGTGGAGACGGCGAAGGAGATCCGTGACAGAGTCGGCGATGATATTCCGATCATCATTCTGTCGGCTTATGATTGGACGGAGATCGAGGCCCAGGCAAGAGAAGCGGGGATCCGGGCGTTTATCGAGAAACCGCTGTTCCGTGCGCGCCTGATCTATGCGCTGAGATCGGTGCTGTCGCAGGACGGTGTCCAAAAAGCATCGGAGTCGGCAAAGCTGGAGATGGAGAGTCATGACGGCAAGAGAGTTCTCCTGGTGGAGGATAATGAATTGAACCGTGAGATCGCGGTGGAACTGCTGTCCTATATCGGTGTTACCGTCGAACAGGCGGCGGACGGTCAGGAAGCCGTGGAGCTGGTGGAGAAGAGCGGCATCGGTTACTACGATCTGATCTTTATGGATGTCCAGATGCCTGTTCTGAACGGCTACGAAGCGACGAAGCGCATCCGTGCCATGGAGCGGGAGGACGCGGGACGCATTCCCATCATTGCCATGACCGCCAACGCGTTTGCGGATGATATCAGGGAAGCGCATGAAGCGGGCATGAGTGATCATATGTCGAAACCCGTTGAGGTGGCCAAATTGCAGGAAGCGCTGGATAAGTGGCTCTGAAGCACGGCTGTCATGCGGCCGGCACGGTGACTGCGGCGCGGCGGATATGCGAAGGAATACGGATATAACGGTAATATGCAGAAACGGAAATGTAGATAGAACGGATAAAATGACAGATGGGGGACCTTGTGTTGAATACGCGAAGAAGGATAACGACGATCTTGACAGGTATGCTGTGCATGTGGCTTCTGACCGCCTGCGGGGAAGACGAGGAGTTGACTGCCTATCAGGAGGATATGAACACGTTTTTCGAGAATGTTGCGGCATGTAACGACGGAATGAATGCTATCGATGCTTCTGACGAGGATGCCGTCGGACAGCTCCTGTCCTATCTTGACCGGCTGCAGGAGGAAGTGTCCTGGATGGCGGAGCTCGAGACGCCGGAAGAATTTTCAACGGTAGACAGTCTGGCGGACGAGGCGGATGAAAATATGCAGCAGGCTGTTGCACTGTATCATGAGGCGTATGAGGGGGAAGCCTTTAACGAGGCGTCTGCACAGGCTGCGAGGGAATATTATGACAGGGCGAACCTCCGTATTCAGTATATCATCATGATCCTTCACGGACAGATCCCCGAGGGAGAGGGCATCACCTATACCGAAGATGAAGGTATTCTCGGCGGCGGATATCTGAATAAGACCGATGAGGAGCCCACGGAAAATGAAGAGCAGGAGAGCGCACAGTAGGATGGATATTCAGGATTTTAAAGCGTTGACAAAAGACCGGATCCTGTATCTGGACGGCGCCACGGGATCGAATCTGCAGAAAAAGGGTATGCCGGCGGGCGTATGTCCCGAACAATGGATACTGGATAACCGTGAGATCCTGATCGGCCTGCAGAGAGAGTTTGTCGATGCGGGGAGCCATATTGTCTATGCTCCGACTTTTACCGCCAACCGCATCAAATTAAAGGAATACGGACTGGAAGGCAGGATACGGGAGATGAATCAGGAGCTGGTCGCGTTGTCCAAGGAGGCCGTCGGGGATCGGGCGCTGGTCGCCGGGGACATCACCATGACGGGCGAACAGCTTACACCCGTGGGTCATCTGGACTTTGAAGAGCTGATCGATGTCTACAAGGAACAGATCGGCTATCTGGTCGAGGCGGGCGTTGATCTTCTGGTGGTGGAGACGATGATGAGTCTGCAGGAGACAAGGGCGGCGCTCATCGCCGCCAAGGAGGTCTGCAGTCTGCCGGTGCTGGCAACGCTGACATTTAAGGAGAACGGCAGAACGCTCTACGGTACGGATGCCGTTACCGCCGCAGTCGTGCTGGAAAGCCTGGGAGCGGCGGCTGTTGGCGTCAACTGCTCCACCGGGCCCGACAAAATGATCGATATCGTGCGGGCTATGGCGGATGTCACGAGTATACCTGTCATCGCGAAGCCCAATGCGGGTCTTCCCTGCCTCGATGACGCCGGGAACACGGTTTACAACATGGGGCCCGGAGCTTTCAGCGAATACATGAAAAACCTTGTGGACGCCGGAGCGTCCATTGTGGGCGGCTGCTGCGGGACTACGCCTGAGTATATCCGCATGACAAAGAAGGCCGTAGACGATATGCCCGTCCGCAGGAGAAAGCCCTCCGGCAGACGGTTTTTGACCAGTGAACGCAGGACGGTGTCCTTCGGGCTTGACGACAGATTTATCATTGTCGGAGAGCGCATCAATCCTACGGGTAAAAAGAAACTCCAGGAGCAGATCAGAAACGGCAGTATGGATCTGGTGGCGGACTTCGCCGAGGAGCAGGAGGCGTGCGGCGCAGAAATCCTGGACATCAATGTGGGAATGAGCGGCATCGACGAGAAAGCCGTGATGCTTCAGGTGATCGAGACGGTGTCCGGCGTCACGGATCTTCCGCTGTCCCTCGATTCCAGCCATATAGATGTGCTGGAGGCGGCGCTTCGCAGATACCCGGGGAGGGCGCTTGTCAACTCGGTCTCCGGTGAAAAGATCAAGCTGGAACAGCTGCTTCCCGTTGTCCGCAGATACGGGGCGATGTTTGTATTGCTGCCGCTCTCGGACGCGGGTCTGCCTAAGGACCTGGACGAGAAGACAGCGATCATGGAAAAGATACAGGCTAGGGCGCTGGAGCTTGGAATGCGCAGGGAAGATATCGTTGTGGACGGACTTGTGACGACGGTAGGCGCCAATAAGGCGGCGGCGGTCGAAGCCCTGCAGACGATCCGGTATTGCAAAGAACACGGGCTTGCCACGATCTGCGGGCTTTCCAATATTTCCTTCGGCCTGCCTGAGCGCAGCTATGTCAATGCCGCGTTCCTGACCATGGCGATACGGGAGGGCCTGACCATGGCGATCGCCAATCCGTCCCAGGAATTGCTGGTAAGCTGT